>NZ_CP132204.1:4028425-4338304 GCF_030718995.1 Arthrobacter oryzae
ATCAGGGCCGCGTACAGTTCCTGGACGTCTTCCTTGTATTCGCCGGTCTTGGTCCAGTCCACGCGCTGGACGTGCCAGCCGTAGGCCTCGTACCGCTTGAGGACATCCTCGGTGAACGCAACGTCGGTGTCATCTTCGATGGAGATGTGGTTCTCGTCGTAAACAACCACAAGGTTGCCGAGTTCCTGGTGGCCGGCGAGGGAGGAAGCCTCGGAAGTCACGCCTTCCTGGAGGTCGCCGTCGGAGGCAATGACCCAGATGGTGTGGTCGAACGGGGACTGGCCGGCGGGAGCGTCGGCGTCGAACAGGCCGCGCATCCGGCGCTGGGAGTAAGCGAAGCCGACCGAGGACGCCAGGCCCTGGCCCAGCGGACCGGTGGTGATTTCCACACCGGCGGTGTGCTTGTACTCCGGGTGCCCCGGGGTCAGTGAATCCCAGGTACGCAGCGCCTTCAGGTCCTTCAGCTCCAGGCCGTAACCGGAGAGGAACAGCTGGATGTACAGCGTCAGGGACGTGTGGCCGGGTGAGAGGATGAACCGGTCACGGCCGATCCAGTCCGGGTTCTTCGGGTCATGGCGCATCAGCTTCTGGAAGAGAAGGTACGCGGCCGGGGCCAGGCTCATCGCGGTGCCCGGGTGGCCGTTTCCAACTTTTTCGACCGCGTCCGCGGCCAAAACACGGGCCGTATCAACAGCTCGCTGGTCCAAACTGGTCCATGACAGTTCTTGCTCTTCCAAATGTGGCACGAAAACCGGGCCCCTCTCTGTGCTGACGGCAGGTGGTACGAACAGGCCGGAGCGGGGGCACACATAATGGCGCCCGCTGCGGTTAGTACCAGCCGTTCACCATTGAAACGTTGATCTTCATTCAGTCGCGTCCGAGATTCCGGGAATGCGCATTCCATAGGCATTCCTTGCGTGCTGATCTGCAGACAGCTTAGCCCCATTCCAAGGGCTGGTCAGCGTGTATCTCACTAAGTGGACTGAATTTTCCTTATATGAATCACCGCGTCGCGCAGCGCCCGTGAGGATGGGTTAACGTGCCGGAATCATGGAGGCTTCGGAGTCCTAAGAGCCACGGTATGATATTCGGAGGCCACCGCCGGAGGGAGCGGGCCCGGTTTGGGCCGCCGCCGCTGCGAGAACCAGCCGGACTGAACAGCCAGACAGAACAGAGTGACTGCCACCGTGAGCACAACAGATACGCCGCTGAACGCCTCCCGGCTTCCCGGAAAGATCGGGATAGCCCGCAAAGCCAAGGCGTACCTTGCCCTCACGAAACCGCGGGTCATCGAACTGCTGCTTGTGAGCACTCTGCCAACCATGATCTACGCCGAACGCGGATTCCCCTCCGTCGGGCTGATCCTTGCCACGCTCGTGGGCGGGGCGTTTGCTGCCGGAAGTGCAGGGGCTTTCAACTGTTACCTCGACCGTGACATCGACAAGCTGATGCACCGGACCGAGAACCGTCCCCTGGTTACCGGCGAAGTGACTCCGCGCGAGGCATTGGTGTTCTCCTGGCTTCTGGGTGCCGCCGCCATCGCAATCCTCTGGTTCGGCGCCAACCCGCTGTCGGCGTGGCTGGGCCTCGGGGCAATCGTCTTCTACGTGGTCATTTACACCATGATCCTTAAGCGCCGCACGGCCCAGAACATCGTCTGGGGCGGAGCCGCGGGTTGCTTCCCGGTGCTGATTGCGTGGGCCGCCGTCACCAACACGGTCGAGTGGCCGGCGATCGTCCTGTTCATGGTCATTTTCCTGTGGACGCCGCCGCACTACTGGCCGCTGTCCATGCGCTACGGCGAGGACTACCGCAACGCGAAAGTCCCGATGCTCGGCGCTATCGCCGGGGCCAAGGTCGTCTCGGTCCAGGTAGTGCTGTACGCGTGGGCCATGGTGGCGTGCTCGCTGCTGCTGGTCCCTGCCGGCGGGGCGGGCTGGGTCTACACGGTCACCGCCGTGGCCGCAGGTGCCTGGTTCCTGTATGAATCGCACGCCCTCTACAACCGGGCCCAGGGTGGCGACGTCTCCGACAAGGGCGCCATGAAGGTCTTCCACGGTTCCATCAGCTACCTCACCCTGCTCTTCATCGCCCTGGCCGTCGACCCCTTTGTGGGCTCGGCCATCATGGGCTAGACGCTCTCTCACTACCTGTCGCTTTATCCCGGGCGCTCTCTCACCTGCGAGGTGAGGGGGCGTTCTGCCATGCGGCAGGAACTGCGAGAGCGTCCAGGGGAAACCCGCAGGAGCTGAGAGAGCGTCGTGGGGTACCGGTGGCAGGGCACACAAAAGCACCCCGGTCACTGCGGACCGGGGTGCTGATTCTTCGCTGCTTTACTTATCTGCGCTGCCCTACTTAAGCGGCCTCACTTGACCGGGCTGGACCGGGCGACGTCGGCGGCGTTCGTTGCGGCGCTTATGAGCAGGGCCGCACCCAGCATGTGGGCGCCCACCAGGAGGGCGGGGATGCCGTTGTAGTACTGCGTGAATCCGATGGCTGCCTGGAGCACCGTGACTCCCAGGAGCATCAGTACGGCGCTGCGGAAAGGGCCTGTGATCCGGTCGCGGAACACAAGGTACAGGCCAAACAGCGCGCCTGCCGTGACGAGGTACGCGGGCACCGCGTGGATGTGCGAGAACAGGTCCCAGTCCAGGCCGTTCCGGGGGGCGTCAGCATCGCCGGCGTGCGGTCCGGCTCCCGTAACCACAACACCGAGCATCACGGCGACGGCGGAGAAGAGGGCGACGGCGGCCATCACCGGCCGTGCAGCGCCCGGCAGGGATGGAAGTACGACGCCGGCGAACCGTCCCGTTCGGCCGTACGCCCTGTTGACCAGCAGGGTCGCAATCACGACGAGGGCCATCGACACCAGGAAGTGCAGCCCCACCACCCAGGGATTGAGCTGGGTCAGCACGGTAATGCCGCCGATGACGGCCTGCGCCGGGATGCTGGCCAGCAGGCCCAGGGCCAGGAGGAACAGGTCCCTGCGCTCCTTGCGGAGGTTCCACAGATACACCAGCATGAGGACCGCAATCGCGGCCAGTGCGAATGTCAGGAGCCGGTTTCCGAATTCGATGAAGCCGTGGATGCCCATTTCCGGGGTGTTCACCAGGGATGCGTCAGTGCAGCGCGGCCACGTAGGGCAGCCGAGCCCGGACGCGGTGAGGCGGACGGCCCCTCCGGTCACGACGAGCACCGTCTGGCCGATGAGGGAAAGGACCGCCAGCCTGCGGACGGTGCTGTCGACCGTGACTGGCAGCTTGGACGTCATTCGTCCGAGAATCTGGGGGAGGCGCGATTCCGTACTCACGGTTTTCTCAATTCCACTTGAACCAACGGATGGCAGCTGCGCCGGCGAGGACCGTCCAGAGCAGCAGGACTAGGGTGGCGCCTCCATTAAGGGTGCCGGCGAGGAAAGCATCCCGCAGCGCCTCGCCCAACGCGCCGGACGGCAGGAAGTGGACCACTTCCCCGGCGGGCGCGGGCAGCCGCTCAGCGGGAATGACGATTCCGCCCAGGGCCCCGAGCAGGATCCATAAAAGGTTGGTGATGGCCAGGGTAGCCTCCGGCCGGACCGTTCCGGCGACCAGGAGGCCAAGGGCGGTGAAAGCTGCCGCCCCCAGGACCAGCAGCGCCAGCGCCGGTACCCAACCCGTCGTCGTCGGCTGCCAGCCGAGTGCCAAGGCCACGGCCCCGACCACCAGCACCTGCAGGGCCAGCACGGCCAGCACGGCCAGGATTTTTCCTGCGATCAGGCCGGCTCGCCCCAGGGGGGTGGTGGACAGGAAGCGCAGCACCCCGTAACGGCGGTCGAACCCGGTGGAAATGCCCTGGCCGGTGAAGGCCGTGGACATCGCACACAAGGCGAGGATTCCCGGTACCGCAACGTCAACCCGGGTTCCGCCCAGGCCGTCCAGCAGCGGGGTGACGGTCAGCCCCACCAAGGCCAGCAGGGGCAAGACGATCGCCAGGATGAGCTGCTCGCCGTTGCGCAGCATGGTGATTGCTTCGTACTTGCCTTGGAGCAGAATGCGGCGGTGAAGCGGGGCAGGAGCGCTGCCCAGGACGCGGGTCATCGCATCTCCCTTCCCGAGATGTCCAAAAATACGTCTTCCAGGCTCCGGGCTTCCAGGCTCATGGAGCCGGGCATGATGCCATGGCCGGCCCACCAGGCCGTCAGTGCGGCCAGGTCCTCCGGCGTTAGTACTCCGGTGGCGGCGTAACTCCCGGCGCGGGTTTCCCGGATGTCGACGGCGGCAGGCAGGACGCCCGTGAAGTCCAGCCCGGGACGCGCCTCGAAGAGAAGGGTCCGGACGTGTTCCCGGGCGGCGTCCGTGCTCAGGTTCCGCATCAGCAGTTGGGCCACTGTGCCTTCGGCGACATTCCGGCCGGCGTCAATGATGTAGACGTAGTCAGCCAGCCGCTGGGCATCGTCCATCAGGTGGGTGGTGAGGATGATTCCCATGCCGGCGTCGCGTAACTCGGAAATCAATTCGAACACCAGCTGGCGCGACTGCGGATCCAGCCCCGCGCTTGGTTCGTCCAGGAAGAGGACCTCGGGGTTTCCAGCCAGGGCCGCTGCGAGGGCGAGCCGCTGGCGCTGGCCACCGGAAAGGCGCCGCACCGTCGTGCGGCTGAAGCTGTCAATGCCCAGGCGTCCCACCAGGTCATCCACGGACCATGGATCCTGGTACATTCCGGCGATATGCTTCAGCAGTGGGATGGGCCGGGCCGACGGCGGGAGCCCGCCGTCCTGGAGCATGACACCCACGCGGGAACGAAGGGAAGCCCCTGCCGTGTCCGGGTCCTGGCCCAGCAGGGAGACGGTGCCGCCGGATCGGCGCTGCAGTCCTTGCGCACATTCAATAGTGGTGGTTTTGCCGGCGCCGTTGGCTCCCAGCAGGGCCGTGACCTGGCCGCGTTCGGCGGTGAGGGAAACACCGCTGACCACCCGGAGCATTTTGCCGTCAAGGGAGGCCAGGGGGCCAACGTCCTTAATAAGTCCCGTGATGGACAGGACGGGAGAATCGGGAGATCGCACCAAAGCATTCTACGCGATGTAGTACGCCCGCCTTCCGACGGCATGTGACTGTAGGTCAGCCTCGCCTTACTGGAACGGGGGAGTAAATTACGACATGATTGTGTTGTGTATTCCATGAGCACCCGACTTTCTGCGCCCCGAACCGGGTCCGCCGCGCCAAACGGCGCCGCCGGTTCGTTCCGGCCCGGGACGGCTGTGCCCCAGCCGGCCTCCGCAGCCCGGCCGGCGTCGACGCCGCACGCGTTCTCGGCGGACTCGGATGAGCGCACGCGTGACCGCGTACTGAACGCGGTGCTGGAGCACGGTCCGGTCAGTGCTGCCGAGCTCGGCGACCTGCTCGGCTTCACGCCAGCAGCCGTGCGGCGGCACTTGGACCACCTGTCACGCAGCGGTGTGATTGAGGTCAAGCGCGTGGCCAAGGCAGGAGCCGGTGCAGGACGCCCGGCCCGCCGCTACGTCCTGAGCTCGCAGGGCCAGTCCCGCCTCGGGGACGACTACCTTGACATTGCCGGCCTGGCTCTCCAGCGCCTGGGCGAAATTGCCGGACCCGATGCGGTCCGCGAGTTCGCCGTCGAACGCTTCGCGGAGATGGAACGCCGCTACGCGCCGGAGATCGAGGCCGCCGGGCCGGATATCACCGCGCGGGCACAGGCCCTTTCCGCCGCGCTGAGCCGGGACGGTTTTGTGGCCTCGGCAGCCTCCATTGAAGCCAAGGCGCCGCTCCCTGCTGCGCTCTCCAGCGTCCAGCTGTGCCAGGGCCATTGCCCCATCCAGCAGCTGGCGACCAGGTTCCCCGTGTTCTGCGACGTCGAAACCGAAGTATTTTCCCGGCTCGTCGGCGTCGACGTGCGCAGGCTGTCCACGCTGGCACGCGGCGGACACGTCTGCACCACCCACATACCTACAGGCCGTCCGGCCGCCAAGGGACCCGAGGGTCCCGGACACACCACGGACAGCCTGGGCGAAGTATCCAACCATCTGCAAGAAAGGCCGTGATGACGGACCAACTATCAGAGAACAAGGTTGCTGAAACTACTGTGATTTCGGAGATTCTGGAGAAGAACCCCGAGCTCCACGGTATTGGCACCTATGAGTACGGCTGGGCCGACAAGAACGATGTCGGAGCCAACGCACGTCGTGGCATCAACGACGAAGTTGTCCGGGACATTTCGGCCAAGAAGAACGAGCCGGAGTGGATGCTGGACCTGCGCCTGAAGGGCCTGAAGTACTTCGACCGCAAGCCCATGCCCACCTGGGGTGCAGACCTCTCCGGCATCGACTTCGACAACATCAAGTACTTCGTGCGCTCCACGGAGAAGCAGGCCGCCACGTGGGAAGACCTCCCCGAGGACATCCGGAACACCTACGAGAAACTGGGCATTCCGGAAGCTGAGCGCAGCCGCCTCGTTTCAGGCGTGGCAGCACAGTACGAATCCGAGGTCGTGTACCACCAGATCCGCGAGGACCTCGAAGCCCAGGGCGTCATCTTCCTGGACACCGACACTGCACTGCGCGAGCACCCGGAGATCTTCCAGGAGTACTTCGGCACCATCATCCCGGTGGGCGACAACAAGTTTGCGTCGCTCAACACGGCCGTGTGGTCCGGCGGTTCCTTCGTATACGTCCCCAAGGGCGTTCACGTGGACATCCCGCTGCAGGCATACTTCCGCATCAACACGGAAAACATGGGCCAGTTCGAGCGCACGCTGATCATCGCCGACGAGGACTCC
Organism: Arthrobacter oryzae; assembly: GCF_030718995.1. Taxonomy (NCBI): domain Bacteria; kingdom Bacillati; phylum Actinomycetota; class Actinomycetes; order Micrococcales; family Micrococcaceae; genus Arthrobacter; species Arthrobacter oryzae. The sequence continues at coordinate 4,035,197 of NZ_CP132204.1, forward strand.
TACGTCCACTACATCGAAGGCTGCACGGCGCCGATCTACACGTCGGACTCGCTGCACTCTGCCGTTGTGGAAATCATCGTGAAGAAGGGCGCCCGCGTCCGCTACACGACCATCCAGAACTGGTCCAACAACGTGTACAATCTGGTCACCAAGCGCGCCATCTGCGAAGAGGGCGCCACCATGGAATGGATCGATGGCAACATCGGCTCCAAGGTCACCATGAAGTACCCGGCCGTCTACCTGGTGGGCGAGCACGCCAAGGGTGAAACGCTGTCCATCGCGTTCGCCGGCGAAGGCCAGCACCAGGACACCGGCTCGAAGATGGTTCACATCGCACCGAACACCAAGAGCTCCATCGTCTCCAAGTCCGTGGCACGCGGCGGCGGCCGTGCCGCCTACCGCGGCCTGGTCCAGATCCGCGAAGGCGCCAAGCACTCCGCCAACACGGTCCGCTGCGACGCCCTGCTCGTGGACACGATCAGCCGTTCGGACACGTACCCGTACATCGACATCCGCGAAGATGACGTCCAGCTGGGTCACGAGGCAACCGTCTCGCGCGTTTCCGAAGAACAGCTCTTCTACCTGATGTCCCGCGGCATGCGCGAAGACGAAGCCATGGCGATGATTGTCCGCGGCTTCATCGAGCCGATCGCCCGCGAGCTTCCGATGGAATACGCCCTCGAGCTGAACCGCCTCATTGAACTCCAGATGGAAGGATCCGTCGGTTAATGACTGCCGAAACTGTTACTGAAAAGGCCCGCATCGGAGCGCCTTCCATCGCCGGCTTCACCGAGGAAGGCGAGGGGCTGGTCGCCGCCAAGGTGGACCACAGCCACAATCACGGCGTTACCGTGATGTCCTCCCGCGCCGAACGCCTCACAAGCTTCAACGTGGCCGACTTCCCGCTGCCCACGGGCCGCGAGGAGGAATGGCGCTTCAGCCCGGTCCGCGGGCTGGCCAACCTGCTCTCCGACACCGCCACGGACCGTGATCCCGTGCCGGCCGCCGGCTACACCGTTGAAGCGCCTGAAGGCTACGTCCGCGGCACGCTGGCTCCCGGTGCAGCACCCCGCGGAAGCGTCCTGGTCCCCGCCGACCGGGCCGCCGTCGTCGCCTCCGCCAACACGGACGAGGCACTGCACGTGGTCATCCCGGCGGAAGCCGAGCCGGCTGAGCCGCTGCGGATCCTGGTCCACGGCGAAGCCGCGGGCCGCCGCTCCAACGCACACTTCGTGCTGGAAGCGGGTGCCAACTCGCGCAGCGTCGTGATCCTGGAGCACACGGGTTCGGCCGACCACAACGGCAACCTGGAAGTCATCGTTGGCGAGGGCGCCAAGCTCACCGTGATCTCGGTACAGCTCTGGGAAGACGACGCCAAGCACCTGGCTCAGCACGACGCGCAGGTAGGCAAGGACGCTGTGTACAAGCACATCGCCGTGTCCCTGGGTGGCTCGATCGTTCGCCTGAACTCCAACGTCCGGTTCTCGGGCGAGGGTGCCGACGCCGAGCTGCTGGGCCTCTACTTCGCCGACGCGGGACAGCACCTGGAGCACCGCTCCTTCGTTGACCACAACGTGGCCAACTGCAAGTCCAACGTGCTCTACAAGGGCGCCCTGCAGGGCAAGGATGCACACACCGTCTGGGTCGGCGATGTCCTCATCCAAAAGCAGGCACTGGGCACCGATTCGTACGAGAAGAACCAGAACCTCGTGCTGACGGACGGCTGCCGTGCGGACTCGGTCCCGAACCTCGAGATTGAAACCGGCCTCATCGAGGGTGCCGGCCACGCGAGCTCCACCGGCCGTTTCGATGACGAGCACCTGTTCTACCTCATGGCCCGCGGCATCCCCGAGGACGTCGCCCGCCGCCTGGTTGTCCGCGGGTTCCTCAACGAGATCATCCAGAAGATCAAGGTCCCGGCACTCGAAGAGCGCCTGACCGAGGCTGTTGAGCGCGAGCTCGCCGCGAGCGAGAACTGAAACGGACAGGCCGGAACGCATGAGTGAACAACCCAAGGGTGAGCTGGTATGCAATGCCAACGACATCCAGGTCAAGCAGGCGCTGCGGATCCTGATCGACGACTATCCGGTAGCCGTCGTCCGGGACTCGATGGGAGAAATCCACGCCATCGGCGACACCTGCTCGCACGCGGACATTTCACTGTCCGAGGGCGAGGTGGAAGGCTGCGCGATCGAGTGCTGGGGCCACGGCTCGCAATTCGACCTGCGCAACGGCCAGCCCCTGCAGCTTCCTGCCTACGATCCCGTGCCGGTCTTCGCCGTCGAGCTTGACGGTGACGACGTCTACGTGGATGTAACCAATGTCCTGAACGGCGCCACCGTCAACACCTACTGAGCGCCCCGGCCTCACAAGACTTACGAACGAAAAGAAAGAAGAGCATGTCAACTCTTGAAATCAAGGACCTGCACGTCAGCATTGAGACGGAGCAGGGCACCAAGGAGATCCTGAAGGGCGTCAGCCTGACCATCAGGACCGGCGAAACCCACGCCATCATGGGACCCAACGGTTCGGGCAAGTCCACCCTGGCGTCCACCATTGCCGGTCACCCGCGCTACAACGTCACCAGCGGTTCCATCACGCTCGACGGCGAAGATGTCCTGGCCATGAGCGTGGACGAGCGCGCCCGCGCCGGCGTCTTCCTCGCCATGCAGTACCCGGTGGAGGTCCCCGGCGTCAGCATGACCAACTTCCTCCGGACCGCCAAGACCGCCATCGACGGCGAAGCGCCCAAGCTGCGTACCTGGACCAAGGACGTCAAGGCTGCCATGCAGAAGCTGCGCATAGATGCCGACTTCACCCAGCGCAACGTCAACGAAGGCTTCTCCGGCGGCGAAAAGAAGCGCGTGGAGATCCTGCAGCTCGAGCTCTTCAAGCCCAAGTTCGCGGTCCTGGACGAGACCGACTCCGGCCTGGACGTCGACGCCCTGAAGGTTGTCTCCGAGGGTGTCAACCGTGCCCACGCCGAAGGCAACATGGGTACCCTGCTCATCACGCACTACACCCGGATCCTGCGCTACATCAAGCCTGAATTCGTCCACGTCTTCGTTGACGGCCAGGTTGTCGAAGAGGGCGGTCCGGAACTCGCCGACCGCCTCGAAGAAGAAGGCTACGACCGTTACGCCAAGGGTGCCGGCGCAGCAACCATTCCCGCAGCCGACGCTGCAGTCCAGGGCTAGTGAGGACAACGCCATGACCGAAATCAAAGCGGCCCGCACGGGCCTCGAAGATGTCGAAGAGGCACTGAAGGACGTCATCGACCCCGAGCTGGGCGTTAACATTGTTGACCTGGGTCTGCTGTACGGACTGAAGTACTCGGACGACGACGGCGCGCTGCTCATCGACATGACACTCACGACGGCGGCCTGCCCGCTCACGGACGTCATCGAGGAGCAGGTAGGCAAGGCCCTCGAGGGCGTTGTGGACGACTGGCGGCTGAACTGGGTCTGGATGCCGCCGTGGGGTCCGGAGCGGATCACCGAAGACGGACGCGACCAGATGCGTGCCCTCGGGTTCAACATCTAGGCACGGACTCCGGTCGGATTAAACCACGACGGCGGCCGGTCACCTTCCCAGCGAAGGTGGCCGGCCGCCGTCGAGCTTTAAGCGGTTGCTCCCTAGGCGCCCTTATGGCGCGGCGTAACGGCAGTTACGCAGCAGCGGATCCAGCTACAGGGTTGCCGCACTGAACGTATCGCACTGGTTGATGTCGCCGGTCTGATAGCCCTGGTAGAACCACCGCTGCCGCTGCTCGCTTGATCCGTGCGTCCAGGCTTCCGGCGAGACGCGCCCGGTGGCAGCCTCCTGGATGCGGTCATCGCCGACGGCCGATGCCGCGGAGAGGGCATCGTTCAGGTCCTGCTGGGTGAGCGGTTCAAGGAACGGCTGGCCTGTCTTCGGATCCTGCTGAGTGGTCGCATACCGGACCCAGAGGCCCGCGTAGCAGTCCGCCTGCAGCTCCACGCGCACGGCACCCGATTCGGGTCCCTGGGGATCCTGCTGGGCGCGGTCCAGGTTGCCGAGGACGTTCTGGACGTGGTGGCCGAATTCGTGCGCCACCACGTATTCCTGGGCCAGCGGACCACCGGACGATCCAAAGCGGTCCACCAGGTCCTGGAAGAAGCCGGGGTCGAAGTACGCGGTGGTATCAGCCGGGCAATAGAACGGACCCACCGCAGAGGTTGCGCCGCCGCAGGCCGTATTGGTGGCCTGGCTGAAGATCACCGTGGTGGGACGCGGATACTCCGTGTTGTACTGGGCCAGGTAGGCCGGCCAGAATGCGTTGAGGCTGTTCACCGTTCCGGTGATACGGCAGTCGAGCCGGGCATCGGCGTCAGCGCCGGTTTCGCAGGCAGGTGCCGTGCCCTGGCTTTGCGGCTCCTGCGCAGCCCCGGTCAGGCCCTCCAGCAGTTGGGGGTTGACCCCGAACAGAGCGGCCAGCAGGAGGATGATTCCGCCCCCGATACCGCCGCCGATCTTGGTTCCGCGGCCCATGCCGCGCCGGTCCTGGACCTGCGACGGGTCCAGCTGGACGTTGTCATTGAAACTCATAGTGTCACAATAACCCGACCGGACCGGCCCGTAGCCGTGGACGCCGGTAAAGTTGATCCGATGCCTTTCCTCAACAGACTCCAACAATGGGCCGACGACCGCCCCGACGACACCGCCGTCGTCGTGGCCGGCCGGCACCTGGACTGGGCGGCGCTTCGGGACGCCGCGACGGCGCGGATCACGGACGCCGCGGCCGTGACGATACTCGCTGAGCCGAACTCGGTGGACTTCGCCATATCCTTCGCAGCCGCGGTGGCGGGGGACCGGCAGTGTGCCGTCCTCGACCCCGCCTGGCCCGTGCAACTGCAGGCCGACATCGCCGCCCGGCTGGACAATGCCGTCGCGGCCGGCCCGCCGGCGACCGCGGAGCTTCGTGACGGCCTGCCCGAATCCCCCTTCCTGATCGGACTGACCTCCGGCACCACCTCCGTGCCCAAGGCATTCACAAGGTCACGGCGCTCGTGGCAGCTTTCCTTCGACGCATCCATCGAGTTCTTCGGCCTTACCCAGCAGGACAAGACCCTCGCCCCGGGTCCGCTGGCGGCCAGCCTTAACCTGTATGCGCTCTCCGAGTGCCTCTATGCCGGCTCGGAATTCCACACGCTGGAATCGTTCGACGTCGGCGACGTGCACGCCGCCATCACGCACGACGGCATTACCCGCCTTGTCCTGGTCCCCACCATGCTCCGGTTGCTCAGTGAGCGGGGACTGGCCGGGTGCGTGGACGCTTCCGGCATCACCTCCATCATCTGCGCCGGGTCCAAGCTCGATGCCCGGACGTTGGAAGCCGCGCGCCGCTGGGCACCCCGGGCCACCATCTTCGAGTACTACGGCGCGTCCGAACTGAGCTTCGTGTCCGGGGCGGGCCTGCGCTCGGGCGCGCCGCTGGACGCCGGAGGAACCCGTATCGGCAAACCGTTCCCCGGCGTCGACGTCCGTATCCTTAATGACGCGGGCGACCGGGTTCCCGACGGCACGGACGGCAACATATGCGTCCGGAGCGGCATGGTGAGCAACGGCTACCTCTGGGGCGACGACGGGCAGGCGCTCCGCTGTTTCGACGGCTGGTACACCGTGGGGGACCAAGGCTACCTGCTGGACGGTGAGCTCCACATCCTGGGACGGCGCTCGGACATGATCATCACCGCCGGCAAGAACGTGTATCCGCACGAAGTGGAACTGGCCCTCGCGTCCGTCCCGGGCGTGGCGGCCGCCGTCGCATCGGGCATGCCCGATGATGTGCGCGGCCAGCGGGTGGTTGCCGGTGTGGTCCCATCCCATGGAGGCATCACGGCAACCCAGCTCAAAGCCGGTCTTGATGACGTCCTGCCCAGGGACAAGCGGCCGCTCCAGTATTTTGCCTTGGCCGAGCTGCCCGTCACGGACCGAGGGAAAGTCAGCAGGCAACTGCTGCTGGACTGGATTGAACGCGGAGACACAAGGGTCCGCCGCCTTGGCTGAACCTGTGCCGGAGCAGTTGCCGCCGGACCGGCAGCCCGTGGTCATCGCGGCCCTGCGGACTCCCATCCGAAAGGCCAACGGGGCCTTCAGGGAGATCCGCGCCCATGAGCTTTTGGCCCCTGTGCTTCGCCGCCTCCTGATGGACAGCGGCCTGCCGGCATCAGCTGTTACGGACGTTGTGATCGGCAATGCGGTGGGAGGCGGCGGCAATGTTGCGCGCCTGGCTGCCTTGGAGGCCGGCTTGCCCGTCAGCGTTCCCGGTGTGACGGTTGACCGTCAGTGCGGTTCCGGGCTGGACGCCATAGTGCTCGCCGCACGGCTGGTAGCTGCCGGCGGCGGCGGCGCATACCTTGCGGGCGGGGTCGAAAGCATTAGTACCGCACCCCTCCGCGCGAACAGGGCCGCCGACGGCAGCCCCGAGTTCTTCCGCCGCGCGCAGTTCGTGCCTCTGGCCTATGGCGATCCGGATATGGGGGTCGCGGCGGAGAATGTGGCATCCGTTTCGAGGATCGGCCGGGACCGCCAGGACGGATTTGCGTTGCGAAGCCACCAGCGGGCACTGGCCGCGGCAGCGGCGGGAAACTTCCATGGCGAGACCGTGCCGCTGGAGGCCGCCTCCGGCACCGTGGCGTCCGACGACGGCCCGCGGTCAAGCCTGTCGGCCGCTTTGTTGTCCCGGTTCCCGCCCGTATTCGCCGAGGACGGCACGGTCACCGCCGGGAATTCCTGTTTCGACGCGGACGCCGCGTCCGCCGTCGTGGTCACCTCACTCCAGCGTGCCCGTGAGCTGGGGGCAACCGACGGACTGCTGGTGCTCGGTACGGATACCGCGGGTGTGGACCCGCAGGTTCTGGGTATGGGGGCTGCAGCGGCGGCCGGACGGCTCCTGGCGGCACACAACGTAGCGGCCGCGGATATCGGGCTCGTGGAATTCAACGAGGCTTTCGCCTCGCAGACGCTCGCCTGCCTGGACGCCCTCGGCATCGATCCGGAACGGGCAAACCTCGACGGCGGTGCGCTGGCGTTGGGCCACGCGTACGGGGCATCGGGGGCTGTGCTGGTGACGAGGCTCCTTGCGCAGGCGCGAGGTCACAGGACGCCGGGACCGGCCACACCGGCAGGAACGCTGGCGCTGGCCATGATCAGCATCGCCGGGGGAATGGGAACGGCAGCACTCTTCCGGTATGGGCGGCTGGCGCAGGCCCCGGCGGGCGGCTAGCGGCCGGGCTGCCCGTCGTCGGTGCCGTCATCGTCCATGCCTGGTTCACCAAGCCCCCGGGCGGCGAGGGCATCGCCGGTCTGGCGCGCGTAGGCCACCGTAGTAATGAAGACCGGCAGGACCAGCGCCCGGGGGTTGCGTTCCAGGCCCCGCGCCCGGGCGGAGTCCCTGACGTCCGAGTAGGCCCCGGCGATGAAGGGAATGCTGCGGAGCATGATCGCGATGGTGAGCGCGAAGCGTTCAGGATCCGCACCAAACCGCCTGAATGGCACAGCCAGGGAGACGACGCCGTCGAGGAGCCGCTGCATGGGCGTGGTGGCGGTCAGTATGGACGCGGCCACCACGCACACCAGGACGTTGAGGACAATCCGTGCCGCGACGGGACCGCCCAGCTGCCACCACTGGAACAACCCGATGGCCGCCAGCACGGGGAGGATGGGCCGGACGGCCTTGACCAAACGTGCGGGACCGGCGCCGCTGGCGAGGAACAGGGCGCACATGAGGGCCAGGACCGTTGCGGCGACCGCCCAGTCCACCACCAGGAATGAGGCCAGGCCGCAGCCGACGACTGCGAGGAACTTCAGCCAGAGCGGCGCCCGGTGGACCAGTGAGGTGCCGGGAACGTAGTTGACCAGCAGGAAGTCGTGGCCGCTCACGTGTCCTCCCGGCTGTGCGGGGCCAGCCTGGCGCGCACCGGCGGCAGGCCGGCGCCTGCCAGTGCCTTGTAGTGTTCGACGGCGGCGTCCGCACCGCCGTCGAACACCACCCGTCCGGAGTCCACAACCAGTACGCGGTCCATGTCGCGGACCAGATCCAGGTCGTGCGTGGACATCACAATTTGTTGGCTGAGGCCCGCGATGGTACGGCGGAGAAGCTCGCGGTTGCGAAGGTCCAGGAGCGTGGACGGCTCGTCCAGCACCAGAACGGCAGGCTCCACGGCAAGGACCGCGGCCAGCGCCATCAGCTGCCGTTCGCCGCCCGACAACTCGTAGATGCTTTGGTCTGCCAGCGGCATCAGGCCAAAGCGGTTGAGCATTGCCGAGGCCGCGTCCCGGCGTTCCCTCGGGTTCCGGATGGAGCGCCGCAGCGAGAGTTCCACGTCCTCCCGGCCGGTGGGCATCACTAGTTGCGACAGCGGATCCGTGAACACAAAACCGACCTTCCGGCGCACGGCACGCACAGAGTCGACAGTGTCCGCGCCGTCGATGGTCACCTGGCCACGGCTTGGTGCGACCAGACCGTTGAGCAGACGCAGGAGCGTGGACTTCCCGGAACCGTTCGCTCCGATCACCCCGATCCGCTGTTCGGTTAGATGGAGGGAGATTCCGTCCAGGAGTGTCTTGGGATCCGGACGTCCATCCACGGCCACCCGGACATTGACCCCGTCCAGAACGATGCTGCCCATGCTAGTTGGTGGCCCCGCCCGTTCGGGCCGTGACCGCTACGGAGTTCCGGCCGGCGCGGCGGATCAGGAGATCCGGGAATGCCTTGTGCAGGGCGAGTGCGATCGTCACGGCCAGGACGTTCTTGATGATGTCGCCGGGGTAGTAGGCCAGGTCAAGGAGGAACGCCTTGGAAAGGTCCAGTTTGCCGTTGACCATCATGCCGAGGACACCGAGGCTGTGGATCACCACAACACTGGAGGCCATGGCTGCGGCGAAGAGGAACAGCCCGCGGTATTTCATGGTGCGGCGCAGCACGATCGTTGTCAGCCAGCCGACAGCGAGGGCACCGAGCGGGAAGGCGATGATGTAGCCGGCAGACGGACTGGCAAGGATCCCCAGACCGCTCCTGCCGCCGCTGAAGATCGGCAGGCCGGCCAACCCCAGCAGGGTGTACAGGCCGACGGCGGCGAACGCCCGGCCGGGACCAAGCGCCAGGCCCGTCAGCATGACGGCGAGGGTCTGCAGGGTGATGGGGACGCCGAGGCCGCCTACCGGGATGGCCGCAATAAGCGCGGAGCCGGCTACGAGGGCAGCAAAGACGGCGATGAGGCCGAGATCCGTGGCGTTCCAGCGGGTCCGGCCCGGTTTACGGTCTGATTTACCGCCGGAGCCGGCCTGGCCGGTGACGGCGTTGTCAGTCTGGGACATGGGAGTTCCTGTCGGTGGGTGAGGGTGCGGTGTTATGGGGAGGCGGGCGACTGCCCGCGGGCGGCCGTTTTCCTTCAATTCCGACGATACGTCTCCGGCCACGGACCTATTTTGTAGGGGATCCACTAACGGAGGGCGCCGGCTCTGGACGGGGTGGCCAATGACCACCCACCACGCCCCCGGAACGGGGTTGACGTCGCAGGGTCCTCCGGGACGCGCCGGGCCGGTAGACTGGTAGAGGCCGTTCTCTCGGCCACACTGCCCCGGCCCCGAGACTCCATCCGTTGTGCCGCGGCGTTCCCCGTTGTGAAAGGCCTTACCTGCATTGATTACCGTCCAGGATCTCGAACTGCGCGCCGGCGCCCGCCTCCTCATGGACCAGGTGAGCTTCCGGATCGACAAGGGAGACAAGATCGGCCTGGTCGGCCGTAACGGTGCAGGCAAGACCACGCTCACCCGGGTCCTCGCCGGCGAAGGACTACCGGCTGCCGGAAAGGTCACCCGCAGCGGTGAGATCGGCTACCTTCCCCAGGACCCCCGCACGCCCGACATGGAGCAGCTCGCACGGGACCGGATCCTGTCCGTCCGCGGACTGGACATCGCCGTCGGCAAGCTCCGCCTGGCCCACGAGGAAATGGCCAGTGAGGACGCCGCTGTCCAGAGCAAGGCGATGAACCGCTATGACCGGCTCGAATCCGAGTTCCTGGCGGCGGGCGGCTACGCTGCCGAAGCCGAGGCAGCAGCGATCTGCTCGAACCTCGCGCTCCCGGACCGTCTGCTGAACCAGCCGCTCAAGACGCTGTCCGGCGGACAGCGGCGCCGCGTGGAACTCGCCCGCATCCTCTACTCGGATGCCGAGACCATGCTCCTCGATGAGCCCACCAACCACCTCGATGCCGACTCCATCGCCTGGCTGCGTGACTTCCTGAAGAACCACCAGGGCGGCCTGATCGTGATCAGCCACGACACCGAACTACTCGAAGCAACGGTCAACAAAGTCTTCCTGCTGGACGCCAACCGCGCGCAGATCGACTTCTACAACATGGACTGGAAGCGCTACCTCCAGCAACGCGAAACCGACGAACGCGCCCGCAAGCGGGAACGCGCCAACGCTGAGAAGAAAGCCCAGGTCCTCTTCGACCAGGCCAACAAGATGCGGGCAAAGGCCACCAAGGCCGTTGCCGCGCAGAACATGGCCAAGCGCGCCGAACGCCTGCTCAGCGGGCTGGAAGCCGTCCGCGAAAACGACCGCGTGGCAGCCCTGCGCTTCCCGGACCCCTCTCCCTGCGGCAAGACCCCGCTCACCGCGGACGGCCTCAGCAAGTCCTACGGCTCGCTGGAAATCTTCACCGATGTGGACCTCGCAATCGACCGCGGCTCAAAGGTGGTCATCCTGGGCCTCAACGGCGCCGGCAAGACCACGCTGCTGCGGATGCTGGCCGGCGTGGACAAGCCCGACACCGGCGAAGTGATCGCAGGCCACGGGCTGAAGGTGGGCTATTACGCCCAGGAGCACGAAACGCTCGACGTCGACCGCACCGTCCTGCAGAACATGCGTTCCTCCGCGCCCGACATGAAGGACGCCGAGGTCCGGGGCATCCTCGGCTCGTTCCTGTTCTCCGGCGACGACGTCGACAAGCCCGCCGGAGTGCTCTCCGGCGGTGAAAAGACCCGGCTGGCTCTGGCCACGATCGTGGCTTCGAGCGCGAACGTGCTGCTCCTCGACGAGCCCACCAACAACCTGGACCCCGCCAGCCGCGCCGAGATTCTTGGCGCACTGCGGAACTACACCGGCGCCGTTGTCCTGGTGAGCCACGATGAGGGTGCTGTCGAAGCCCTCAACCCCGAGCGTGTTGTCCTGCTGCCCGACGGCGTCGAGGACCACTGGAACGAAGACTACCTGGACCTGATTACGCTGGCTTAGGCTGCGGCCCAGTCACGTCTGTCGGGGCGCCTTCGCTTTGCACCGCGCTCGATTTGCCGCGTGCTCGCTCGTTCCTCGCTTAGACGCACGCTACACAAATCAACCGCGTCGCTTCGCTTGCGGGTCTGTCACCGGTCAGGTTGGCCCAGTCGCCAGCGGACCGGCCTCCTGCGCCCGTGATCGTCTGTAGCCCTTGCTAGGTGATGCTGAACATCGAGTTGTGGTCTCCCGCTCCTGCCCAGAGGAATTCGTGGTCTTGTGCGACTCTGCCAAATCAGCGGGCGTTCAAGTTGGTCGCGCCGCTAACAGCACCTTCGCCCTTGGCACGAGAGGAGCAGCGTGCGTGATTTATGTAGCGTGCGTCAAAGGCGAGGAACGAGCCAGCACGCGGGAAATTACGCGCGTTGCGGAGCGGACGCAACGGACTAAGCCAACGCAACCGTCGGAGCGGACGCAACTGGCCGTCGAAACCGAATGAACATCAGTACCCCTGGGCGTCGAGGATGGCGTCTTCCTCTTCCTCGGCCGTCGCGTTTTTCCGCTTGCGGGGCGCGGGCCGGCGCCGGCCCGCGGCCATGGCGTATTCGGGCGTACCGTCGGCCTCCGCGTCCTGGGCGTCAATTTCCGCGTTGCGGGCCTGCTGCCGCGCCGCGTAGCCGAAGCCAATAAACATCAGGACGCCGAAGGCGAACCACTGCAGCGAATAGGACAGGTGTGTTCCTTCTTCGGTGGAAGGCTTCGGGAACGGATAGGGCATGGCCGCAGCAGCAGGCGTCTCGGAGGCGAGCTGCCCGTATGCGCCAGTTAGCACCGGGTAGCCAAGCTGGGCGGCGTAGGCCGGCAGATCGATGGAGGCAAGCTGCCCGTCGGGGGCGCCGCGCTGCAGTTCGGGCTCACCTGGCTTGAGGCGGACCACAACGGTGACCTCGCCGGAGGGCGGCTCCGGGACGGCGTCCGGGCGTCCGGGCGTGTTGTTGCCGATGGGGAGCCAGCCGCGGTCCACAACCACTGTCTGTCCGGTATTGAGTTTGAAGGGGACCACCACTTCGTAGCCCGGCTGGCCGTTGAGCGGGCGGTTGCGCACCACGCGCTGGCCGCCGACATCGTAGCGGCCCTTCATCTCCACCTGGGTCCACTCCTTGTCGGCATCCAACCGGGAGAACTGCGCCTCGACGGCGGCGAACGGCAGGGGAGCGGCCGAATAGTTCGACGTGACACGGTTGATTTCCGCTAAGCTTTCCGCCCTGCGGTCCATCTGCCAGCGGCCAAGGAAGACGCAGGCCGTGGCAAAGATCGCAGCCAACAGAAGGTAACCCAGCCATTTGCTGGAGAAGAGGAAGCGGTACATTCAGCTGTCCCTGTCTGCCACAGGGGCAAGATCCAGCGGCAAAGTCTCTTTCCACAGGCCCCGGGTCTGCAGGTAGTCTTCCAGCCACAGCCTGTGCTCCTCGCAGGCCAGCCAGGTCTTGCGGCGTTCCGGCGTGTGGATCTTGGGATTGTTCCATAGCAACTGCCAGGCTGCGCCGGAGCGGCAGGCTTTCCGGGAGCACATGGGCGCGGCCGTTTCGGCAGGGGCGGGGTCGCCACCGGCCAAGTCAAAAATGTTCATGAAGCTGCCCGTTCCTGCCCGTCGATATCGTCTTCGTCCTCAATGACCTCACCTTGGAGTACGGTTGGCCTTTCGTCTGCGCCGGCTGCCGGTGATTCCGGCGCTTCGAGCTCTGCCAGCGGTGCGGCGTCCAGCAGGTAGTCGCTGTGAACCTCGGCCTTGTCGCTTCCATTGGCGATGACCACGGCAATCCAGGGCAGGAACACTGCGCCGGCAATTGGTATGACCTTGAACCAGCCGTCAACGACAAAGACGAGAATGAGGCACACCATGCGGATGCCCATCGCGACGGCGTACTTGATCATCCGCCCCCGCATCTCTTCCGAGTGGGCGGTTGCGGCGTCCGTAATGCTGTGCACCTGGGCGTCACCGGAGGCGGCGTCCGGATCACCGGACATCGAAGGTCCGGGTCGTTTTGCAAGTGTCACGGCTGTTTGATCACGCTCCCAAGGCTTAACCCAATTCTCTCACCCTCACGAGTGCCGCCCAAACGGGGGCTAAGATCGGAGGCAGTAAAAATCCAGCCCCTCACAGCGGTGCCCCGTGCCGCAGAATCCCGGAGCAAACTATGACTGAAGCAGCATCAACCGGCCGCAGCGTTCTGATCACCGGCGGCAACCGCGGCATAGGACTGGCCATCGCAGAGGCTTTCCTGGCCAACGGTGACAAGGTTGCCGTGACATACCGCAGCGATGCTGCACTTCCGGCGGGGATCCTCGGGGTCAAGGCCGACGTCACCGATGAGGCTTCCGTGGACGCCGCCTTCGCGGAGGTCGAAGCCGCCCACGGTCCGGTGGAGGTACTGGTGGCCAACGCCGGCATCACCAAGGACACGCTGCTGATGCGCATGAGCGAAGACGACTTCACGTCCGTCATCGACACCAACCTGACGGGTGCTTTCCGTGTCATCAAACGGGCGTCGAAGGGCATGATCCGGATGCGCAAGGGCCGCGTTGTGCTCATTTCCTCTGTTTCCGGGCTGTACGGCGCCCCCGGCCAGATCAACTACTCCGCCTCCAAGGCCGGATTGGTGGGCATTGCCCGTTCGCTGACGCGTGAACTGGGAGGCCGCGGCATTACCGCCAACGTCGTCGCACCTGGCTTCATCAACACGGACATGACGGCGGAACTGCCGGAGGCCACCCAGAAGGACTACCTGTCCAAGGTGCCGGCAGGGCGCTTCGCCGAAGCCGCCGAGGTGGCGAACGTGGTTCGCTGGATTTCCAGTGACGAAGCGTCGTACATCTCCGGCGCCGTCATCCCCGTTGACGGCGGTCTGGGGATGGGACACTAGCCCTCCTCTAAATGCCCCAAACCCCCTTGCCATGAAGGGACCTTTTGCCCATTACACGCCCCTCCGGCGGGTGTGTAATGGGCATACCGGCCGGTCCCGCGTGTGAACCGGCCACAAACTGCGGAGAAAATCACAAGGGAGCTATCATGGCCGATCTCAATAAATGGACGCCGTCCGAGGTTCTTGAGCCGATTCGGCGGTTTCTCGACGGCGACCTGACAATGTCGTCAATCCGCGTCGAACAGTTCATGGACGGCAACGTGCTCGTGGTGCGTGCCGAGGTTCCCGGCATCGAACCCGAGAAGGACGTTGACGTCTCCGTGGCCGACGGCATGCTGCACATTAAAGTGGAACGCGAGGAAAAGTCGGAACACAAGAGCAAGAGCGGTTACCGTTCAGAGTTCCGTTACGGCTCATTCTCACGGAGTGTCTCGCTGCCCCCCGGCGCCCGGGAGGAAGACGTCACCGCTTCCTACAAGGACGGCGTGCTTGAAGTACGTGCCCCGGCTCCCGAGCAGGCACCGGCCACCGGAACGCGCAAGATCCAAATCGACCACGGCTGAGTCGGCGCCGTCAGTCCGCTTCCCGGCGTGCTTCCCCGAGCCCGCCGGCCAGCATCGCCCTGCCTTGCCGGAACTAGGCCGGGTCCGCTTCTTTGTGGACGTCAAACAACTGAAAAGTTCCCATCCGCTGGCATGATGGATGGCAGACCCACAGATTTTGGACGTTTGTAACAAAGGAGCTCGAATGGGATTGCTGGACAACAAGACCGCCATTGTGACCGGTTCGTCGAGGGGGATTGGCGCCGACGTCGCCAAGCTCCTCGCAGCCGAAGGTGCCGCCGTCGTAGTGAACTACCGCCAGAAGGCCCCGCGGGCCAACAAAGTGGTGACCGAAATTGAATCGGCCGGCGGCCGCGCCGTTGCCGTCGGTGCCGACCTCACCACGCAGGAAGGCGTCCAGGCGCTGGCCAGCGCCGCCATGGAGAACTTCGGCTCACTCGACGTTCTGGTCCTCAACGCCTCCGGCGGCATGGAATCGGGCATGGCAGACGACTACGCGCTGAAGCTGAACCGTGATGCCCAGGTCAACATGCTGAACGCCGCCGTGCCGCTGATGCGGGAGGGCTCCCGCGTGGTCTTCGTCACCAGCCACCAGGCCCACTTCATCGATTCCGTACCCACCATGCCCGAATACGAGCCGGTGGCACGCAGCAAGCGCGCCGGCGAGGACGCCCTGCGCGCCCTGATTCCGAACCTTGCGGATAAAGGCATCTCGTTCATTGTGGTTTCCGGCGACATGATCGAGGGAACCGTGACCGCCACGCTGCTTGACCGCTCCAACCCGGGTGCCATCGAAGCCCGCCGTGCCGAGGCCGGCAAACTGTATTCAGTCGCCGAGTTCGCCGCCGAGATCGCCAGGATGGTGACTGCCGACGTCGAAACCGGGCACACCGAGTACGCCGGCGGTGCCGATTACTTCGGCAAGGGCACCGGCCAGGCCGGCTAGGACCGCCGGCGGCCAGTCCGCCGGGATGGCACGTCGCGGCAATGTTCCTCGGAACAACTGCCGCGACGTGCCATCTCGCGGTTAATGCCTGAAGTAGTTGATGCTCAGACCCCGGCGATATGCCGCACGGCGTCGAGGTAAGGCAGGCTGACCGCGGCGTCCGCGGCCGCGCGGACAGCCGGTTTCGCATTGAATGCGACGCCGATTCCGGCCGCGCTGAGCATGTCCAGGTCATTGGCGCCGTCGCCCACCGCGATGGTGTGCTCCATGGGGATGCCCTCGGCGGCGGCCCACTCGCGGAGGTACTTCTCCTTCGCCGCACGGTCGACGACCGCCCCGAGCACCTTGCCCGTCAGTGCGCCGTCGACAATCTCCAATTCATTGGCGATCCAGTAATCCAGCCCGAGGTCCTCCGCTATGGGGCGCAGGATCTGGTTGAAACCGCCCGATACCACTGCCACGGCGTGGCCTGCGGCCTTGAACGCCGCCACGAGGTCAGCGGCGCCTTCGGTAAGTTTCACCTCGGCCCGGACGGAATCGACGACGTCGGCAGGTAACCCCGCGAGGACCGCCACCCGGGCGTGCAGGCTCTGGGCAAAGTCGAGCTCGCCGCGCATGGCAGCTTCGGTCACCGCCGTGACCTCTTCCTTCTTCCCGGCGTAGGCGGCCAGGAGCTCAATGACCTCCTGCTGGATCAGCGTGGAGTCAACATCCATGATGAGGAACTTCCGGGGCGCCTCCCTTAGCGACGCCGGGACGATGGCCGTATCCATGCCGCCGAAGGCCGCGGAGGCCACCTCATGACGCAGCGCAGTGATGTCGGCAGCCGTCCCGGATTCCACGGCGAAGTCCACCGTGTACACCTCGAAGCGGGCGTCGCCGGTCCGGGATTCAGCGGAGAAAGAAGCCCCTGATCCAGTCAGCAGGGAACGGAGGTGCTCCAGTTCCGAAGGGGACAATTTCACGCCGTAGCTGACCGCAGTCACGTTCGAACTCATGGCTGCAATCTTAGCCAGCGCCCACCTTGTGCCCGAATTCGTTTCGTTCCGCCTATTGCAGTTGCCGACGGCGGGCCGTGGGGCGGTGTATCAGTTATCAGTCGGACCCCGTTTTGTCCTAGTGTCTACTCCTATGAGTGATGTTCTGGAATTGGACGCCGTCAGCGTTGTCCGAGGTAAAAAGACCCTGCTGGACAAGGTTGACTGGCAGGTCAACGAAGGCGAACGCTGGGTGATCCTCGGCCCCAACGGCGCCGGCAAAACCACTCTTCTTCAGATCGCGGCCGCCCGGATGCATCCGAGCAGCGGCACGGCAGGAATTCTTGACGAGATATTGGGCCGGGTTGACGTCTTTGAACTCCGCCCCCGCATCGGCCTCTCTTCGGCCGCCCTCGCCACCCAGATTCCGGAAAACGAGAATGTCCTCAACGTCGTGGTCACCGCCGCCTACGGCGTCACCGGCCGCTGGCGCGAGGGATACGAGCGCGACGACGAGCGGCGGGCTTTCCGCCTCCTCAACGACTGGGGGATGGGCCCGCTACTGAACAGGACTTTCGCCACCCTGTCCGAAGGTGAACGCAAACGGGTCCAGATCGCCCGCGCCCTCATGACCGATCCCGAGCTGTTGCTGCTCGATGAACCTGCCGCCGGCCTCGATCTGGGCGGCCGCGAGGAACTCGTCCACAAACTCGGAGAGCTAGCCAAGGACGAGGCAGCACCGGCCATGGTCCTGGTGACCCACCATCTTGAGGAAGTTCCGCCGGGGTTCACGCACGCCATGCTGCTGCGCGACGGCGGAGTGGTTGCCGCTGGCCCCATCACCGACGTCCTGACAGCCGAGCACCTCAGCGAGACCTTCGGCCTGCCCCTCGATGTAACGGTCAACGCGGGACGTTACACGGCCACCGCCCGCCGCTGACCCGGCGGTCACGCGAGCGTGGAGTTACTCAGCGGCGTCTTCATCTTCTTCGCGGGGCTGTGGGCCGGAACCATCAACAGTGTTGTGGGTTCGGGCACCCTGGTCACGTTCCCCGTGCTTATCGCACTGGGCATTAGCCCGGTAACAGCCTCCATCAGCAATGCCATGGGGCTGGTGGCAGGGAACGCCGCGGGTGCGTGGGGGTACCGGAAGGAACTCGCGGGCCGGGGCAGGCAGCTCCTGCGGCTGCTGCCTGCGTCCCTGCTGGGCGGCATCAGCGGCGCCTGGCTGCTGCTGCATCTGCCGGAAAAGGTCTTCCACTACGCCGCTCCCGCCCTGATTGTGCTGGCCCTGCTGATGGTGGTTTTCCAGCCCCGGCTCCAGCAGTGGGTCCGCAACCGGGAGGCGAACCCGGAACATGCCATCAGGGACAAACGCCACGGCGTGCTGCTGATCGTGTTGGTTTACCTGGCCGGCGTCTACGGGGGCTATTTCGTAGCAGCCCAGGGCATCCTCCTGGTGGGAATCCTTGGCGTGTTCATGACGGGAACCATCCAGAACGCCAACGCCATGAAGAACATCCTCGTCCTGGGCGTAAACATCGTGGCGGCAGTGTCCTACCTGCTGTTCGCATTCGGGCGCATCAACTGGACAGTCGTGGGGATCATCGCCGTGAGTTCGCTCATCGGCGGCGTCATCGGCTCGAAAGTCGGCCGGAGGCTTTCCCCGCCGGTCCTGCGCGGAGTCATCTTTGCGTTGGGCCTCGTGGCGCTGGGCTTCATGATCGCGAACCTCTTCAAGTGACCGGCGCCCCGTGACCGGCGCCTGTGCCCAGAGCCCCGTGCCCGATGGACCACCCGCCCCAATGAATGGCTTCCAGTGACTTTCCACTATCTCGAATCCGCTGACGATCCACGCGTTTCCGACTACACCCGCCTGACGGACGTCCACCTCCGCAAAGTGCGCGAACCCGCGGAAGGCATGTACATCGCCGAATCTTCGCGCGTGCTCCGGCGTGCCCTGGCCGCCGGCCATGTGCCACGGTCGTTCTTCCTTGCCGAGAAATGGCTCGCTGACCTTGCCGACGTTTTCGACCGGTTTCCGGACGTTCCGGTCTACGTCGGCAGCGCCGCCTTGCTGGAAGAAATCACTGGATTCCATCTGCACCGCGGCGCCATGGCGGCGATGCACCGGCCGGCTCCGGTACCGCTTCCCGAACTCCTCGCCGGCGCCCGGCGGGTTGCTGTCCTCGAGGACATCGTGGACCACACGAATGTCGGCGCGATCTTCCGGTCCGCTGCCGCCCTGGGCGTGGATGCCGTGCTGGTCTCTCCGCGCTGCGGCGACCCGCTTTACCGGCGCAGCGTCCGCGTGAGCATGGGCACTGTGTTCCAGGTTCCGTGGGCGCGCCTGGAGTCATGGCCGGCCGACCTTGGGGCGCTCCGGGAACAGGGATTCACGGTGGCTGCCCTGGAACTGACCGGGGACGCCGTGGACCTCGACGAACTAGCGGCCCGGAATCCGGACAAACTCGCGCTGGTGCTGGGCACGGAGGGCGCAGGAATGAGCGCCGACACCCTCGCCGCCGTCGACCTTGCCGTCAAGATCCCCATGCGCGCAGGAGTCGACTCGCTCAACGTCGCGGCGGCGTCCGCCGTCGCTTTCTGGGAACTGCGCCCGAAAGGCTGACGCCCCGCAGTTGGCAGGCGGCGAAGGCGCAGGTTTTCCGCTATGATTGATAGCTGGCCGTCCGGTACATTCTGCCGGCCATCCCATTCATACCTGGCAACTGGCAAAATCCAGTTGTGCGAACAAAGGTCCCATTATGAAGTCTGATATCCACCCGAAGTACGAAGCTGTTGTATTCAACGACCTGGCTTCCGGCGTCAAGTTCCTGACCAAGTCCACCGTGTCTTCCAAGAAGACCATCGAGTGGGAAGACGGAAACACCTACCCGGTCATCGACGTCGAAATCTCCTCCGAGTCCCACCCGTTCTACACGGGCAAGCAGCGCATCATGGACTCCGCAGGCCGCGTCGAGCGCTTCAACGCTCGCTTCAAGGGCTTCGGCGGCAAGAAGTAACAACTTCTCCCCAAGGTCAATTGGGAAAGCCCGCACCCTCCGGAACTTCCGGAGGGTGCGGGCTTTTCGCGTTTTTGGGGCAGGATGGGAAACATGACATTCCCTCCTTTTGAGGCAGGCCCGGCGGATGGCACGCACGACGACGGCGCCCGCCGCCATGGTGAGTACAAGGTTCCGGGCGGCAAGCTCGTTGTGGTGGATTTCGACGTCGTGGACGGACATCTGGCGCATGTTTCGGTCAGCGGCGACTTCTTCCTGGAACCCGATGAAGCGCTGCTGGACATCAACCGCGCCCTGACCGGCCTCCCGGACTCAACGGACGCCGCAGATATCTCCGCGGCTGTGTCCGCCGGCCTTCCCGAAGACGCCGTCCTGTTCGGATTCTCCGCCGATGCCGTGGCCATCGCCGTCCGCAGGGCGCTGGCGAAGGCCACCGGCTGGGCGGACCACCACTGGAATGTGATTGCCCCGACTGTGCTGCCGACTCACGTCAATGTGGCCCTCGACGAGGTGCTCACTGAGGAAGTGGGGGCCGGACGCCGCAATCCCACGCTACGGTTCTGGGACTGGGAGGAACCGTCCGTGGTGATCGGCAGCTTCCAGTCCGTCCGCAACGAGGTCCATCCTGAGGGCGTGGCACGCCATGGCATCAGCGTGGTACGCCGGATCAGCGGCGGGGGAGCGATGTTCATGGAAGCGGGCAACTGCATCACCTACTCGCTGTACCTTCCCCAGACCCTGGTCGACGGCATCAGCTTCGCGGACTCCTACGCCTTCCTCGACGCCTGGGTCATGGCTGCGCTGGAGAAACTGGGCATTAGTGCTTTCTACCTCCCGCTCAACGACATCGCCACGGAGCACGGCAAGATCGGCGGGGCTGCCCAGAAGCGGCTGGCAAACGGCGGCATGCTGCACCACGTCACCATGAGCTACGACATCGACGCCGACAAGATGGTGGAGGTCCTGCGGATCGGCAAGGAAAAGCTTTCGGACAAGGGCACCACCAGTGCCAAGAAGCGGGTGGATCCCCTGCGCCGCCAGACCGGGCTGGCCCGGGAGGACATCGTGGAGGCCATGATGGACGTCTTCACCGGCCGCTACGGGGCAACCCCCTCCGTCCTCACGGACACGGAACTTGCCGCCGCCCGTGACCGCGTGGCAGCCAAGTTCGGCACCGCGCAGTGGCTGCACCGGGTGCCTTAGGATTTTCATCGACTGCTCCGCAAGCGCCGTTCTGAGCGGCCTAAACGGCAGTTACGGAGCAACCGATCGTGCTTTTGCGGCCGCTGCCTGTGCAATGAGGGCACGGTGCAGGTGGCTCCGCTGCTCGATGATGATCCGGCGCAGCGCCCGCGGTGCCGCGGGATGCCGTGTGAGCCAGCCGTCCGTCTGGAGTATCACGGCATGGCTGTCCGGGCTGGCGCCGTCCAGATCCTGTCCTGCTGGATAGAGCCCGCGGACAATCCTGCTGGCGATCTCGATGCTGCGCTCCGCCCAGACGCGTTCCAGGCAGCCGAAGTACGGTGCCACGAACCGGTCCAGCAGCCCGTCGGGTGCCGTGTTGAAACCTGTGATCGTGGCGCTGAGCAGCTGGTTGGAAAGCGCGGTGCCCTGGACGGCTGCGTCCCACGCGGCGGCTTTGACGGCGGCGTCCGGCCGGGATGCGAGGGCCGTGGCGTGGCCGGCACGGCCCGACGCCGTAGTGTCGCGGGCCAGTTCCGCGTCGAGCTCGGCCTCCGTTGCCTGCCCGTTGGCTGCCAGGGCGTGCCACAGGCTCCAGCGGAGTTCCGGGTCAACCGCAAGCCCCTCAATGACGGTGGTCCCGTCCAGGATTCCCCGCACCAGGTCCAGTCGGCCTGTTGCCTGGCGGCTGGTGGTGGCCAGGGTCCGAGCCCAGGCAAGCTGGTGGTCCGAACCAGGCTTTGCGGCGGCAAGCTCCCGCGCGGCCGCGTCCAGGAAGCTGCCACGGACTGCTGCCCGTTCTGCCACCGGGACATAGCGGTCAATGGCGGTTGAGGCGTTGCCCAGAATATTCAGCAGGACGCCGATGCCCGTTTCGGCGGGACCGAATTTTTCCACCGCGGCCACATAACGGTCCGCCGGTGCCGCGCCGTCGCGGGCCGTATCCCAGAGCGCCGTCCAGCAGAGTGCCCTCGCCATGGGATCCCGCAGGGCGCCAAGGGACTCGCGTGCGGTCGCTTCGGAACGCGGATCAAACCGGACCTTCGCATAGCTGAGGTCGTCGTCGTTGACCAGCAGGAGCGCCGGAACCGGCTTGCCGTCCAGTTCCGGGATCTCTGTGGCGTGCCCGCCCAGATCCGTTTCCACGCTGTCCATGCGGACCAGCGAGCCATCAGTGTCGAAATCGTAGAGTCCGATCCGGAGGCGGTGCGGACGCAGTTCCTGCCGTCCGGTGGCAGGGTCCACCGCGTCTTGGACGAGGACCACCTTGCCCAGCACGCCGTCGTGCTCCTCGATGTGGGCAGTGATGGTGGAAATACCCGAGGTCTGCAACCACTGGCGGGCCCACAGCCCCAGGTCGCGGCCCGAGGCCTCGCTGAGCGCGGCGAGCAGGTCTGCGAGCGTGGTGTTGCCGTACGCATGGTCCTTGAAATACCGGCGGGAGCCGGCGATGAACGCCTCAAATCCGACGTAGGCCACCAGCTGTTTGAGGACGGATGCGCCCTTTGCGTAGGTGATGCCGTCGAAGTTCTGTTTGGCCGCCTCGAGGTCCGGGATGTCCGCGACGATCGGGTGGGTGGTGGGCAGCTGGTCCTGGACATAGGCCCAGGCTTTCCGGTTGTTGGCGAAGGTCACCCAGGCCGTGTCCCAGTCCGTGGCGCTGTCCACACCCAGCGTGCCCATGTAGTCGGCGAAGGACTCCTTGAGCCAGAGGTCGTTCCACCACTGCATGGTCACGAGGTCGCCGAACCACATGTGGGCCATTTCGTGCATCAGGGTGTTCGCCCGTCCCTGGTACTGGGAATCGGCCGCACGGGACGTAAAGACGTAGTTTTCCGTAAAAGTGACGAGCCCGGGGTTCTCCATGGCGCCGAGGTTGTATTCGGGCACGAACGCCTGGTCGTATTTACCCCAGGGGTACGGGTAGTCGAAAAGGTCGTTGAAGAAGGCGAGGCCCTGCTTGGTCAGCTGAAACAGGTGCGCGGTGTCGAATGATGCCGCCATCGAGCGGCGGCAGTAGAGCGCCAACGGAATCTCCAGCCCGGAGCCGTCCGCCAGAGTGCCGCTCCAGTGGTCCTCGGCCTTGAAGTACGGCCCTGCCAGCACTGTGGTGATGTAGGTGGACATCTGCCGCGTCGGCGAGAAGTCCCACCGGCTTGTTGCGGGGTCGCTCGTCAGCTGGGTGCGGTCCGCCTCGGCGCCGTTGGAGGCGACCTCCCAGTCGGACGGAGCCATCACGTGGAAGGTGAATTCCGCCTTGAGGTCGGGCTGTTCAAAGTTCGCGAACACCCGCCGGGCGTCGGCCGGTTCGTACTGGGTGTACAGGTAGCACTTGCCGTCCGCGGGATCGAAGAAGCGGTGCATGCCCTCGCCGGAGGTGCTGTAGAGGGCCGTGCCGGTGACAGTGACCTGGTTTTCGGCCTGCAGGTTCTCCAGCCGGATGCGGGACCCGACCACCACGTCGGCGACCGAAAGCCCCTTGCCGTTCAGGAACACGCTGTGCACATCGCCGCTGATGAAGTCCAGGAAGGTGTTTCCGCCGGGTTCCCGCGCTGAAAAGTTGATGACGCTGCGGCTGGTATAGCCGGTGACCTCCGGATCCCGGGCCTGGCGGACGTCGAGGGACACGTCATAGCTGTGGGTGGTGATCAGGGCTGAGCGATTTGCCGCTTCTTCGCGTTGCAGGTTCTCATTCGACACCAAGCTATTGAATCATGGGCCGCTCGGTCATCGGCGCGGCCGAATGGTCCGTTCAAGTGAGGAGCTCGGGTGGCCAGTGCGGGTGTCAGTGCGGCTGGATGATCAGGACGGCGGCGCCAAGGCCCAGCGCGGCGATAAGCAGCCAGGCCGCAAGGGCTGCCAGCAGTGCTTGGGCACCGGTGTGGAGCAGGGTCTGCACACGGACTGCCGAGCCCAGGCCGAAGAGCGCCATGCCCAGCAGCAGGTCCTGCACGGCGGCCGCCGCCTCCAGCCAGCCGGGGGACAGCCAGCCGGTCGACCGCACGGCCACCATGGCCACAAAGCCGATGACGAACAGCGGCACAACCGGCGGCAGGCGGAGCTCGGCGCCGTCGGCTTCGGCTGCCGGATCGGTCGGCCCCGGCTGTCCCGCCCCGCCCGGGCCCGGGCCGGTATCGGTCCGGGACCCGTTCCCAGCCCTGTTCCGGGCGCTTTTCCGGGTATTGTTCCCTGCCGCGCGGCTCATGGCCGTCCTCTGGTGGACGCCGGCGGCGGCCACCATGGGGGCCAGGAGGATCACCCTTGTCAGCTTGACGACGACGGCGATCGCCAGGGCTCCGGTTCCTGCGGTCTGCGCTGTGGCCACCACCTGGCCGACGTCGTGCACCGACGCGCCGGTCCATGCACCGAACACCTCCGGGGTGAGCTGCAGCGGGTGCAGGAGGAGCGGCAGGACGCCGATGGCCAGCGTGCCGCACAGGGTTACCAGCGCCACCGGCAGGACGGTGTCCGCATGCCGGATCCTGCGGACCGCAGCCATGGCACCAATGGCAGAGGCGCCACAGATGGAGAAGCCCGTGGCAATCAGCAGCGACGCGTCACGGGTCAGCCGGAACATCCGCGATATCCCGTAGGTCCCTGCGAAACTCACCAGCACCACCCCGGTAATCAGCAGCAGCGACTGCCAGCCGAGCCCAAGGATGTCCATGACGCTGACCTTCAGTCCCAGGAACACAATGCCGGCCCGCATCAGGTGCTTGCCGCCGAAGTCGAGGCCGGCGCGCCCCCGCCCGGCAGCCCAGGTTCCCGTGCCGGGAAGGTTCGCTGCGAGCAGGCCCAGGACGACGGCAACGGTCATGGCAGGCAGGACAGGCACCATTGCGTGTACGGTAAAGGCCACCCCGACGGCGAAAACGGCAGTGAGTAGTCCCGGCAGCAGGGGTGGGATCCGTGCGACGATCCGTCCCTGGCGGGCGGCGGGGAATCTGGGCAATGGCACTCACATACTTTGCCGGAACAGTGCGGAAAAACACGAACCGGAGGGCGTGGCGCCAACACGCCACAATGGGCACCAGTAATGAATTCGAAACAAAAAGGTGGTTGGCTAATGACCATGTCTGACCTATTCCAGGATTACTCCGAGGCCGCCGAACGCACCGGTGCCTACGACGAGATGTTTGCCCCAGGCCAAGAAGCCAGGAAGTCCTACGGGCAGGTCGCAGGGGCCCTTCGGGAGCTTTCCCTCACCGATGTCACCGCCCGCGCCGATTCCATGGCCCGGACGTTCCTGGACCGCGGTGTCACGTTTGACTTCGCAGGTGAGGAACGGCCGTTCCCCCTCGACATCGTGCCCCGCGTGATTCCTGCGGATGAGTGGACTGTCCTGGAAAAGGGTGTCGCGCAGCGGGTCCGTGCGCTGGAGGCCTTCCTCAACGACGTCTACGACAAGATGACCGTGGTTGCCGACGGCGTCATCCCGCGCCAGCTTGTCACCACCAGCGCCCACTTCCACCGCCAGGTTCACGGCTTCGAGCCGGCCGGCGGCGTCCGCGTCCACATCTCAGGGATCGACGTCGTCCGTGACGCTGCGGGAACCTTCCGGGTACTGGAGGACAACGTGCGCGTGCCGTCCGGCGTGAGCTACGTTCTGGAAAACCGACGTGCCATGGCCAAGGGCCTGCCGGAAGCGTTCGGCCAGCAACTGATCCGCCCGGTGGAGGAGTACCCGCGCCGGCTGCTGTCCGCGCTCCGCAAGACGGCACCGTCCGGCGTGGACGACCCGACGGTGGTTGTCTTGACCCCCGGCGTGTTCAACAGCGCGTACTTCGAGCACACCCTGCTTGCCGGCCTTATGGGCGTGGAGCTAGTGGAGGGCCGCGACCTGATCTGCCGCGGCAACCGGGTGTACATGCGGACCACTGCCGGCGAACAGCGCGTTGACGTCATCTACAAGCGGATCGATGACGACTTCCTCGATCCGCTGCAGTTCCGGGCAGATTCCATGCTCGGCTGCCCCGGCCTGGTGAACGCCGCCCGCGCCGGCGGCGTGACCATCGCCAATGCCGTGGGCAACGGCGTCGCTGACGACAAACTCGTGTACAGCTACGTGCCCGACCTCATCCGCTATTACCTCAACGAAGAGCCCGTCATTGCCAACGTGGACACGTTCCGGCTGGAGGAAAAGGAAGCGCGTGAGCACGTCCTGGACCGGCTCGACGAACTGGTCGTCAAACCGGTGGACGGCTCCGGCGGTAAGGGCCTGGTCATCGGGCCCGATGCGTCCAAGGACGAACTCGAAGCGCTGCGAAAGCGCGTCATCGCCGACCCCCGCGGCTGGATTGCCCAGCCGGTCCTGCAGCTGTCTACAGTTCCCACGCTCAGCGGTGATAAGTTTGGCCCTCGGCACGTCGACCTGCGGCCGTTTGCCGTCAACGACGGCGACGACGTCTGGGTGCTTCCCGGCGGACTGACCCGGGTGGCCCTCAAGGAGGGGTCGCTGATCGTCAACTCCAGCCAGGGCGGGGGGTCCAAGGACACCTGGGTGCTCTCTGACTCTCCCCAGGTTCCGGTGGAACTCCTGCCGAGGCCGTCCATCACCGTCCGCGAGCGGGTTTCGGTGTGGCCGGTCGAAAGCAACTGGCGCGACCGCCAGACGGAGCAGCAGCAGTGAGCCGCCGCGCGCTGGCGCAGCCCGCCTTAGTTTCGCCTTTTATGTTCACGCAGATTTCGGACCCGCAGGAGGTAGCCGCAAATGCTTAGCCGTATTGCCGAGTCCCTATTTTGGATCGGCCGCTATGTGGAGCGGGCGGACGGCACTGCCCGCATCCTGGACGTCCACCTTGAGCGGCTCAACCATCTGCCCACGGAGGAGCGCGACAACGTCGCCCGGGAACTCCTGGCAGTCATGGGAGCCCGGCCCGAGGGTGACGAATTCGGCCTTGAGGAGCTGCTGCACGCCCTCGCCTACGACAAACAGAGCGCCACGTCGATCGCCGGATCACTGGGTGCCGCCCGCGAGAATGCCCGCCGTGCCCGCGAGACGGTTTCCTCCGGGCTCTGGGAGAGCCTGAACACCACGTATTACGGCCTGAACCAGCACCGGAAGGACGTAGTGGGCACCTACCGGTACTGCCACTGGGTGCTGGAACGCACCGCCATGGTGAGCGGGCTGGCGGACACCACCGTCAGCCACGATGACAGCTGGCTGTTCCTGGCTCTGGGACGTTCCCTGGAGCGTGCCGACATGACGGCCCGCATGCTCTCAACCCGCGATGTGCTCTCTGCCGGCATGTCATGGGTCAACATGCTCCGTTGCGCCGGAGCCTACGAGTCGTTCCTTCGGACGCGCCGGGCTGCCTTCGGGGACCAGCACGCTGCCGAGTTCCTGCTCCTGGACCGGCTGTTCCCCCGCTCCATCGTCTACGCACTGCGGGACGCGGACGAGTGCCTGGCGAAGCTGGACCCCTCCGCGCAGCGTGTCGGCTTCATCAACGACGCACGCCGGATCGTGGGCCAGGCCCGCACCTTCCTGGAGTTCCACCGCACGGACGACCTCATGTCCGAATTGCCGGAGCACATGGAGCGCGTCCAGAAGGCTGTGTCGCAGGCTTCAGACGCCATTTCCCGTAAGTACTTCAATCAGGCGGACGAACTTGCCTGGGTGGGAGAAGTTTCATGACCCGGCTGAGTATCATCCACAAGACCGGCTACAAGTACAACAAGCGTGTCACGCTGTCCTACAACGAAGCCCGCATGACGCCGCTGACCGATCCGCAGCAGGTGGTGCTGGAGTCGTCCATGAAGGTTGCGCCGTCGCAGGCCGCCATCAGCAGCTATCGCGACTACTGGGGCACGCGGGTCACTGCCTTCGATATGCAGATGCCCCACGAGTACCTGGAGGTGGTCGCCACCACCACCGTAGAAGTGCACCGTGTGGAGCGTGTGCCGGCTGATGGCGACATCGTTGCCTGGGACGTACTGCAGGCACCTGAGACGCTCAACCAGTTCAGTGACTGGATCCCGCAGTCCCGGCTGAGCGGTCCCGGAGTCGAAGTCCTCGGCATCATCCCTGGGATCGTCGAAGGCCGCGACCCCCACGGGGCCGCCATGGCCATCTTCGAGTGGATGCGCGGCGAAATGACCTACATGAAAGGCTCAACCGGGGTTACGACCAACGCGGCACAGGCCTGGGGCCAGCGCCAGGGGGTCTGCCAGGATCTGGCGCACCTCGCCATCGGCGCGCTGAGAAGCTGTGGAATTCCGGCCCGTTACGTCTCCGGTTACCTTCACCCGCGTTCGACGGCGGACATCGGTGAGACGGTGGCCGGCCAGTCCCATGCGTGGCTGGAGTGGTGGGACGGAGAATGGCGCAGCTGGGATCCGACCAACCACAAGCCGGCCGGTGACTTCCATGTCACCGTGGCACGGGGCCGCGACTACCGGGATGTGCCGCCGCTCAAGGGCATCCTGTCCGGAGGCGGCGGCTCCGCGTTGAACGTGAGCGTGGAAATCACCCGCCTGGCGTAGCCAGGCGGCACAGCTTTCTTACGCGTACCCGTTTACTCGTACCCGGACCGGGTGGCGTCGTCCAGCGGTGTCCACCAGGTCAACGGGGGAGTGACCTTAAAGCGCCGGCCGGTAACGGTGTCCGGGGTGATCCGGACAAAGTGTTCTTTCTTCCCGGCCTGCCAGGGGAAGAGAAGCAGCCCAACCGTGTCCAGAACCTCCTGCGGGTTCTTGACCGGGGCGGCCTGCCCTTTGATCACGACGCTCCAGGCGATGCCGGTGTCCGCGTCCACGCCGTCGGCTTCCACGGCCACGGGTGTATCACCGGTGGCCGCCTGCAGCTTCGTGCCGTCGGCCGTGCGAAAGACCAGCGTTCCGTGGTCCACCTTGTAATTGATGGGGAAGATATCCGGGTGGTCCTCGACCCAGACAGCCAGCCGGCCTACCGAGACGCTCCTCAGCAGGCGCCAGCATTCGTGGTTGTCAAGGTTTTCGACTTCGTGCGGGTGGTCAGCCCCCGGTTTCCGATCAGTGCTCATGACGCCGAGCCTAAGCGAGGAAACGTCCGGAAAACTAGGGCCCAAGGACCCCTGCCGCCTCACACGCAAGGTTTCGACCCCAGGATGAAGGCCTTAACGGTATTCTGGCCTCACGACGCCGGAGCGGACGGGCGCGGTCAGGAGTGGGTTGTGGATATGCATGCCGATGGCGACGGTCCCGGACGATATACGGCAGCCAGCGGCACGAGGATCGAAGACCTGCTCAAGGACTTCGTTTCCCGGGCCGGTGAACTCCTCCAGTTCCAGGAGCGCATGGGCGGCCTTCTTGAAGCGGTTGTGGCCGTCGCAGAGGACTTGAGCCTCGATGCCGTCCTGGAGCGGGTTGTCCAGTCAGCCTGCCAGTTGCTGCGCGCCCGCTACGGGGCACTGGGTGTTATCGGGGACGACCGTGCACTCAGCCACTTCATCACCGTTGGTATCGACGGCGAACTCGCCAAGAAGATCGGACCCCTCCCCACCGGTCATGGCGTCCTGGGCTTACTGATCTCGGATCCGCGGCCGTTGCGGCTCCATGACCTGCGGAGCCATCCCGAAGCATACGGCTTTCCCAAGCACCACCCGCCCATGCAGTCATTCCTTGGCGTACCCGTCCGGGTACGCGACGTTGTCTTTGGAAACCTCTATCTGACGGAGAAGGAGGGCGGCGGCGATTTCACGGTGGAGGATGAGGAGCTTGCTGTTGCCCTCGCGGCCGCTGCCGGCGTCGCCATTGAGAACGCGCGGCTCTACGACGACGCCCGGCGGCGTGCGCAATGGCTGGAAGCCTGCATGGATGTGTCAGGGCTGATGCTGGGCACCGATCCCACGTCGTCGGACGGCCTCGATCCCATTGCCGGACGGGCGCTGCGGGAATCCGGTTCCCGGCTTGCGCTGATTGTGGAGCCCAGACACGACGGCCCCGGCTACATCGTTGCCGGGGCGGACGGCACGGACGCGGAACTGTTCTCCGGATTGCCTCTGTCCATGGATTCGGAGGCACTCCAGGGCGTGCTCGAAGGAGGCGAGCCTATGCTTGTGGACAATGCCGCCGACGTTCTGGGGGTGCTGGCGGGGACTGTTGCCGGTCCGCTCCTTGCCGTGGCCCTCAGTACACAGGGCGCGCACCACGGCTTGCTGCTCCTTGTCCGGGATGCGGGAGCCGGGCCCTACGGACGAACCGACGTGGAGATGGGTGCTGTCTTCGGGTCACACGTCGCGTTGGCGCTTGAACTAGCCAGGGTCCACCGGCTGCGGGAAGAGCTTCTGGTCTTTACCGATCGCGACCGCATCGCCCGAGATCTGCATGACCTCGTGATCCAGCGGCTGTTCGCTGCCGGCCTCAGCGTCCAGAGCCTGAACCGCTTCACGAAGGAAGATCTTGCCCTTGAGCGCATCCGCGCCATCACCGGGGAGCTCGACGAAGCCATCCGCAGCCTCCGGGACACTATCTACTCGCTCAAAACCGGCCCCAACGACACTGAACTGCTCAGCGGGCGGCTCCTGCGTGTCACACGAAGTGCTGCCAAGTCAATGCCGTTTACGCCCGGCCTTAACCTGGAAGGTCCGGTGGACTCGGTTCTCCCGGACAAGGCCGAGCATGTGGTGGCCGTGGTGACCGAAGGGCTCAGCAACGCCGTCCGGCATTCGGGGGCAGACTCGATCGAGGTGTCCGTGTCCGCCCTGAGCGGCAGGATGACGGTCCTGGTCACGGACAATGGCCGCGGATTCAACGGTTCATCGAAACGCAACGGACTCAGCAACATGGAGGATCGGGCCAGAATGCTGAATGGCACATGCACCATCACCGGCACGCCGGACGCGGGAACCAGCCTGGAGTGGTCAGTCCCCCTTTAGCGCCGGTGTCCGTCCGAATCGGTCCCGGCGGCGTGGGCCGACGCTGAATGGGCGGCGCCGGAATGCCCTGTCGCTGACGGGGCCGACATCGCGTTGTTGGCAATATACACAGCCGCCTGCGTGCGCCGTTCAAAGCCCAGTTTTGCCAGGAGCGAGGACACGTAATTCTTCACGGTCTTCTCCGCCAGGAACATTTCCGCCGCGATCTGGCGGTTGGTGAGGCCGCCGCCCACGAGTTCCAAGACGCGTCGTTCCTGAGGCGTGAGCCCGGCGATCCTCGGATCCACCTGCTGGGGCGCTACCAGGCTCTCGACGATGCTCGCCGCCACACCGTCGTCGAAGAGTGACTCACCGGCCGCGGCACGGCGCATTGCCCCTATCAGGTCGGTGCCGCCGATCTCTTTGAGGACGTACCCGCGGGCGCCGGCGAGGACCGCACCGCGCAGTGCCTGCTCATCGTCAAAGCTTGTCAGGATGAGGCAGTTCAGGTTGGGGTCGACGGAACGCACGTCGCGGCAGACTTCGATTCCCGTTCCATCCGGAAGGCGGGCGTCGAGCACGCTCACATCCGGATGCAGGGCGGGAATGCGGCGCGTAGCCTCGACAGCGGACCCTGAGCTTCCCACGACCTGGAAACCCTCGCCTTCAAGAAGCTCCTGGAGCCCCCGCCTGACAAGTTCGTGGTCATCGAGGATGAACACACGGATCAGGTCAGTGTGCATGTCCTGAGCGGAGTGGCCTTGGTCTGCCCGAGGAATCATGGTCCTCCTGTCCGGCGGCCGGAGCTGCCATAATCGGTCCGCAACCAGCTTGCCGGTGCGGTGCAGATCCCATTATCGCTGTCTGGACCCGGTTTCCGTCATCCGGCTCTGCAATTCTCGTTGACGGCGCTAAGTGCTGCAAGGGTCCTTGGACCCAGCGGAGCATGACTTTAGGCCCTACCGACGGCCGGACCCCGCCCACATCCTTGAAGGACACCTGCCGGCGTGCCCGTCGGTCCTGCCCTGACAGCCGCCCTCGAGAGGGGAAGCCATGAATGAGTCCAGGGACGCCCGTACGATCGTAGTGGGCGTCGACGGTTCGGATGCGTCCGTGGAAGCCCTGAAACAGGCCCACGGCCTCGCAGGCCAGCTCGGAGCGCAGGTTGTCGCAATGGGGTGCTGGGATTACCCGCCTGTGTACGACGGCTACGTGGCCATGGGGATCGATGACTTCGATGTGCGTGCGGGGGAGATCCTCCAGGAAGCTGTGGAGAAGGCCTTCGGTCCGGAAACGCCGCAGGACGTCGAGGTCCGGCTCGTGCAGGGACGCCCAAGGCATACCCTCATTGAGGCGAGCCGGACTGCTGACATGCTGGTTGTGGGACGACGCGGCCACGGCGGCTTCGGTGGCCTCCTGCTGGGCTCGGTGAGCTCTGCCTGCGTTGCCCATGCCCACTGCCCGGTCCTGGTGGTGCACACCCCCGAAAAGCGGTGATTCAGGAGTCGGCTCCGGCCCTGCGACTCACTCCAAAGCGGCCCGCTACTCGAAGGCGGCGCGCCGGGGATCGGACAGCCGGGTGGTCCACAGGTCAGGCTTCTTGACCTTGAACCGGCGGCCGGTCAGTGCCTTGGGCGCAAGACGGACGTAGTAGTCCTTGTCTCCGGGCTGCCATGGTTCCAGGAACAGGGCATCCACTTCGTCCTTTTCGTCCTGGGTTTCAATCAGTTCTGCTTCGCCACGGGCAACCACGCTCCATGCCATCTCTTCGTGGGCGTCGTAGCCGTCGATTTCGAAAGCCACGGGTTTGGACGTCATGGCTGCCCAGAGCTTGGTTCCGCCCGCTGTCCGGAAGACGATGCTGCGGCGCTGGAGCACGAAATTAACCGGGAAAATCTCCGGGTGTGCATCGACTATCAGGGCGATTCTCCCCACCGTCTCGGTGTCGAGCATAACCCAGCACTGGTCAATGGACAGCTGGCCCTCAGGCGGTGACATCTCGTTCATGTAAACCCACGTTACGGTCCCACCCGGGCGCCCATTAGGGCCATTAGGCCCGTAGCGGCACCCGCAAAGACCCTGCTAGAGGAGATGTGTCTACCAGGGGCTCGGTTTATAGTCCTTGAGGAAGACGCCGTACTGGTCCTCGCCGTTTTCGCCCATGACGATCGGATCGTAGACCCTGGCTGCACCGTCCACGAGGTCCAGCGGCGCGTGGAAGCCTTCCTCCATGAGCCTGACCTTGGTGTAGTGGGGCCGCTCGTCCGTAATCCACCCCGTGTCCACCGCGGTCATGAGGATGCCGTCGGAATCCAGCATTTCCTGCGCGCTGGTGCGGGTCATCATGTTCAGCGCGGCTTTGGCCATATTGGTGTGCGGGTGGCCCGGGCCCTTGTAGGCGCGTGAGAACTGCCCCTCCATGGCGGAGACGTTCACGATGTACTTGCGGTGCGCGGTGGAGCGCTTCATGGCAGCCCGCAGCCGGCTCACCAGCAGGAAGGGTGCAGTCACGTTGCAGAGTTGCACCTCCAGCATTTCCAGCGGATCCACTTCGTTCACCACCTGGGTCCAGCTGTTGATCGTGGCGAGGTCCGGAACCAGGCCGCCGGCGTCGATGGCCGTTCCGGAAGCAATCCGTTCCAGCGATGCGGACCCTGTCGAGAGGGCAAGGGAGGTGATGGCGTCCCCGGCCAGGACCGGGTGCTCCATGACGCTGCTGGCCAGGGCAAGCGGGTGCTTGTCATGGGCGTGGCCGAAGGTCACCAGTTCCGGCCCGCCGTTGGCCGCTTCAAGGGCTGCCGGCAAGGGTTCGTCCTCGGCATCGACCAACGGCTTATAGGCGTTGCCGGACCGGCGGACAGTCTGGGCGGCATTGTTGATGATGATATCCAGCGGTCCTGCAGCGTCCAGCGAGTCGGTCAGGGCCATCACCTGGGAGGGGTCACGGAGGTCGATGCCCACAATCCTGAGCCGGTGGAGCCAGTCCCCGCTGTCCTCCATCGCCGCGAAGCGACGCGCGGCATCCTTCGGGAACCGTGTGGTGATGGTGGTGTGTGCTCCGTCGCGGAGCAGCCGTAGTGCGATGTACATGCCGATTTTCGCGCGGCCGCCGGTAAGCAGCGCGCGGCGGCCTGTGAGGTCCGTGCGCGCATCACGCTTGCTGTGGCTGAATGCGGCACATTCAGGACACAGCTGGTGGTAAAAGGCGTCAACCTGCGTGTAGTGGTTCTTGCAGATGTAGCAGGGGCGCGACCTGATGAGGTGCCCGGCGACCTTGCCCGTTGCTGAAGCCTCCAGCTTGTTCCCGCGCGTTTCGTCATCGATGCGGTCGGGAGCAGCCGTTGCCGTCTGTGCGATCACGGCGCGGTCAGACTCCGCGATCAGGTCCCGCTTGGTGACCCGGCGGTGGCGTTTGACAGCCTTGAACATCTTGCCGGTGGCGCGGCGTACCGAGACGTAGTCAGGGTGTTCCTCGTCGTAGGCATGGATGGTGTTGAGAACCTTGACGCAGGCCTGGATGTCCTCAGGCGTCAAATCGGGGGTGTTCATTGGTCCAATTTTACAGCCTGTGAATCCCGCGGCCTGCCGTCAAGGTTCAGCGGTGGCGGATAGCCCTTAGTCGGTGACAGTCACGCCCAGTGCCGCGGCGTGGGCTTCTCCCACCTTGGCCACGGAGTCCCGCGCAGACGGGTAGTTTTCGGTAGCTGCCTTAATCGCGTTGGGGACCAAATGAAGGTTGGCCGCCGACAGTGCGCGTTCAGCTTCGTCCGGCTCCGGGACTTCCTGGCCCTTCGACAGCACCGTAATGCCCGAGTCCGTGACTTTGAAGCCGCGGGCGCGGTCACGTTCGGGATCCAGCCCGATGGCTGCACCGGCGGGCACCTTGACGTTCTTGTCGATGATGGCACGATGAACCACGGCACCCTCGCCGATCTGGACCTTGTCCATGAGCACCGAATCCACCACACGGCTCGAGGTGCCCACGTAGACGTCGTTGGACAGGACCGAACCCTCCACGATGCCGCCGGAGATCACTACGCCGCTGGCCACGATCGAGTCGAGGGCCGTACCTACGGTGTTTCCCTGGCCGCGAACGAACTTTGCCGGCGGTGAAATGCTCTGCCGGGTGTAAATGGGCCAATCCGAGTTGTACAGGTTGAAGACCGGCATCGGCGAAATAAGGTCCATGTGGGCGTCGTAGAAGGAGTCGATGGTTCCGACATCGCGCCAGTACGTGCGGTCCCGCTCCGTCGAACCCGGAATATCGTTCAGCGTGAAGTCGTAGACGCCCGCTTCGCCCTTGTTGACGAAGTACGGGATGATGTCCCCGCCCATGTCGTGCTTGGTGTCGAGTCGCTCGGCATCCACGTGCAGTGCGTCCACCAGGGCATCGGCATCGAACACATAATTTCCCATGGACGCCAGGAACTGCGTCGGGTCGGCGGCAAGGCCGGGGGTCGAGGAAGGCTTCTCGACAAAGGCCGCGATCTTCTGGGGATCGTTCTGGTCCACCTCGATCACGCCGAACTGGTCTGCCATGTTCAGGGGCTGGCGGACCGCGGCCACGGTGGCCTTGGCGCCACTTGCAACATGCTGTTCCACCATTTGGGCGAAATCCATGCGGTAGACGTGGTCTGCGCCCACCACGACCACAATGTCGGGGTTGGCGTCATGGATCAGGTTCAGGGATTGGTAAATGGCGTTGGCGCTACCAAGGAACCAGCTCTTGCCGACGCGCTGCTGTGCGGGGACGGAGGCAATGTAGTTTCCCAACTGGGTGGACATTCGCCACGTTTCGGAAATGTGCCGGTCAAGGCTGTGGGATTTATATTGCGTAAGCACCACAATCTGCAAATACCGGGAATTCACCAGGTTGGACAGCGCAAAGTCGATCAGCCGGTAGCTTCCGGCAAAAGGCACGCCGGGTTTGGCCCTGTCAGCCGTCAATGGCATCAGACGGTTACCCTCGCCGCCCGCGAGGACAATAGCCAGGACTTTCTTATTCAACGGCATGGTGGTCGCTCCTGTACGCCTTCGTATCTTCCCCAAAAGTCCGGCACGCCCGGACTCCTTCACACTAGAACAGATACGCCGTAAGGACTACCTTGGGTATCGTGCGAATAGACATTGTGACTAAAGAGTTCCCGCCCGAGATTTACGGCGGCGCCGGGGTCCATGTGGCCGAATTGAGCCGTGTGCTGGCCAAGCATGTGGATTTGCAGGTGCGGGCCTTCGGGGCGCCCCGGGATCCCGACTACCACGGGGCGAAGGTGACGTCCTACTCCGTTCCGGAGGATCTGGGTGCGGCCAACGCCGCCGTCCAGACGCTCGGAGTGGATCTGCGGATCGTGCCGGACATTGCGGGGGCGGACCTTGTGCATTCGCACACGTGGTATGCCAACATGGCGGGCCACCTTGCGTCGCTGCTGCACGGCATCCCGCACGTGTTGAGCGCCCACAGCCTGGAGCCGCTGCGTCCGTGGAAGGCCGAGCAGCTCGGCGGTGGCTACGCCCTGTCGTCCTGGGTGGAAAAGACCGCCTACGAGGCCGCGGCAGCCATCATCGCGGTCTCCGAAGGAATGCGCCAGGACATTCTGCGCAGTTACCCGGAAGTCGATCCGGCCAAGGTCCGCGTGGTGCACAACGGCATTGACGTCGAACTCTGGACCCGCGACGAAGGCGATGACGCCATCCGCGCCCTGGGAATCGATCCTGAACTGCCCAGCGTCGTATTCGTAGGCCGCAACACGCGCCAGAAGGGCGTTCCCTACCTGCTCCGTGCTGCCGCGAAACTGCCGGCCAACGTCCAGCTTGTCCTGTGCCTCGGCGCGGCGGACACTCCGGAACTCGCCGCGGAAACCGCCCGCCTCATCGAGGAACTTCAGAGCCAGCGCACCGGCGTCGTCCTTGTTGAACGGATGTTGCCCCGCAATGAACTGATCCAGGTGCTCAGCCACGCAACCGCGTTCGCCTGCCCTTCCATCTACGAGCCCCTGGGCATCGTCAACCTGGAAGCCATGGCCTGCGGCGCGGCCGTCGTGGCAAGCGCCACCGGCGGGATCCCCGAGGTTGTCCAGCACGGTGAAACCGGACTGCTGGTGGAGCTGGAGCAGGTCACCGACGGTACCGGAACGCCGCTGGATCCGGAGAAGTTCGTCAACGAGTTCGCGGCTGCCCTCACCGAAGTGGTGTCCGATCCCGAGCGGGCGCGCGTCATGGGCCAGGCGGGGCGGCGCCGCGCGGAGGAGCACTTCTCCTGGGAGTCCATTACGGAAACCACCCTCGAGGTGTACCGCTCGGTCCTTGCCTGATTCGGAATAAACAACGACGGCGCCGCTCCCGGTAACGGGGGCGGCGCCGTCGCTGTTTCCGACGTTCAGTGGCGAAAGGCAGTGGAACTAGCGGCGCGGAGCCTTGGCATCACGTGCCTGCCGGGCCACGAGGACCTTTTCGTCAACGGGGGCCTTGCCGTCGGCGCGCTGCGTCCGGAAATACGAACGTGCCTCATCCTGCCGGGCCTGTTCGGCGCCGGTCGCAATTGCTGCACGGAGGTGCTCCGGGCCGTAGCCGAAGGCGTCCACCAGATCCAGGGCGTGGGGCCGGATCTTGACCAGGAGGCGGTTGATGTAGTCGCCCACGGTGCGGGCACGCTGCATCGACAGGCGCCCGTTCATGAGGTACCAGGACAGGTTCTTCTCGATGAGCGAAAGTCCGAACAGGTCCCGGAGCCACGTCAGCACCCGCTTCGTGCCCGGGTCCTGCACGTCGGCCAGGGCTTCCGTGAAGGCTTCCCACTGCAGCAGTTCCGCGTGCGCCTGCGCCGCTTCGATCAGCTCATGCTGATGTTCGTTGAAGGCGACAGCGGCCTTCTGCTGCGGCAGCTTGTTGGTCCCCTTCAGCGCGGCACCGGCCTCGGCAACCATGGTCTGCACCCGGTCGGTCAGCAGTAACCGCTGCGTGCCCTCGTCCCGCAGCGCAATGGCTGCCTTCTGGACCGAGCCCGTGTCGGCCACGAACTGGGCAACCTGGCGAAGGCCCGTCCGGTGGACTGCGGTGCCGGCGGCCTGGCTCACCACGTAACGGGCCAGGACCCCGACATCGACGCTGCGGAATTCCTTCGCGTAATCCGCGAGGAGCCGCTTGGCCACAAGCTGCAGCAGCACCGTGTTGTCACCTTCGAAGGTGACATAGACGTCCAGGTCGGCGCGCAAGGATGCAAAGCGGTTCTCAATCAGGAACCCGGCGCCCCCGCATGCTTCGCGGCATTCCTGCAAGGTGTCCAGGGCGTGCCACGTGCTGAGCGGTTTGAGCGCGGCCGCCAGTGTCTCCAGGTCCTGCCGGTCCTCGTCCGTGTCATGTGCACCGGAGAAGACGTCGTCGAATTTCTGCAACAGTTGCTCGTGGGCGAAGCCCGCAGCGTAAGTTGTGGCAAGCCGGGTGAAAAGCCGCCGCTGATGGCGCTGGTAGTCCAGCAGCACTTCCTCGTCAGTGTGGGAGGAGGCATTGAACTGGCGGCGTTCGGTGGCGTACTGGATGGCCGTCTTGAGGGCGAGCTTGCTGGCAGCCACCGCGGCGCCGTCAAGGGAGACCCGGCCCTGGACCAGGGTTCCCAGCATGGTGAAGAATCGGCGGCCAGGGCTGGCGATGGGGGAGGTGTAGCTGCCGTCAGCGTCTACGTTGCCGTAGCGGTTGAGCAGGTTGGTCCGTGGAATGCGGACGTTGTCGAAATGCAGCCGCCCGTTGTCAATGCCGTTGAGCCCGCCCTTGACGCCGTCGTCCTCCCCGCCGATGCCCGGAAGGAATTTCTTCGTTTCCGGATCCCGCAGGTCAACGTAGAAGGCGTGAACGCCATGGTTCACTCCGTTCG
This sequence comes from Arthrobacter oryzae, assembly GCF_030718995.1. NCBI lineage: Bacteria > Bacillati > Actinomycetota > Actinomycetes > Micrococcales > Micrococcaceae > Arthrobacter > Arthrobacter oryzae. The sequence continues at coordinate 4,073,760 of NZ_CP132204.1, forward strand.
TGACGAGCTGGGCGAACACCACGGCGCCGAGTCCGTCTATTGCGGCGTTGCCGATGTAGTCTTTCCACGCGGCCCGGAAGGGGGTGTGGATGATGAACTCCTGGGCGGCCGGGTCAAAGGTTGCCGTGGTGGCGATGCTGGCAACATCGGAGCCGTGGCCTGTTTCCGTCATCGCGAAGCAGCCGGGGATGTCCAGGTTCATGATGCCCGGCAGCCACTTGGCGTGGTGCTCCCCGGTGCCAAGGTGCATGACGGCTGATCCGAAAAGCCCCCACTGGACGCCGGCCTTGATCTGGAGCGACGGATCGGCGGTGACGAGTTCCTCGAACCCGGCGATGTTGCCGCCGTGGTCATCGGAGCCGCCCAGCGACGCAGGAAAGGCGCGGTGGACGGCGCCGTTTTCCACCAGGTACTTGAGTTGGCCGAAAGTGCGCTTGCGGTGCTCCGTATGGGTAAGGCCCTCGGTCTTGTGCAGTTCGGGCAGGCCCGACAGTTCGCGCGAGTGCCGGCGGATGTGCGCCCACTTCCCCAGCAGCTGCTCGCCCAGGGCGGCGACGTCGACGGCGGGGGCCGCCGGGGCCGGGTGGTTTGTGCGGCCCGCGGGGCGGCGGCCTGCCTGGCTGGCGGGGCGGTCAACTACGTCAGTCATGTCGATTCCTTCTTTGGTTCTGACAATTCACTCAGGGTTTGGATTGTGGGGGTCCAGTGTTTTCAGCTCGGGGGCAATGCCGACGCACAGCCAGGCGGTGATCTGGCGGGCCATGGTTTCCTGGTCCGGTTTGGCCGGGGAGTCCGGCGTGCCGAGCCATTGCTCGCCGGCGTTCCGGACAAGCCCGATCGCAGCGGTGGGCCAATAGCCGATGACGGCTTCCTTCCCGGCGCCCAGGTGGGCGCGCATGGGGCGCGCGATCATGTCCCGGACCTCTTCGAAGAAGTGGCCCAGGGCCCCGGCAGCCGCGATGCCCCCGGGGGCCGTCTCCGGCTCGCCGGCGGAGTAGGTGGTGACGAATGTGTAGACATTGGGACTGGTCTCCGCCATTTGAAGGTAGGCGGACACCATGGCCAGAAGCCCCTCCCGTGGCGTTTGCGCTCCCTGGGCAGCCTCGTGGATACGGCGCTGCATCTGGCTGATCACCACTTCGCCCACAGCCTGCTGGAGCCCCGCCTTGTCGCCGAAATAGCGGTAGAACACAGACTTGGACGTTCCGGCTGCGGCGGCGATGTCCTCCATGGATGCGTCACTGCCCAGCGCATGGACCGCTTTCCGCGCTGACTTGATGAGCTCGCGCCGGCGCTCTTCCCGGTGGGACTGCCAGCGGGCCGCGCGTCCATCAATCGTGCTCCCGCCCTCGGGGCTGTCGGGCGCCGGGTTGGCGGTCGCGGGGGTGCCGCCCTCGGGAGCGGCAGGATCAATGGGAGGCATGTTCACGATACCCAGCGTATCAGGTACGCTGGGTATCGGTAATCAGCGTTGAGCAGAAGGAGACAGCACATGTCCTTTAACGGACAGTCCGCCACCGGACCAGAAGAATCATCCGACGCCGCGGCGGCCCCTCGCGGAGAAGCCCCGCTGCGCAAGGCTGTGGTGGTCGGCGGGAACCGGATTCCGTTTGCCCGGACCGGCGGGGCGTACACCAAGTCCTCGAACCAGGACATGCTGACTGCAGCACTGGATGGCCTGATTGCCCGCTTCGGCCTTCAGGACGAACGGATCGGGGAGGTTGCCGCCGGCGCCGTGCTCAAGCACTCCCGCGACTTCAACCTCACCCGGGAGGCCGTGCTCGGCTCCGCCCTCTCCGCGGAGACCCCGGCGTATGACCTCCAGCAGGCGTGTGCCACCGGGCTGGAGACCGTCCTCGGCCTGTCCAACAAGATCAAGCTCGGACAAATCGACTCGGCCATCGCCGGCGGTGTCGACTCCGCCTCGGATGCACCGATCGCCGTCAGCGAGGGCCTGCGGGAGGTTCTGCTGGACCTCAACCGGGCCAGGACCCTGCCCCGGCGGCTGCAGGTCCTGAGCCGCCTTCGCCCCAAGGACCTCGCACCTGACGCTCCCAATACGGGGGAACCCCGGACGGGGCTTTCCATGGGTGAGCACCAGGCCCTCACCACGGCACAATGGAAGATCACGCGGGAAGCCCAGGACCAGCTGGCCTATAACAGCCACCGCAACCTGGCCGCTGCCTACGACTCCGGTTTCTTCGACGACCTGCTCACGCCGTACCGCGGGCTGACCCGGGACTCGAACCTCCGCGCCGACACCACCCTCGAAAAGCTGGCTACCCTCAAGCCCGTCTTCGGCACGAACCTTGGCGCCGAGGCAACCATGACAGCCGGCAACTCCACGCCGCTCACGGACGGTGCGTCCACCGTGCTGCTTGCCTCGGAGGAATGGGCAGACGCGCATGAACTTCCCAAGCTCGCAACGGTCGTCGACGGCGAGGCGGCAGCGGTCGACTTCGTCCACGGCAAGGACGGCCTCCTCATGGCGCCGGCATTCGCAGTACCTCGCCTGCTCGCCCGCAACGGCCTGACGCTTGGCGACATCGACTTCTTTGAGATCCACGAAGCATTTGCCGGCACCGTCCTCAGCACACTGGCCGCCTGGGAGGACGAGGAATTCGGCCGAACCCGCCTTGGCCTGGAGGGCGCGCTGGGCAGTGTGGACCGGTCGAAACTGAACGTCAACGGCTCATCGCTGGCAGCCGGGCACCCGTTTGCCGCCACCGGCGGGCGGATCGTGGCGTCGCTGGCCAAGATGCTCCACGAAAAGGGCCGGGTGGACGGCCGTCCGGCCCGTGGCCTGATTTCCATTTGCGCGGCCGGCGGCCAGGGCGTCGTCGCCATTCTTGAAGCACTTTAGGAGGCTGGCGTGACGGACAAATACACACAATTCGTAAGCCGCGGAATAGGCAAGGATGCAGCCAGGAAACTCGGCCTGCCGCAGCCGGTGGTGCTACGGCGGTACCAGCCGGGGCAGCCGCTGGTTCCAGGTCCCATCCTGGTCCAGGGATCCAGCGGAGGGGCTGACGAACTGGCCGCAGCCCTCCTGTCCGGGGACCTCGATGTCCGCCGGCACGCAGTACCCCGGGAGAAACTGGGTGCTATCATCCTGGTGCTGGACGACCTCGAGCGGCCGGAGGATCTGGAAAAGCCCGTCCTTTCAGCGGGAGCTTCCGTCCGGGACCTGGCACCCAACGCGCGCGTGGTGACGATCTCCCGGACCCCTGCGAGCGCTCCGGGACCGGCGTCTGCCGCGGCTCGCCAGGGAGTTGACGGACTGCTGCGTTCCCTCGCCAAGGAGTTGCGGGCCGGTGCCACGGCAAACGGCATCATGCTGGCAGACGGGGTAAGCGCCACCGCTCCCAGTGCCCTCGGGGCCCTGCGCTTCTTCCTATCCGGGAGATCGGCGTTTGTCGACGGCCAGTTCCTCACCGTTTCAACCCGGGAGGGACAGCTCCCCGCTGATCCCGACAAGCCGCTTGCCGGCAAAGTCGCCGTCGTAACCGGCGCCGCCCGGGGCATCGGCGCGGCGATTGCCCGGACCCTCCACCGCGACGGTGCCACCCTGGTCGTCGTCGATATTCCCGCAGCCGGAGACCATCTGGCAGCGGTCGCCAACGAGGTGCGCGGTACGGCACTCCAGCTGGACATCAGCCGGGAAGACGCCGGCCAGCGGATCATCGACCACGCGGCGGGCAGGCACGGACGCCTGGACATCGTGATCCACAACGCGGGAATCACCCGGGACAAGCTGCTGGCCAACATGGACCAGGGCCGCTGGAATTCCGTCGTTGCCGTGAACATCGCCGCCCAGCTTCGCATCAACGAGGCGCTCCTGGCCTCCGAACAGTTCCGGAACTCGCCGCGCATTGTCTCGGTTGCCTCCACCAGCGGCATAGCGGGCAACCGCGGTCAGACGAACTACGCGGCGTCCAAGGGCGGCGTGATGGGCATGGTGCGTGCCACGGCACCCCTTATGGCGGAGCGCCACGGAACCATCAACGCCGTGGCGCCGGGCTTCATCGAGACCGAGATGACCGCCCGGATCCCGTTTGCGACGCGTGAAATTGCCCGGCGCCTGAACTCCCTTCAGCAGGGGGGCCAGCCCGGAGATGTTGCGGAGGCCATCGCATTCCTCGCCAGCGACGCCGCGGGCGGCATCACGGGCGAGGTGCTGCGGGTGTGCGGCCAGAACCTGGTGGGCGCATGACCGGTGCCCAGCCCGTGATCCTCGGAGACATGCCGTCCTTGTCCAAGCTGTATGTGAATGCCGCGGCAACGGCGGCCCGTCGCCGCGTGCTGGGTACAGACGCGGGGATCTCGCTTCCGCCCTTCGGACACGAGGTCAGGGGAGTGCTGGCCCAGGTGGGAAACCTCACGGCCTACCAGCACCTGGTGGGGGAGACGGCAAGCGACGTCCTGCCCGCCGGATTCCTCCATGCCCTGGCTTTTCCCGTGTCAATGAGCGTGATGAACCGTGACGACTTCCCGTTGCCGTTGCTGGGTATGGTGCATCTGGCCAACACAGTGGAGCAGCATGGGCCCCTCCTGTTCACGGAGTCGCTGGACATCACGTCATGGGCCGAAAACCTCCGCGGGCACCGCGCCGGCACGCAGGTTGACGTCGTCGCGGAGGTCCGCCGCACGGAGCAATCCGGGGTCGTGTGGAAGGGTACCTCCACGTATCTGGCCAAGGGTGTATTCCTTCCCGGGATCGACAAACCTTCGGTCACCCCTGGTCCCACGACGTTCGCGGCGCCCGACCCCACGGCCCAATGGCAGTTGGGCGTTGACACCGGCAGGGCGTACGCGGCCGTGTCCGGCGACTTCAACCCCATCCACCTGAGTGTGCTCTCGGCCAAGGCGCTGGGCATGCGGCGCTCCATAGCGCACGGTATGTACCTCGCCTCACGGGCGCTGGCCGACGTCGGTGCCGTCAAGGGGGATTCGTTCCGCTGGGACGTTGCCTTTGAGGCACCGGTGTTCCTGCCCGCGCGTGTTGCCCTGGACATCAGCTCGGTCCATTCCGACGCCGGCGCCTGGCAGCTTTCCGACTACGTCGCGTGGAACCCCCGCTCCGGCCGGCGGCATTTCAGCGGCAGCGTAACGGCGCTTTAGCGCTGGCTCGCCAAAGAAGTAAATGACGACGCCGGAGCTCCCCGCCCAAGGGGGGTCCGGCGTCGTGGTTGTTTCTTTTAGCGCTGCTGGTCAGGGCTGTCCGGCCCTGACCACCCTGAGGATGCGGTGCAGGTTCAGCACAATTGATTCGGCGGCGCTGGGTGCGTCCGGGTTGACGTCGTCGGAGGCCATGCGCTCGGCCAGGGCGTCCACGGACGCCGTGGCCGCAGCAATCAGCTCCTCCTGCCGTTCCGGATGCTCGTCTTCCATGGACCGGAGGACCTCGCTGACGGCTGCCAGTGCATCGGCAAGCGGTTCGCTGTACGGAAGCGGGATGACGAAAGGAACGTCCTTGTCCCAGATGACATCGGAGAGCACTTCGGTCATGTCCTGGATATGGAACGTAACGCTTTCAAGGCCCCTGACATCTTTGTAGTCGCGGTCGAGGTCGTGCGGGTGGAGCTTGCGCCGCGGATTGACCTGCCTGCTGGCATCTGCCTTTTGGACGGCTGCCCTGACGGCACGGGCGGACTGGGCGAGCTCGTCCGAACGCGCAGCCCAGTCCTCGTGTTCGGGCGGCCACTTTTCCCGCAGGGCTTCGCCCATGTCCGAGAGCTGCTTGGCGAGCGCCCATCGGAGTTCGGCGAGGCTGAGCGCAGCGGCTTTGAAATGGAGGGGCGGGAACACCAGCATGTTGACGGCGATACCCACAACGACGCCCACACCCATTTGCAGGAGGTAGCCGAACGAGAAGTCGTCCGGGTTGTGTCCGCCCACCAGGAGCACCAGGAGCGCAGCCGTCGGAATCCAGTCGCGGCCGGCGCCAAGCCGCGGCAATCCCGCGAGCAGGACCCCCAAGGCCATGACGATGCCCACCGTCAACGGCGAGGGGTCGGTGACGCTGACCAGCAGGAACGCCAGGCCGATCCCGAGCCCGAGGCCCACAAGCGTCTGCACGCCCTGCTTTACGGATCCTGACACGTTCTCGTACATGGCCACAAGGGCACCCAGCGGGGCGTAGTACGGATACTGGGCAGCGGCGCCGGGCATCATGGGTGCAATAAGGAATGCCAGGCCCGCCGCGAGCCCTGCCTTGGCGGCCAGCTGCAGCCGGGGACCCGACAGTGCCACCGCGACGCTGTCCGTGACGGACTGCCGTATTTTGCCCACCCGCGACGGGGCGGCCTCGTCCTGCTGTTTTGTGTTTGCCATTTGGCCCAACCATAAAGGTGCATCGGGGATGCTACAAATGGACAAACCTACTCACGGGTAGGCGCCGGCCGCCCTTACCCGCCCGCCGGCGCAGGTCTCGCGCTGGAGGCCGCAGCCTGCCGCGCCGCCTGCGCCAGCCGGTGTGCGCGGCCCGGTGTCCTGCCTTCTTCCTGAGTTCCGGGAATGTAGCCGAAAGCCAGGTCATAGGCGGGGTCGGCAAAGCCCAGCGCGCCATTGGCACCTTCATGCCCGAACGCCCTGTGGCTGCCGAAGTTGCGGCTGGGGTGCGGCTTCATGAAAATCACCGCGAAGGCATTGTCCAGTCCTGAGCTCCGGTCCAGGCCCCATACCTGTTCCTCGGACATGATCCTGGCGGTCTCCGGTGCCAGGAAGGCGGGTTCCCCCTCAATGCCGGTTGTGGCGGCAGCGTAAACCCGGGCCAGGCCTTCGGCTGATCCCACGCCACCGGCGCTGCTCATGCCGAGTTCGCGGACGATCCTGTGATTGGGGAGCTCCATCACTGTGCTGACCGCAGCGTTGCCGTTGAGTCCCTCAAGGCCAAGCGGATCCAGCCAATCCTGCCGGGGATCGGCGGTGTACAGCACGTCCAGGTAGCGGGCCTCCTCCTCTTCCGGCAGCCCGAGGAAGAAGTCGACCCCGAATGGCAGCCTGATACGGGAAGTGTACAGCTCCTGCAGGGTCGTGCCGGCGACGCGGCGGCACAGCTCCTCCATGATGATGCCGATGGCCAAAGCGTGGTAGCCGAACGTGGCGCCGGGGCGCCACAGCGGTGCTGTTGCCGCAAGCTTCCGGGCAGCATCCGGCGTCGTGAATTCACTGAGAGCCAGTCCGCCCTCCACGCCCAGCAGCCCCGCCCGGTGGGAAAGCGCCTGGCGGACGGTGATGGCCTGTTTTCCGTGGGCAGCAAACTCCGGCCAGTAGTGGGCAACCGTGCGGTCCAGGTCCAGCAAGCCATCCTGGACCAGGAGCGCGATGACGAATGCTGCAACGCCTTTCGAACACGAGTAGGCGCCCGTGATCGAATCCGGAGCCAGGCGGGGCCCGCCGCTCAGCTGCAGCACTCTGGTGCCCGAATGGTAGACAGAGACCTGGGCGCTGTACTGCGGGTCATCAAGAAGGAACGATTCAAACAGGTCCCGGACCGCTCGGTATTCGGGCGCGGCAACGCCTGACGATAGTGGCATGGCACAAGACTAGCGGCGGGCCGGGACGGCTCCCGTCAGCGGGCGCCGTGTCCCGGGGCCACTTCCTCGCCGCTGCGGACGGGACCGGGAGGAGTGCCGTCTCCGAACGGGCGCCCTCCCAGTGCCTCACGCCCGTGCTCCGTCAGCCATCCGGCCAGGTCCGGGCCCTGCGGGACGATGCCGGTGGGATTGATGTCCTCGTGAACGATGTAGTAGTGCTGCTTGATTTGCACGAAATCGATCGTGTCACCGAATCCGGGCGTCTGGAACAGATCCCGGGCATAGCCCCACAGCGCCGGCATCTCGCTGAGCTTTTGGCGGTTGCACTTGAAGTGGCCGTGGTACACGGCGTCGAACCTGACCAGGGTGGTGAACAGCCGCACATCGGCCTCCGTGATGGTGTCGCCCACAAGGTACCGCTGGCCGGTGAGCCGCTCCTCCAGCCAGTCCAGGGCGGTCCAGAGCCGAGTGTAGGAAGCGTCATAGGCGTCCTGCGAACCGGCAAAGCCGCAGCGGTATACGCCGTTGTTGACCTCGGTAAACACTCTCTTGTTGACCTGGTCGATCTCCGCCCTGAGATGCGCGGGGTAGAGCTCGGGGGCGCCTGAGCGGTGGAACGCCGTCCACTCCGTGGAGAAGTCCAGCGTGATCTGCGGGAAATTGTTGGTGACCACCCCGCCTGACCGTTCGTCGACGATCGCGGGGACGGTGATTCCGCGCGGATAGTCGGGGAACCTTCGGAAATAGGCGTCCTGGATCCGTTCAATGCCCAGCACTGGATCGACACCGCCAGGGTCCAGATCGAAAGTCCAGGACCGTGCATCATGTGTGGGGCCCGGCTGCCCCAGTGATATGGCTTCCTCAAGCCCCAGCAGCCGGCGGACGATGACCGTCCTGTTCGCCCAGGGGCAGGCGCGGGCTGCGATGAGGCGGTAACGGCCGGCTTCCACCTGCCAGCCGGGTTCACCGTTCCGCCCCGGAGCGCCGTCGCTGGTGATCCGGTCCTCAATGTAGTTGGTGTCCCGGGTGAATTCCTCTCCTCCGGTGACGTAGGACCCCCTGGTGCTGAACCCGGGGTCGGATGAGTGATCGGAAGGACGGAACTCGGAGGTCATGGTCCCACCCTATTGGGTTGTGACCGCCAAAAGCACCCGGGCCATGGGTTGCCAGGCCACCCACCAGGCGCCGGCTACGACGCCCGCGAAGAGCAGGATCCACACAACGGAGGGCACCGACGTGGCCCGGTAGAGGAGATGCGCGTCGGACGTGGGCAGCCTGTCCCGGCGCCGCAGGTGGACCTTGGCGAGTTTGGCCAGGTCACGGACGGCGGCCACCAGCAATGCCAGGCCCAGCGCAATCACAACCTGGCCGGTGAACTCGGGCGGAACGAAAAGCACCAGGAGCGCGCACCCCAGGACGGCCGCTGCCGTGATGAGGAGCCCGATGGCGTTGCGGATGAACAGGAACGAGCCCAGCAGGGTCAGCGTGCCGACGGACATCGCCGCCGGTCCCCAGCCGTTGAAACCGGACCACACCATGACCGCCCCGACGACACCTGGCACGGGATAGCCCCAGAACGTGGACCACACGGCGGGAAGGCGTCCCCGGCTGTACGTGGTGGTCGTTCCGGAGTGGTCAAGGCTCAGCCTGATGCCGCCGAGGCGCTGCCCGGTGGTGAGGGCGGCGAACGCATGCCCGAGTTCGTGGGTGACGGTGGCCAGCAACCCGAAGTACCGCCACGAAGCCCGCGGCAAGGACAGTGCGGTGGCGAGCACGATGACAATCACGAGTTCCGTTGCCGTGACCTGGGGAGAGGGCGACAGCGAAAAACCGGAAACGATCCTGTCCCACAGCGAGCCGGCCACGTCCGTCACGGTCTGCCCCCGGACTTGCCGCCGGCATGATCGATGCAATACGGCGTCCAGGGGCGTGCTTCGAGCCGGCCTTCGGCAATAGGCTCGCCGCAGATTTCACAGAAACCGTAACTGCCGTCAGCGATCCGGCCGAGCGCCTTCTCGACCTGCGCGAGTGTGGCGCTGCTTTGCTGCATCAGGGCGGCAGCCTGAGAGAGCTCGAAGGCGATGGTGGAGCCTTCGGGATCGTGTTCGTCGTCGACGTTCGAATTTTGCCGCGCGGCGTTCGCGGAGGCGATGTCGGCGCGGAGTGCCGGCAGCAGCAGGGTTTTCCGGGCGCGCTCCGATTCCAGCAGGATCCTGAACCTCTCGACGTCGACCATAGAGTCCAAGGCTAGCGCGGTCCGGTGAGCGAGGCTAAAGCGCTTGGCGTAGTCGGGCCCAAAGACCCCTTGCCGCGGCACAGCGCCGCCGTAGAGTGAAAGTGCGCGAAGCCAGTCCATGTCCGGTGAGGGGCCGCCCGCCGGATGGCAGGCGCGCCTGAGACCGGGAGACACGATGAACGATCCGTCGATGAAAGACTCCGCAGCGGAAGCCGAAGCCTTGGCGGCGGTGGAGAGGCACCACGGCAGCATGCTGCGACGGCTCACGGCGCTGACAGACGCGCTGACGAGCGCCGTGGAGAACCACGACTCCGTATCCGAGCATGACGCGCACGAGGTCCTGCTGGAGTGGTGCGAAAACGAACTGGTGCCCCACGCCCTCGCCGAAGAAGGCCCGCTCTACAGCGGACCCAGGGAAACCGCGGAGGGAAGGTTGCTGGTTGAAGGCATGCTGGCCGAGCACCAGGTGATCGTGGCTCTCGTGGAGGAGTTCCGCGGGACCCGGGGTGTGGCCGCTGCTATAGCCGCCGGGGCCGTCCAACGCATCTTTGCCCTGCACCTGGACAAAGAGAACAGGCTTCTCATGCCGTTTGTGGTGTCACAGCCCGGGCTGTCACTGGCCGAAGCCGTTTCAGGGTTGCATGAACTTGTGGGTGAAGAGCACGGACACCCGCGGCGAAACGGGCACGGTTAGCGGGCCGTCCAATAGAGTAAGGCCATGGCGGACGGAACCGAACAAGACCACACAGGAATAGCCGACGACCTGCTCCGCAAACTTGCGGCAGTCCGCGGCGTGAGCACCTCCTTCCGCGGCTGGGACGGCGCGGAACACCCCGTCGCAGCGAAAACCCTGCACGGTGTTTTAACAGCGCTGGGGGACCGGACCGGAACAACGGACGAGATTCAAAGCACCCTGCGCGATGCGGAACTCGAGCCATGGCGCCGGCTTCTGCCGCCGTCGGTCGTTTCCAGGGAAGGGCGCGAAATAAACGTTGCCGTATACGTCCCGCACGGAACGCCTGTCAGCGTTTGGGCGGTGACTGAGGACGGAACGCGGGTGCAGGCCGAGCAGCGCGAAGACTGGGAAGAGCCGCGCGACGTGAACGGTGTCCTTAAAGGGCGCGCAGCATTCGCCCTCCCCGGCGATATGCCACTGGGCTGGCACACCCTGCATGCCGAAGCGGCCGGGGAAGAGGCGGAATGTGCCCTCATCATTACGCCTGAGCGGCTCGGGACCACCCGCCGCCTGGCATCCGAACGCCATTGGGGACTCACGGCCCAGCTGTATTCGGTCCGCTCTTCCCGATCATGGGGCATCGGTGACTTCGCCGACCTGGTGGACCTGGCCGCGATTGCAGGACAGGACGGCGCCGGTTTTGTCCTGGTGAATCCCCTGCACGCCGGTGAGCCCCGGCCCCCCATCGAAGATTCGCCCTATCTGCCCACCACCCGTCGCTTCTTCAATCCCCTCTACATCCGCGTCGAGGACGTGCCGGAGTACGCCTACCTGGACCCTGCGGCCAGGACGAGGATCGAAAACCACGCCTCGTCGCTCCACGCTGCCAATACGGCCGACGGCCTGCTCGACAGAAACGCCAGCTACAAGGCCAAACTCGAGTCACTGGAGCTCATCTTCACGGTCCGCCGCAGCCCCGCCCGGGAGCGCATGTTTAAAAATTTTTGCGCAGCGGAAGGCACGGGCCTGGACGACTTCGCCCTGTGGTGCACCCTTGCGGAGCGGCTTCCGCCCACGGCGCCTGAGTGGTCCGGAGAAGCGTCGTCCCCGGACACCCCGTATTGCGACACCGTGCGGGAAGACCACGCGGACCGGCTGGAGTTCTACCGCTGGATGCAGTGGATCTGCGACGATCAGCTGGCCACCGCACAGCGGACGGCCAAGGAGTGCGGGATGGCCATCGGGATCGTCCACGACCTGGCGGTGGGCGTCAAGACGTCCGGAGCCGACGCCTGGATGCTTCGCGGCGAACTGGCCCAGGGCGTTACCGTAGGGGCCCCGCCGGACGTCTTCAACCAGCAGGGGCAGAACTGGACCCAGCCGCCCTGGCACCCCGGCCGGCTTGCGGCCTCGGGCTACAAGCCCTACCGCGACATGCTCCGTACGGTACTCCGCCATGCAGGCGGCGTCCGCGTGGACCACATCCTGGGTCTTTTCCGGTTGTGGTGGATCCCGGAAGGCGCCGGACCGGACGAGGGCACGTATGTGTACTACGACCATGAAGCACTCATCGGCATCCTGGCCCTTGAGGCGCAGCGGGCGGGCGCGACGGTTGTCGGCGAGGACCTTGGCGTGTTCGAGCCATGGGTCCGCGACTACCTGGCGGAGCGGGGCATCCTGGGCACGTCCATCCTGTGGTTTGAACACAATGACGCAGGTCCGCTACCGCCCGAGGAATACCGCCAACAGTGCCTGACCAGCGTCAACACCCACGACCTGCCCCCGACGGCGGGGTATCTCGCCGGGGAGCACGTCACCCTCCGCGAATCGCTGGGACTCCTGCTGCGTCCCGTCGAGGAGGAAAGGGCGGAAGCTGCAGCCGAACAGGAATCCGTATTGGCCCTCCTCCGCGAACGGGGGCTGATCTCTGAACCGTCCGGAGGCATCCAAGGCACGGTGGAAGCCCTCTATGCCTTCACCGCCCTGACGCCGTCGGCCCTGCTGGGCGTGGCCCTCGTGGACGGCGTCGGGGAAACCCGTACGCAGAACCAACCCGGAACGGACGCGGAACACCCCAACTGGCGCATTCCCCTCGCCGGGCCTGACGGTCCAGTTCTCATTGAGGACCTGCCCCGGAACGGCCGGTTCAATTCGCTGGTGGGCGTCGTCCGGGAGGCGCTGAAACCGTCGGGCTGAAGGGTGACTGCTGACTTCAACGTTCGGGAACCGGCGGATGCCCCGGGTCAGAACCCGCGGGGCCGAGGATCCGCAGGGCCTCGTTGTGCGCTTCAAGCTCTTCGGGGGCCACGGTCCCCCCGCGCAGGAAGCCCGCATCGGAAATAACGCGGCGGAGCTCCGAAAGCGTTCGTGGCGTGGCCACGCCGAGGTGCGCCATGGCGTGGCAGTTCGCGCACAATGGAATCAGGTCCGTGACCGGATCGAGTCGATAATTGCTGACCAGAAGCGATGGCGGCACGGTGTGGTGGACGTCGATGAATTCCCCGCCGGCGTCCCCGTAGGCGATCTCGAAGGAGAAACCGCAGGCCGCACAACTGGTTCCGAAGTGTGCGATGCAGGCACGGCGCGCCTCCGGATCCCGTTCGTACCGGTTCGCTCCGACGGTGCTGACGGCCCACGCGGGGTACGTCCCGGGCGCCGGCAGTGTCGGTTCCGGAACCGGTGCGGGGCCTTCCAGGCGCCAGAGGTCACGGATCCGGGCTTCCGCGGGCGGATCCAGGACCTGGCCGTGGCGGATGTGGTTCCAGCCCACGTCCGGGAGCGCGTGCCCGAGGAGCTCCGGCCCCAGCTGGTCGCCGAGGGGCAGGAGGGAGTCGAAGGCCACGAGCAGTCGGGAGGATGCCGTGCCGGCAGCGGCGGTCGGCGGAACACTGCAGGGCTCCGCAGTGATCACCACGCCATGCCCCAGCAGGCCCGTCCCATGCTTTCCCCTCACCAGCAGCCATGCGTCCGAACCGGCGGCGGCACCGGCGGCGGGCCACTCGCAATGGAACCGTCCGGTTTCCTGTACTTGCCCGACGACGGCGGCATAGTTCCAGCCTTCCCGGCGGTCCGGGTTCCACAGCAGGAAGATGGCAGTCATGCGCCCTTGCTTTCAGGGAAGCCGCGGGCTTTATACGCCGGGGACACGGTGCTCCAGCACATAGTCTGCGATCGCCCTTGCGGAGGTCGCCGCAGGGGAGGGGGCATTGCGCAGCCGGGTTCCTGCCAGCTCCTGCCCGGTCACATCCATGCATGCCGCCGTAAAGGCGGTTCGGCTCCGCCGGGGCGTTGAACCAGTACTTGGTTGACACCGGTCAGGCCGTTCTCGAACCCGAGTGCGCTGGCGGCCATGTAAAGCCTCCAGATGCGCGCCCGCCCGGGGCTGCTGGCGCCGACAGCCGCCTCCCAGTGCTCCTCCAGGTTGTGAACCCAGGCGCGGAGGGTGAGTGCGTAGTGTCGCCGGAGCGCCTCGACGTCGAGCACTTCAAACCCGCCCGTCTCCAGCGCCCCGATCATGTCGGCGAGGCTGAGCATTTCGCCGTCGGGAAACACATAACGGGGTATGAACGAGTCCGGGTCCGGGCTTGTAGGGCCTGCATTCCACGAGATCGCATGGTTCAGCAGCCTGCCGCCGGGACGCAGCAGGCCATGGAGCCCGGAGACGTAGCGGGATATTTGCTCGCTGCCTACGTGCTCGGACATGCCGATCGAACTGATCGCATCGTATGGACCGTCGTCCACGTCGCGGTAGTCCTGTACGCGGATGTCGACGCGGTCGGTCAGGCCGGCGTCGGCTACACGCTTGCGGGCGAGCCCCGCCTGCTCGCTGGAAAGAGTGACGCCCACGACGTCGACGCCGAAACGCTGGGCAGCGTGGAGCGCGAAGCTGCCCCAGCCGCACCCGACGTCCAGTACCCGCATTCCCGGTTCCAGGCCCAGCTTGCGGCACACCAGGTCGATTTTGGCCTCCTGGGCAGCTTCCAAACTGTCCTGCCCGCCACGTTCGCCCGGCTGGTCAGTCCAGACAGCACAGGAGTAGACCATTGACGGGCCGAGGACCAGGGCATAGAAGTCATTGCCTACGTCGTAATGATGCGAGATCGCAGCGGCATCGCGGCTTTTAGAGTGGCGCCGGCCGTGTCGATGGATCCTGGCTTCCTCCGGTGGCGGAGCGGGATTCGGTCCGATCGCGCCGGTCCGGACTGCGGTCTTGAGGAGTGTCCACGCTTCCTTGGCCGACAGCGGGGGAAACGGCCCGGGTTCGGCGAACTTTCCGGCCGAGCTCAGTGCGGCGAAGCTGGCGAAAATGTCGCCGGGTGCGTCTATGTCCCCGGCTACATACGCCCGGCTGAGGCCCAGTTGTCCGGGGGACCACAGGATTCGGCGGAGGGCGCGCCGGGAACGGAACTCGAGCACCGGGGCGCCGTCCGGACCCGCCTCCGAACCGTCCCAGGCGCGCAAGCGTAACGGGATCCCTTCAGTGCCGAGGACTATGGCCAGCGCTTCGGCCAGCCGGGATGCCACACCTGTTGTCTTCGCCATGTGCACTGCCTCTCATTCCACAACGAAACTGCTGCCTGCCGGTCCTCATCTCCTAGCTGCGGAAGAGCTGCCTGCGCCCTGCCGCACCTGTAGTTGTTCAATCTATGGTGCAACCCCACTTGGTGTCTTGGGCCTAACGACACCCCCGGATCCGGCGGGCAAAAAACGGTCGACCGGCTTGCAGATTGGGAGGAGGATTAAAAGGCATTCACTATGAGGAGGTCAGTGATGTGCTATCCGTATAACAAGGAATTCCAGAGGGACACCAGAAAAGAGGAATCGCGGAAGCCGGAGAAGCGACCGGAAACGCGTGTGGAGGCGAAGGACTTCAAGTTTTGGGCCTTCCCGCGCCGGGAACGGAAGTTCACGGGTTCGGAACCGGTCGTGGACCGGACACCCGAAAAGGTCTAACGGAACCTGGACAAGGGATAAGAAAAGGCCCCGCACGGCGGGGCCTTTTTCCTGGTTCCTGGCTTAGAGATCTTCCTGGGAGAGCGCCTTGGTTTCAGCCGGAGTGGGGCGTCCCAAACGTTCGTCGAGGGCAACACGCAGCTTTGCTGCGGCAACCTGGACCCGGTGCTCGGAAGGGGTCAAATGCCTGTCGCGGGGCGTGGACACGTGACGGGGCGTGCGGGACTTCTTTTGCTCCGGTGTGCTGGTGCTCATGGCCTTCCCTCCTCCGTTCGGTCCGTGGTCGTTGTTCCATTGTCCCCGATTGGTTCCCCTGAGTCCACGGCGTCGACGTCCTCGTCCCATGTGCCGCCCTCGCCGTTGGCCTCCGTCACCGATTGCCAGGCAATGTCCAGCAGCTCAAGTTCTTCTTCACGCGCGAGGTCGCTCCGCGCCAGGACGGCAAGGGACGCCAGGCCAATGGCCTTGGCATCCTCGTCTGCCTCCAGGGCCTTGTCCAGGGCCCACTGCGTGCGCTTCCACCATTCGGCGCGGTCGTCAGCCCGCGTTTTTTGCCTCAGCGCCTGGGCGTCCGCCACGGCTTTGACGCAGTGTCCGCCAGCCAATGAAGGCGGCGAGGACGGCGCCAGCCAGCACCGCCAGCGGCCCCAGCGCGGCCACGATCTGCCACCACTCGGCAGGGGCGGAGAGCGCAGCTTCAAGAGGGGCCGGGGAGAACTTCACAGAACCAGCCTAGGCCGTGGACACCGGCCGGGCAGGTATTTGCGCAGCCGCCGCCGCGAGTCTCCTGATTGGTTGCGCCGTTCGCCGGTACCGTTATTTTGGGGGTGCATGACATGGAGAACGGCGTGACGGACCGGCTGTGGGACAGGGAGGTGCAGGAGTTCATAGCTGCCTGCCGCCAGGAGAAGCTGAGCGACATTTCGGTAAACCAACTCGACACGGAAAACGGACAGTCGCTCTTGTCCGTTTCGGCAACCTACCGGTCCAGGAATGGGCGCATTCTGCCCGTCGGTTACCGGTGGACGAAGTCACGATCCGGCCCGATGGGGGAGGTCTACATCGGTCGGGCGAACGCGCCGGCCGGTCTGGAGCTGGACGGACTCTTCTGGTTGGCCCTCAGGTCCGGCCTGTGGGTTGAGCGGCGCCACGTCGCCTTTGCACTGCTGGCACTAACTGATCTTCAGTCAAAAGCCGACGGAGTCCGCGTGCGGCTGCAGCTCGAGTACCTCAAGGTGCTTGGCGGCAATGAACCCGGCGCACAAGCGCGGGAACTGACCCTGCAAACACTCAACGACCTCGCTTATCTGTACGGCACCCGTTCGACGCCAACAGCCTGAGCTGAACACCGCATCACGAAGGACACGACGATTCCACCCTGCAGCTCCAAAGTACTGACCATTGCGACCGCCTTACTCCTGCTGGGTGGACTGTCCGGCTGTGACGCCGCAGCATCCGCCGGCGCTGCGATTGCCAAAACCCTCCGGAGCGCTGAACCCCACCCTGGTTCGGAGGAGCCGGTTCCCCAACCGGCAATAGGCCCTGAGGAGGTTGCTGCCGCAAACGCGCAGCTTGGCAATATCCCGGTGAAGGGGCGCGCACCGAAGACCGGCTATAGCCGCGAACAGTTTGGGCCGACCTGGGCGGATGTGGACCGAAACGGATGTGACACACGAAATGACATCCTGGCCCGGGACCTGACCGGCGAGACATTCAAACCCGGCACCCGCGACTGCGTCGTGGCAACCGGCATTCTGGCCGACAAGTACACCGGGGCAACCATCCGGTTCGTCCGCGGTCCGGATTCCAGCTCAGCGGTGCAGATCGACCACATCGTTCCGCTGTCGCTGGCCTGGCAGACCGGCGCCCAGCAGTTCAGCGCCGAGCAGCGGAAACAATTCGCCAACGATCCGCTGAACCTCATGGCGGCCGACGGCGCGGCGAACTCGGCCAAGGGGGACAGTGACGCCGCCTCCTGGCTGCCACCGAACAAGTCCTTCCGATGCGAATACACTGCCCGGATGACCGCGGTGAAGGCGAGGTACAAGCTATGGGTCACCCAGCCGGAGCGTGACGCGATCCAGCGCGTCCTGGCCACCTGCGCCTGATTTCGAATGAAGCCCGCCACTGAAGCCACCGCAGACAACTACGCCCTGGGTTACGCCCAGCGGCGATCTTGGGTCATGTGGTCCTGGATGTGCGGCGTCGGCCTATTGCGGTCCACGAAACTGCTCACGGAACGCGGACCCCGATACGCGAGGTGGCTGGAGAGCTGCTGAGTGGATTAGCACGGTTGAACGTGGGCCTCACGGGTTTGGATACAGAAAAAACCCCCGGAATCCTTGAACTGCTCCCCGGAAGTTGGACTGAGAAATTCAGTTCAAACTCCCGGGGAGCAGTTTCGTGCAATCAAGTAGTTCATTGTCTGAAGTCCAGCGCCAGGCCGCTGTAGCGTGGTTTGAGAAAGGCCTTGCAGATACGGCCACAGCTAACCTGCTGGGCGTGTCCCGTTGGCCGGTTAAGGCGCTGTATCGGCGGTGGAGGATTCGTGGTCAAGGAGCGCTGGTGACCAAACCGGGAAAGCAGTCATACTCTTTCGACTTCAAGCTCGCGTTGGTCGAACGGTTCCTCGCAGGCGAGACCGCACCGGATCTCGCAGCCGAGGCTGACCTGTCTTCGCCGTTGTTACTGAAAAAGTGGGCGCGTGTGTATCGTCACGAAGGCGCGGACGCCTTGCGCCCGAAGCCTAAAAGGCCGACCTCGGAAGCCCGAGACCCCACCACCGTCGGAGACATCCGAGCTGGAGCGGCTGCGCCGGGAAAACGAACGTTTGCGGGCAGAAGTGGCCTATCTGGGAAAATTACGGGCCTTGAGGGCTCAAAAACAACGGTGAAGGTTCAAGCCCTCATCGCCCTCAAGGCTGACTTCCCACTTCCGGTCCTGCTGCATGTCTCGGGTCTTGCCCGATCGACATTCTTCTATCACCAGTCCCGCCTCCAGGCGCCAGACCCGCAGGAGGCACTCAAGACCGCAGTCACAGAGATCTTCACGACGAACCACGGCCGGTACGGACACCGACGTATCCACACGGAACTGATGAAGCAAGGCTGGGCGATCGCGAAGAAGACCGTGCTGAAGCTGATGGGCATCCTCGGGCTCGTCTGCGAGGTTCGGCGGAGGAAGCGCTACAACTCCTAGCAAGGCGAACAGGGCGCTGTTGCGCCTAACCGGCTGAACCGGGAGTTCGACGCCACCGCCCCGAACCAAAAGTGGGTGACGGATGTGACCGAATTCAGTATCGGCGACCGAAAGCTCTACTTCTCACCGGTCATGGACCTCTTTGACCGGCAGATCATCGCCCATTCAATCAGCACGTCCCCGAACCTCGCGCTCACCAATACTTCCCTGAAGCAAGCCCTCGCCTGCCTGGAGCCCGGTCAGCAGCCGGTCGGGCATTCAGAAGGGCAACTGCTACGACAATGCCGTGATGGAGAACTTCTTCGGCCACCTCAAGGAAGAGATGTTCCACCGCGTCCGGTTCCTCAGCACCGACGCTCTGGCCGTGCACCTGAACGAATACATCCGCTGGTACGACACCAACCGGATCTCAACAAAGCTTGAGGGCCTGAGCCCGGTGCAATACAGTGCCCAGGCCCTCGCGGCTTAGGATCTTATTTTACCCGTCCAACTTCCGGGGACCAGTTCAAAGAGGTGCGGGGCGCTTCATTATGCGGACGAACTGTCAGCTGCGGTACTTGAACAGCGCGGTGTGGGACGATCCGTCCTTGAGTGTCAGCTTGAACATGCGGCAGGAGTTGGCCCACGCCTTCTCTGTCTTCCAGACGTACGTGTAGACACCCTGAGCCGCATCGTAGGACAGACTGCTGGAGCCTGCAGTCGATGTAGTCTCCACCTCAGCAAGAGCCGCCCCTGTATCGCAGGTAACAGGCGCCGACGTCGGTGATCCCGCTGCCAGGATGTCCATGCCGAGGTCGCCGCCCAGGCTGAACTGCATAGGTACAGCCCGTCCGGCCGTCATGACGTTCAGGGCCGGCGCCGCGTCCACCGGTGCCATGAACCCGCCGAAGTTGTAGGCTGAGCCGACCGCGGGCAAGGTTACCGTGGAGGCGGTACCCATTGCGTGGTCAGCGGTGAAGCCCACAACCCCAATCTCGACATCCTTTCCTCGGGAGACCTCGGTGATGGTTGCCGTCCGCGCTGCCGCATCGACTGCGCCTGCCGGAATGCCGTCCACGCTGAGGCCCCAGATGCCGACCCGGGGATCGCTGGACTCCCACGTCACCTGAACGGTGCTGGTGCCGCCGGCGGTGGACGTCGCCACAGCTTTGACGTTCAGCGGGGCAGCAGGGAGGGCGTCGCGGGGACCGGATCCGACGTGGACCGCTGCCGACGCGTTGGCAATTAGGCCGTTCGCGTCCGTCATCCTGACCTGCATCTGCCCGTCCCACTTTGCCGGGTAGGTGTGCCGGGCGACCGGAGTGGTGCCGGATTCTTCGAAAGTCCCGTCACCGTTGTAGTCCCAGTCGTACCTGATGATCGACGAATTGGGCGAGTACGAGGCTGATGCGTCGAAGGTGAACTCCTGACCCACCGGACCCCAGTACGCCGGGTGCCGGAGGATGGCGACAGGCCGTTCCTGGATTCGGGTCAGGGCCGTGGTCAGTGCGGCTTTCGTGTCCCCGCCGTTGACGATGACCTGGCCCGTGGTGGCCTGCGCCAGCGCCGCGTAGAAGCTGCTGAAGTAGGACGGAACGACCGGGTAGACGTTGACGGGGTCGATCTCCAGGGCCCGCTGTGCGACGGACGCGAGCGTACTTCCGTCCACGAGGTCAGGGTCGTGGTAGTCGGCGTCGGTCAGAACCACGGCCGCCTTGGTGGCCCCATTGCGCCATTCGAGCCCGTTGAAGGCCGTCATGAGGGCGTGGAGGGTGGCCTCGGGGCGGTCTCCGCCGCCGCTGGCGTAAATGGTGGTGAGCTGGGTGTTGAACTCCGTGGTGTCTTCCTGGAACCCGCTGAGGATACGGGCGGTGAACTGGTCCCCGGCGTCCTTGTACTCCACGAGAGCGACGCGTCCGCGATTGACCTTGATCGTGTCGGCCATTTCGGCCGCGAAGGCTTTCGTCGCCTCAATCTGGCCCCACATGGAGCCCGTGGAGTCGATCAGGAACACTACATCCAGTCCGGCGGTTCCGGCGCCCGGAAGGCTGACGGTGTCGTTTACCCCCGCATCGGGGAGCAGGGGCTTGAGGCGTTTGGCGATCTCAACGGAGGCACGGTAGATGCTGCCGCCGTCCTCGTCATAGGTGCCGTGGCCCACCTGGTCCCACACGTAAGGGCTGGCGCCGCAGACAAAGTCGTGGGTGGCGCAGGAGAGCCCGGTAGTGGAGGTGAAGCCGACGGGAAGGTAGGGGACGCGCGATCCGAGGGAACCTGTGCCGGTGCCGCAGTCAGGAACATCGAACCGCCACTCCGATTTGTTGGGCAGGCCGAGGCAAGCAGGCGGAATGAGGCCTTGCCCTTCCGGAAGGTACAGCCTGGGATCCCCGAACAGGGCTTGGTAGACCACCCGGCGTTTCAGGTCGTCGCTGAGCTTCTCATTGTACGTCTCGCCCACGACCTGCGCGCCCTGGGAGTAGCCGCCGAGAACAAAGAGCGAGTCTGGGCAGGTTGACGCCCGTGCCTTCAGGTACGCGTGCAGCTCTTCGACGCCCTCATCGACGCTGGCGCCGTAGCTGAAACCGCCACCGCCCGTCGCCGCCGCTCCCAGCGACCTGAGGGCCCTGTCCCAGTCCTGGGAACCGACCGGAAGGGCAGGGTAGGCGTGCCCTTCGATCATCTCTGAACCCAGTTCGTAGTGGTGCGTGATGGCGGGTCCGTCGATTCGGGCGTCGATTTCGTCTTTGAATTTGGTCGCTTCACCTTCGAAGAGGCCTTGTCCTGACCCGCGGGCGAACACTGTTTCGACGCTTTTGCATTCCTCGACCAGCGCCCAGACGGGCGCTGCAATGGCCGCCGGGGCGGTGAGCGTTAAGGTTGCCATCGCGGCAGTGAGGACTGCGGCGGTGATGTGTAACGGAGTTTTCGGGCGCACAGCAATTACCCCCATGTGGTTACTGAACTGAAATTGCCGCTTTCGGCGGCGTCTGGGGCCGCGGATTCGGCCAGACTGCTCTCAGAGTACCTGCGCCTTTATCCACTGACTAGATAAATCAAGCTCAAGGTTTTTCAAGGATGAGGCTCACGCGCGGGCGGCAGCTTCAGCGGTGGGGTTCCGCGGTCAGGACAAGGGTGAGCGGGTTGTTCTTTCCGGGGCTGACCACTTTCAAGGTGTAGTCGTACTCGCCGTCGTTGCCTGAGGCGCTGCACGCAGTCGTAACCCCGCCAGCGTCAGCCGGCCGGGCGCAGGTCCCTTTGACGCTCATGGTGACGCCTGCAGTGTTGCTGACGGCTTTGAGGTCATCTGCTGTGAACTCGCCGCCGACGTTCCAGCGCCGATAGATGCTGGGGCACGGATTGGTGTCCATGCACAGGAACATTTCCCGGCGCACAATGCCTGACTCCAGCGGCCAGTTCGCAGGGACCGAGAAACGGTCGACACGATTAACGAAGTCTGCGGTGACCCTGTCTTCGGCAGCGCGGACCAGGAAGAAACCGGCAATGGCTATGACTGCCAGGCCAGCCAGAACCGAGGTCAGGATGATCCCTCTTTTTCGCTTCACTGTGTTCCCCCAAAACCATCAGCGCAGACGCACCGAGCACCGGTCCGGCGGTGGTGCTGAGTGCATCGTATCCTCATGCGGCAAACTTTGTCGCCGGAATTGTCAGTGCTCGCCCGTATCATTCGCTTCGACTGGCACCCCAACAGTCGCCGGCGGTGGAAAGGGTACGAAATGAGCGAGTACGGCCATCCTGAGGAAATCATTCCGCCGCCGGCTTTCCCACTCCCGGCCGCCCTGCCAGCGGCACCCTCACAGCTCCCGGCGCAGGCTTCAAAGGCGAAGTCAGCGTTGCGGATTTCCGCCGGCACCATCTCCATCGCCGTCGGCTTCTGGGGCGGCAGCGCCGCCCTTGCCCTGCATTCAATGAGCACTCTGCTCGGGCCGCGATTCGCCTGGCTGGGCTTCCTGCTCGGCTTCGCAGCGCTCTGCACTGTCATCACCGGCTTCACCCAAATCGTCCGGCACCGGCTCAAAGACCTGCGCATCCGTGCCGTGAATCATAAGGAGGCGTCAGGAGCAATGGACCGGGAATACCGCCTTCCCGTTGATGGCGTCGTCTCGGTCTCAGCCAAGGGCACCGTAACCATGGTTAGCCTTATGGGTCTTTGAATTCTCGGTCCCGCGCGTGGCATCTCATTCCGCGGTTGAACTTTCCTCGAGTACCTCATCATCGAACTCGGCCTTCGGAGGCCCGTAGGCCAGCCTGGTGGCACCGATGACAGCCGAAGTGGTGGCGAAGCTGAAGGTGGCGCCAATCGCAGCGCCCAGTGCGTACGGCAGGACTACCTCCAGCACGATGGTGCCCGTCGGACCGGCCTTTGTGATGAAGTTTCTGTACACGAGATTGTTGATTGGCTTCAGTGCCGAACCAGGGATGGCATCCAGCGCCTTTCGCGTCCAGTTTTTGCTGGTCTTTTTCGCGAACCCTGGCAGCGCTGACGTAACGCTGCTGTCCATGAGGATCGAGAGCGCAAGCTTCCTGCGGTGTTCAATGTCTGTAGGCGGGACCTGGTGCACTTCGGCCACAGCGAGGATGTAGAAGAGTGCGGCCGGCAACGAAACTACATTTCCGCCGAGGATCATGGCGGCGTTGACTGCCTTTCCGACGCCCGGGGCAGCTCCGGCCGCTCCGGTTGCAGCACCGGCAGCAGTGGAGGTTGCGAGCAGCTGACGGTTGAGCTTCTTTATGGCAGCTGCCGGTGTGAGATTGGGCTTCTTGGCGCGCATCTTCCGGACATAGGCTGCCGCCGAAAATGCCTGGCTGCTCAGGATCGAGTTGATCTTGTCCAGCATCGCGGTGTCCGGGGTCGGAGTGCCTTCTGATCCGTAATCGGCAGTGCGGTTCGGTTCCCTGTCATCCATCGGGGTCTCCTCGTTTTCGGCACAAATGCAGTGGTGCCGACTGGCCCCTGCGAGAAGTATTCCCTAGGGAATCGTCGTCCCCCTATCGCGTCACACGTGCAAAGTATGGGGTGTGAAGGTCTGCAGCCGAAGATATTCGAGTGCCGTGGCTATTCTGCCGTGGAACGAGATTGCATCGCTAACTGGGAAACGTGATAACCATCGTCTCTAAGGCGGAAAATCTTTCCTCAGGTTATCACGGGGTTCAAAGCACACATCTCTCACATGGGGCGCCAAACAACCGCTCCACCACAAAAGGGTGCTTGATCGCTCGGGAAACGACCGCCGGTAGGGTGGGAAAACGGCCCCGGCCAGCCGCGACCGTCTCGCAGTAGTCCTTGATTTCATCGCCGCTGTGCTGGCGGCGGGCGTGGTTGTCCAGGACGCAGACGTAGGCCAGGGGTAGTTCCGTGTCATGAGTGGCCTGGTACTCCTCGAGCAGGAGCAGCAGCTTGTCCACGTCCCGGCGCAGCGACTTGTTGCTCCGCCCGCCCTGGACGGTGGCGCCGACTTTCAGTTCGCTGATGACGGCCAACTCTTTCAGGAGGCCCAGCCCGGATTCGTCGGAGGCTCTGCCGATCCGGTTGGCGTAGTGCGGCATGACGATGCCCGGGTGCCGGGTCACCACGGCGTCCGGGCGGACCTCGCCGCCGCCGACCTTGGCCTTCAGCTCGGAGCCCGGGAAGCCGTTGATGTTGATGATCGGTTCCCCGGCGACCCGGTCGATGCCGAACTGCGAGGTCAGGTAGTGGGCGAACCACGCCTGGAAGGTGGCCTCCGGTGCCCAGAAATGACCGCAGGTCCGGGCGAACACTGTCCAGGCTGCCTCGAACTCCACCGCGACGGGTTCAGCTTTCCGGACGTTATCGGCCGACAACTCGTTCATGTGCAGAGACTAACTTCCGCCCGTGGGGTGTGTGGCGTGGCGCGCCGCGGCCGATGCATGCCATGATCAATTCCAGCAAGACCGCTATGAAGATGGCGACTGTAGGCGGGTGTGAACCGTTCGGTCAACCAGGAAGCCTGGAAAGCAACCGGTCCGCGCCTACCCGTGCCATGAGTGCCACCGCTGGCATTTGACCTCCAAGCGGCTCACCGGGAAGACGCCCCGGTGGGAGCGGAAGCTTTCACTGGCCACGGTTGACGGTGGCTAGACTGGGGCTTTGGAACGCGTGCTGTTGGACCAGGTTATTCAGACCGACTACGGGCAACTGGACCTTTCGTGGGGCGAGGACGGCGTCTTTGATGGCAATTTCGAACGCTCATACCAGGGTCAGGTCAACGGTTTGGTCGGCGCTGCCAACCCGCAGGGGGTCCACGTCAACCTCGCCAGGCGGTCGGGCGGATCGCCTGTTCGTATCGTTCTGCTGGATGCACCCCCGGGAAGCGATGACGGGCAGTGGGAGGACATCGTCGAGGTATCCATCACACTTCCTGAAGGACACGAGATGATGTGGAGCACCTGGGCGAACGAGAACACCGGACCAGTAGATCTTCCGCCTGGTTCCTACCGGCTGCGGGTCAGCGCCAAAGGCCGGGATGAAGGCCACGCCGGGGAGTTCGCCGAGGTTTCGGTCGATGACTACCTCCTTCAATTCTGGCCGGCACCATGGCGGCTCGATGCAATAGGCCGGACTGGGAGCGAAGACGCCAGGTACTGGCATCAGTCGGTCGGCAACCGCCGTTGAGTGTGGCGATCCGTCTTGGATCGTGGCTGCCGAGGCTTGACGGTGAGTCGGTGAACGTATTGCCGCCGGCGACTTAATGGATGCCGGCGATGCCGGGAACCAAGAGTAGCTAGTCCGGCACATAGCGACGCCTGATTTCGAGGACGACGTCCTGAGGTCCTCCTGGGCCGGGACTCCAGACGGTGAAAGAGTACTGAAGCTCCCCGTCGCTTCCACTTGAGGTGCAGATGGGGCTGTTCCCGATGACGTTTGACGGCCTCTCGCACGGTCCGTCGGCCTTCATCTCGAAACCAACCTCCGCGAGTACCGCAGTAACGTCGCTATCCGTCAGTTCTCTGCCGGTCTCCCAGCGGCGGAAGAGGCTGGGGCACGGATTCGTGCTGATACACATGAACCGCGCTCCGGGCGGACCGTCTCGTCGGTCAGCTTCCAGTCGGCCGGGATGGCGAAGCGGTCTGCCTGTGACAGCATTCGGTCGGTTACCTTGTCCTCGGCGGAGCGGGCCATGAAGGGCGCCGTGGCAGCAAGAACCAGGACCACAGCAAAGACCCACCAGATTCTGTGCTTCACTGGATCCCCCAATCCGCCTTGTTATGGCCACCCTAGCCCGTAAGCACCTCGGACGGTCCGGCCGGTCCCTACAAAGCGTACCGAGGATCGCCGCTTCTTTGACCTGCGGCCCTCGCCGGTGTTCGCAGCCCTGGCGGACCGCCTGGTCATCGAGTGGACTAAGGACACCGTGAACTGGGCCAAGACCGGCGACCAGGCAACCGGCATGACGGTGGTCGAGATCTCCGACCCGTCCAGCGTGCCGTTCCCGGGATTTGATTCGCTCCTGGTCAGCTTCGACGAGCTCCAGGCCGTCATCACCGATGACCGTTACGGGCAGTGGCAGACCGCGCTCCGCTCCGTGCAGGGCATCTACCTCATCGCCGACACTAGCACCGGCAGGCTGTACGTGGGGAAGGCCGACGGTGTGGAGCGCTTCCTGGGCCGCTGGAGCGAGTACGCCAGGAACGGCCACGGCGGCAACGTCGCGCTCCGGGAGCTGGCTGCCGCGGACGCCCGCCACCGGCAGCACTTCCAGTTCAGCATCCTGCAGGTCTTCTCGCCGAGCGCGCCGGCCGCGCAGGTTGATGCCGCCGAGGCCCATTTCAAGCGGGCACTTCTCACCCGGCAGTTCGGCATGAACCTGAACTGACGCTTTCCAGGTACGGGTGCTTCCTGCCGGGCAGGCCGCAAGCTCTGCGGGTACGGCGTCTTAGCTGGGATCCGGGCAAGGTTGAGCGGCGATCCTGGCGTTGCGTGCGCTGATGAAGCGGTTGCTCTTGGCCAGGTACTTCAGGTATTCGGTCTCGTCCTTCGGGACGGCCGGGGTTTTGAAATCATCGAAGTCGTGGAAGAAGTCGATGTTCCCGTCATCCTTCAGAAGGTCCTGCAGCAGGAAGAACTGCACATATCCATCGAAGTCTCCGAACAGCTTGAAGAAGTTTTCGTACCTGTCTATGACCTCTTCGAGGGGGTTCGGCTTCTGGCGGCCGCCGTACCAGCGCTTGATGCATTCCAGGGTGAGGTCGAAGCGGTCGGCGATCTTGCGGTTGAATCCGCGGGCGCCGTTGAGGGTCATCCTCCCGTCGACTTTGTTGCCCGGCAATACAATGTAGCTTCCAATCGTGTAGCCCAGCTGCTCTGGCAGGGCCTCCGGCGGGATGTTCCTGATGATGCGCCCGGCCCGCTTGTGCAGCCTGGTGGTGATGGCGTCGCTGGCCATGAAGAAGACACCATGCGAGGACCTGTGCACCAGGTACGCATTGCGTTCAGGAGCCAGATCAAAGCGCCCGTTTGCGTAGGGCAGCTCCTTGCTCCACAACTTCCGGTGATAGCCCTTCAGGGTCGGGCTGTACTCGTCAGGGTCTTTGCCATTGGCGTCGGCGTCGACATTAAAGGTGGTGTCAATGCATTTGGTCTTCTCGTGTTCCATCAGGTGTCCCCCCTGCTCGTCTGGCTTCGCGGTCACGACGTGGCAGGAGCGGAGGGGCTGAGCCAGCGCAGCTGGTGGCCGGAGAATCCCGTTCCTGCGTCGCTTTGATTATCTCTGTGGTGCTGGTGGGAATGCCTGTTACGGAGTGCGACACGACCTGATTCGTTACCGATGAGGAGCGCTTCTCTGGCTGCTTCGACGACTTCCTTGTCATTCCGCACGTTTTCCGGGCCTGGCCCGCGGCGAAGTACGGGTCCTGGATCACCACCCCGCTCTGGTGCGAATTCCTGCTGGCGTAACGAGTGGTGTCAGCACTACCGCAGGTGACGGAGATGACGGTAATGTGAGTTGGTATGAAGCGTCATTCAGGCGATCCTGGAGGTATCAGGGTCACCGACCCCAACGCCCCGAAGGCCACCCCGACAGCCGCTGCACGAAGCGCGTCTGTTGCCGGTAAGAAGCAAGTGCGGCGATCACTGCCTGCAAAGACGGTTTACGTCACCGTCGAGCAGAAGTCCGGCCGATGGAAGGTGAAGCGGCGGGGTCCTCAGGCGAAACCGGAGGCCGTTCGCGCTGCCGAAGACCGGCTGCGCGAAGGTGAGCAGCAGCTCCGGCGGACCGCGCGCGCCCTTGCCGAGGTCCTGGAGCGCACCGGCCAGGGGCTGGAGGCCAGCCCCGAAGTGGCACGCTCCGTGCAGGCTTCCGAGAACCGTTGGCGCACCATCGCCCGGGAGTACGGGTTGCTGGACAGCCGCGCGGTCGCCGCCCTTCTTGGCGGCAGCGGGACCAACAGGAACAGGGCACACCAGCTGGCCAAGGAAGGCAGGATCATCGGGGTGAAACGGGGGAGGGGCACCCTGTACCCGGGCTTCGAGTTCGACCACGGCGAAGTCAGACCCGTGATTGCCGAGGTCGCCGCCATCGGCCGGCGCAATCACTGGACGGACCCGCACTTGCTGCTGTGGCTGGCTTCCCCGAACGGGTACCTGGAAGGCCGTGTCCCGGCGCAGATGATGGATGACCCGGACAGCATCCTCGAGGCAGCACGCCAGGATATGGCTGAACGTTGGTAGGGCCTGTCCCTGCGCCACCCAGTCCTTTTGATCCGCATCGGCTCGTCCTCCCCGAAGGCACCGTGCTGCACCGCGTCTACGGGGCAGGCCCCGACGGCACACGCCTCCCCACCTCGTTCAACCCGGGCCTGGGGGAGCGGACTAGGTTCGCTTTCTTCGGCGACGACCAGGGCGTGCCGGTTCCGGTCCTCTACGCTGCGGAGAACGTGGAAACCGCAGTCTGCGAATCGATAGTCCACCACCTTCCCGCCGCGGGCGGGACTGTCTTTCCCCGGCAATACGCCGACCGGATTGCTGCCGGTATCACGACGCTTCGGCCCCTCAGCCTGGCATCCTTCCGGGGTGTGGGCCTGCGGCACTTTGGCCTGGACCGGTCCCAGCTGACGGTCACGGATCCGGCCTGGTACGCCGACACGGTGAAATGGGCAGAGGCTGCCTGGAGGGCGGGCCTGGACGGGTGCGTGTGGACCAGCCGCCGGCTGGACTCCGGGGCGGCCTACGTTTTTTTCGGCCGGGCCAGCGACGCCTTCGGGATCTCGGCAAGTGTTGCCCCGAAGGTTTTCCTCAACGGCCCGGACCTGGACTGGCTGATCGACTTCTGTGCCTTCATCAACATCGACGTCGAGCTCTGACAAGGGTGACGCCCGCCCCCTCCAGGCACAAGGCCTGGGGTCTCACAGACTCTAGTTAAGAGGGAACGTCCTCCTGGCCCGGGTTTCCAGCCGTTTCAGTGTCGTAGCTGTCTCGTACAGTCTGTCTCATCAGGGCGTCTTGAAACTCCTTAAGGACTTGCGAGACGAGACGGGACAGGGGTCTGGCATGAAACTGGGGTACGCGCGGATCAGCACCGGGGACCAGAACGCCGCCATGCAGGTGGAGGCTTTGGTTTCGGCAGGGGTGGCAGAGGACAAGATTTTCGTGGACGAGATGTCCGGCGCGAAGTCCGCGCGGGAGCGTCCCCAGATGGCCCGGCTTCTGGAGTACGCCCGCGACGGCGACGAGATCTTCTGCTGGAGGATCGACCGGCTCGGCCGGTCCCTGGTCGATGTCGTCAACACGGTCAACGACATCACCTCCCGCGGCATCCGGCTGTATTCGATCATGGACGGGGTTGACCCCTCCACAGCCCATGGACGGCTCCAGCTGGCCCTGTTCGCGAGCCTGGCCGAGTATGAACGCGAGCTCATCAACGAAAGGGTCAGGGCCGGGGTGATGGCAGCGAAGGCCCGCGGCGTCCACTTCGGGAAGCCGGCGCCCAAAGCGGAAACGGTGGAGACCAAGGTGCGGCTGTGCCGGCAGATGACGGCCGAAGGCATGTCCTCAATCGAAGCGGCTGAAGCGGTCAACTGGTCCAAGGCCACGATGTACAGGTATTTGAAGCAGGTCGGGGGCGGAATCACCTGTGGCCGGACCTGTACGCGCCCGCCGCGGCGTGTCCAAGTACGCGGGCCGCCGGCACGATCCGGCGCCTCGCGGCTGACTATCTGCGCATTTTCCCTTGTAGAGTCAACCCGCGGGGCCGTGTACGGGCGGCTGACTTCTCGGACCCGCGGGGCTTGTGCTGGGAATACGACGCGGGGGATACGGGATGACGAATACTGGCAACGATGTAGAAGGCCGTGCTCAGAACAAGCCGACAAGACCAAGATTGAAGTGGTACTGGAAACTTGCTGGTTTCTTGTTCTTTGGTTTCACGATCTTTTATATGTTGATGCCCGTTCTGAACTCATTTGGTATTGAAAGCCTTCGATGTGACGTCATTTCAGCAAGATCCCATACAAGCTCTGGTGGGACTAGAGGCTCGGCTTCGACAGCCGGTGTTCTGGTAGAGACGACTAACTGCGGGACGATGCATGTATCCGAGGGTGTGTCGTTCGACAATCAAGACGAGGTTGCAGCGTCCTTCAAAAGGTGGGAGCGAATACGAGTTCGACCTTGGCTGGTTCTCACGAGTGGCGACCAAGGACATCAGGCACGAAATCCCCTCAGTGCGGGGCTATCGCTTAGCAAATTAACAGGGTCTTGAAGGAGTACGGCGCTGAGGAGCCGGTGGTCGCCGCCGTGATGAAGCCGCCGAAAGGCAGGTCCCGATACATCGACAAGAGCATGCTGCCAGCCCGGGACTAAATCTGCGCATGTTCCCTGGTAGAGACCGACGGAGGGGACACCGTGGAGCAGCTCGCATTGATGACGGAATCTGACCAGGACCAAGCGCCAGGCCAGGAGTCTGTTCTGGCCGAAGCCCCCTCAGCGGCGTTCGTCTACAACCCCTGGAAGATGGAGGACGTCCGTCGGCTGTCCATCAACCTCGCGGACGGGACGAAAGTCGGATACCTGGATGTCGCCACGTTGGACGCTGTACCCGAGCAGGGATCCTCCGAAGGGTTGTTGCAGCTCGCCCTCGCCGGTTTGTCGCCTGCGGCTGCAGAGCGGAGCTTCGTCCAGGGAGCCCATCTCGGTGACGCGCCTGCGCCCGCTAAACCGGAGCCGGCTTACGTGCTGCCCTGGACTGACCTTGCAAGCAACCGGCCCGGCCAGCTGATCGAGAACCTGGACGATGCTTCCTACCGTGCAGACGTCGCGGGGGAGCAGCGCACTGCAGGGGTCCTGGCGGGCCTGGAGCACGAAGGCTATCGGGTGCTGCACGCCGTCCCGTTGAGTCCGCGGAAAGACATCGACCATCGGGTCATCGGGCCGACCGGGATGTGGGCCACCAACGCCAAGGCCACCACGGAGGACGTCGCGGCCAAAGCCGACGGCGCCGTGTATTCAGACGGCTACCGGCAGAAGTGGATTGAAGCTTGCGGTGCGGCCGGTGGTGGCCGTGTGGTCAAGCATCGGAGTATCCAGCTCATCCACTCATCTCGTCGCCGGCGACGACCTCTGCGCCGTAATTACCGGTGACCCGACTTTCCCTGCAGCCTGGGTGGAGGTCGTCTACAACGTCGCCCGACGCTCCGACACCTGGACGGCCAACCATTGAGCCGTCGCCTACGCTTGTGCTCAGGGGGATATGACTGTGCTGAAAAGATTTGACCAATGGGACGTGCGGCACCTTCGCGGCGGAATGATCGCCTTGATGCTGGCGGCGTTCTGGTGGTTATTCCACCACTGGCTGGTTGAGGCATCACTCGTTTTCGCGTTGGCGGCGGCCTACGCCGTGCTCGTGTACCGATTCGCCGCCGCATCAGAGCGCACGTCCCAGGTCATGCTCTGGTCGTGCCTCGTGAACTACATCGCGTTGATCACCATCGAGGATGCCGTTCTGGGCTTCCCCGCGGCCGGGCCATGGCTCCTGGGCTTTATCGGCGGCGCAATCGCAGGCGGTTACGTGTGGACCGGGCCGCGTGCCGGTGCGGAATACAATCAGGTGCATAAACGCAAGCCGGAAGCTGACGGAAGCTTCACCGGCGGGCGGCGCCTGGCGGTGATCAACGGGGTCTGCGCGCTTGCGCTGCTCGGCATCGGGACGGCCCAGATCGTTGTGCTGTCACCAACGATGCCTGCTGCAGTCGTCCTTGCCGGCGCGGTCGCTGTCGGCTGGGCTCTGTTCCGGTTCCCGCCCACAGTGCCGGCCAGGAACGGTCTCCTTCTGGTCTTGCCTGTCGTGTGGTTTGCGTTGACGTTCGTCGGGGGCGCCACCGATCAGATGGCCTTGCCGCATGCATGGGCCTACGGCGCCCTCGCCGGCATCCTCATCGGCGGCAGGTACTGGACAGGGCCACGGCTGGGGCAGCCCCGGCCCCCTTTCAACGGCCAGAGCAAGCGCCGCAGACGGAAGCGCAGACCAAAGCAAAAGGAAACACAGAAGCGCGCAGTTTCGGCTCCAACGGAGTAAGACGTCGATCTCGAAAGACAAGACTGCCAGCAAGGGGGATGCCATGACCAAGTACGTCGGCTACATCAACATGACAAAGAAGCAGGCCGAGGCTGCCTTCCAGGAGTACCTGGACGAGCGCGGGCCGGCATTGGAGCGGCTGCGGGAGGCCCTGGCGGCCGACGGCCAGGCCCCGGACGTCGTCCTGGACGGGACGGTCGAGAGCCTGGTTCCCCTGTGGCGGTGGATCCTGGCCCACCTCACCGTCGCGGACGCCCCCGGAGCGACAGACACGACCAGCGTGCCACGGGAACAATGGCCCTCCTGGGCGCGGTACGGCGGCGAGACGGTAGGGAAACTCTCGCTGGAGTCGCTGGTCCTGCTCGACGGGCTGGTGTCCTATCTGGGCGACGTCGTGCAGCAGCGCGCGCCCGAGGCGCGGTGGGCGGTCGCGCACCACCGCATCAAGCGGTACCACCTCAACAAGCACCCTGTTCTGGTCAGCGGCACGGGGGAGGACCACCACTTCCTCCCGGATCTTTTGAGGGCCCGCGCCCACGGCCACATCACGGGCTTCCGCGAGTCCCCGGATGACGCCATGGCCGACTACGCACGTGGCCTTATCGGGCAGTTGAACCGAGGCGACCAGCCGGACGATGAGGAAATGGCCGAGCCGGAGCCGCTCGTCGAGGTCGAGGACCTGGGTGATGACGAGCTCCGCGGCCGGGAGCTTGAAGTGGCGCTGCGGGAGGACATCGTCTATGAGCACAACCGGGTGGTGGGCCGCATGCTCAAGGCCCTCAAGGAGGAGGACGGCGTCACCCGCGTCATCCGCGAGGACCGTGAGATCCTCCTGGTCGCCACACCGACCTGGACTACCACGCAGCTTCAGGACTGGGTGGCACGCTATCTTCAGGACAACATCCGCGACCTGCGGCTGGCCTAGAACAGCCAGATCAACAGAAGGAGCAAGACATGGGTGCATGGGGATTTCAGGCCTTCGAGAACGACGATGCCCTGGACTGGCTGGTAGAGCTTGAAGCTGGCGGGGCTGAGGTCGTCCGCCAGGGCCTGAACGCTGTCGCCGACGGCTACATCAACGCACCTGACGGGAGTGTCGCTGTTGCGGCCGCAGAGATCACCGCCGCAGCGCAGGGGACCCCGCACGGCGACCTGCCCGAGGACGTGGCAACATGGGTGACCGCACACGGGGCCGAGCTCACGGCTGAAGACGCGCAGCTCGCCCTCGAGGTGGTTGAACGGGTTGCCGGCGAGGAGTCCGAGCTTGCCGAACTGTGGGACGAGGCGGGGGAGCCGGAATGGAAGGAACCCCTCGACAACCTCTCCGAAAGACTGCGGGCAGCACTGACGTAACACCAGGCCGATCTTCTGCGCATGTTCCCTGGTGAGACCACTTCGAAAACGACCCGCGGCTGAAGGCCACGAAAATAGGAAGCATGAAAAAGAACACCATGGCGGGGAGCAAGTCCCGGAACGAGATCTGGTACTACTCCATCTTCGGTACCGTGGTCCTGATCGGCACCGTTGCGCTCATGCTGTTCGGCGTGAACCACCGGGTATCAGATGACATCGGGCCCCTGTCTGCCGGTCTGGTTCTTAGCACCTGTGTCTTCCGCTTCGGCCTGCCCTGGAAGTGCCTCTACTTCCCGTCCCTTGCATCGTTCTTTGTCGTCGCTCTGATGTTGGGGCAGCCCGGACTCATGTGGTGTGGCGGTTATATTGCGGGGTCGCAGTTTGGTGTCGCCTGGCGGATGGCAGTCGTCGAGCGAAAGCCGAAGCCCAAATGGACTGTGAACGGTCGGGGCGTCGACACGCTGGCCCGGGCGCGGAAGGCAGCCACGGAAGCGCTGCGCTCACTGGACGGCACCAAGCGTGAGGGGGTCGTCGTAGAGCATGGCCCGGCTCGCTTTGAGGTTGCCGGAGCCCTGCCATCGAAACTGGTCTGCCACCGGAATCCCGATGCCGGCAGCGACTTTTCCTGGGCGATCCTGTCCCGGACCGGAACCGGCACTGGCGAGTCGGTAGAAGTTCCGATCGGCCGGATGAAGGGCTTCATCCCATTGCAGTACGTCCACGATCTTGGCCCTGTGGAGGCCGCTCTCAATGACTTCCTGAACGATCCGGGGGCTGAGTCGCTGGGGCCGGAGTGGAACACGGACCCGGTCGCCTTCGACCTGCGGCTTCACGTCTAGAGCAAACATCCCTGAATGGAGACCCAAGTGATGGAAAACCCCATGTTCGCCAATGCAGACACATACTTCCGTCAGATCGAAGCTCCGGTCCGCAAAGGATTGTTCATGCGCGGGCGTTTCATGTTTGAAGTCATGACAGCGCCCGGAGTAACCCGCCTCGTGGCACTGGGAGAGCTGGGTGAAGCCCTCGGGTATGGCCCCCAACACTCCCGAAAGGACTTCCAGGAGTGCCGGCTCACAGCCGCCCGGCTCCTTCGCGAAGGCCGAAGTGACGCCTGGGTGCACTACTCAAGCGCTCAAGTGGTGCCGGACGAGTCGCTGCGGGATGTCACATGATGCCCCGTCTCCGGCGCTTCGTGCAGGGATGGAAAGACAGTCGGGGAAGGCTTGGACATGCGACCGAATGAGGGTGTTCTGCTGCTGCTCCAGCTGTCTGTAGACCTGGATCAGCTCGGAAAAGATACGTCTGCAGCATGGTTACGCCAGCAGGCCGATGAACTGCAGAGAGGGACGGACCGGAGGCGACGACTTGAGGCGTGCCGCAGCGTCATCCATGCACTCGACAATGGACCGGGCCGGATCCCTGACCTCTATTTTGCTCACCCTGACGGGTCTCCGGACGCTGCCCGAACGGAACAGTACCTCGCCACCATCCGGGCTGTGCGACGATTTGCACGACGCGCCGTGCCGCCGTTGTCCTTCTTTATTCTGTGACTCACCGCCCCATCACTTCCAGGACATCGAGCACCGTCCGGAGCAGCGCCAGGGCGAGGCTGCACGCCGCGATCCACAGACCGGCGACCTGGACGCGGGTCGCTTTGCTGCTTCCCGATTCGTTCACCTGGGACCGCCCTTCGCTTGCCGGGGAACCATCATAGGGACCAGGCGCCGACAGTCAGGCAGCGCAGAGTTGGCCCGTGCAGCGCAGGCACCGTTACCTCCTCACGTTCTGCCGCTCGGCCCAGCAGACCCCGCACGAGCTGCGGATGAAGGCAGAGCAGGAACTGACCGAGGCGCGCGCCAAGATCCACCGCGAGTTCGTGGTTGCCATCTACGCCAAGATCGGCCAGCCCCGCGCTGGGCGGCCTGACACGTACGAGGCAGGGTTGAAGGCTGCACTGGATGCTGTCCGGCAGCTCGGCTCCCCCTACACGGACGACTCCCCAGACGGCGAGGACTGACGGACGCGCGGGCTATGACCGGGCGTCTGCAGACACCGTGCGGGACGTGATGAAATCCCGCAGTGCCTCCGGCTCCAGCAGGACGTCCTTCTTGGTCGCACGGTTGACGTTGATCCCGCCGATCTCGTCATGGATCGAGACCCGAGCCAGCACCACCCCTGGCGTGTGCAGCGCGTACACATCCTTGAGCGCGTCGTAGACCGCGCGTTGCTTCCACCGCGAGGACCCCAACGGGCCCAGGATGCCACGCTCATCCGATCCGCCGAACATTTTGTCCGACGAGTCGTTGGCCCACTTCTTACCATGGCTTCCTGCCCGCAGGCACATGTCCTCCATCTCTACCGCGTAGCGGGCGTACGCCTCGGACCACGGCAGGTCAGGGGTCCAGGGCGTTGCGAGGGAGAGGCTTCGGTAGCGGTTGAAATGCAGGTCCTCATCGAACTCGATCAGGAGATCATCGGCCCGCATATCCCAGTGCTGCGGCGCCAGCGCATCCTGGTAGGTCGGGACACCGCCCATGCCGCGGAAGATGGCTTTCAGTGTGTCGGCGACCGTGTCAGGAAGCGCCCGTGTGGTCGCCCACGGGACTGCGGCCTTGGACGGCTTTCGCACCACCGTGTAGCCGGCGTTTGTGAGTGAACGCATGAAGGATGCGGCCCGGTGCTCCTTGTTGCCCATGCTGCATCCTAGCGGGCTGCCGGGTACGGCAAGCCGGAATTCGGCACGCATGGCTCCCATGACAACTCTCGACGAAACCTACATGCTCAAACAGCCTGTCCGGCACCGCTTCCGGCGCCTGGACACCCCTGAATTCGTTCACTACTACGGCCTCACCTACGACAACTACCCGGAGCCTGACGGCACCTTCGAACTGGGCCGTCGAGGCGGCCAGGCTGCGGCGCACCGGCCAGCGCTAGGCGAGTCCCAGTTCAGGCAGTGCGTCCACGATCCGGTTGGTCTCCAGGCTGAGCGCCAGGATCCGGCCAATCAGGTCGATGATGTAGCGGGGCTGTTCGTGCTCGCGCGACCAGTCGTTCGGGTCATTCACGATCCCCGACGCTTTGTCCGTTCTGACCTGGTACCGCTCGATGATCCAGTCCACCACTGACCGGGAGCCCAGCATGTACCGCTGGGCGTCCTCCGGGATGCCTTCCAGCGTGATGTGGGTGTTGTAGATGATCCGGGTCTTGTCCCAGGCCCCGGCCTTGCCGGCGTACTTCATCTTCGTCACCGCGTACCGGGCATAGTCGTCCTGCTCCACCGGCAGGCCGGTCGCCACCTCGTTCAGTGGGTATGGCTCCAGGTCCTCGTAGCCGATATGCAGATCCGAGAGTTCTAGGCAGGCCCCCACAAAGGCCCGGAAGCGGTCGGCGCCGGGAACTTGGGGGATGCGGGGCAGCATCTTCTTCAGGTCAGCGGCGAACATGGTCCGGTACCGGAGGAGTGAAGCAGGCCGTAGACGTAGAAGAAGATGTCGTCCTCGCTGACGTCCGGACCGTAGGCGGTCCGGTAGTCGGCCAGGGCGGAGTCGGTAATGTTATCGACACGCTCCGGGCCTACAGGCTTCGACTCGAGCTCTCCGAACAGATCTGCTTCCCCTCGGGGGATCGCTGAGTAGGCGTACCTGGGGAAGAACTGGCCCAGACCAGAGCCCCAGTATGACAAATTGGGGATCTCGTTCACGGCGAGGGCCGAGAAGGGCTTCTCGGTGCCCACCCCGACGATGTAGAAGCCGAGATTCTCGGCGTCCGGGCTCGAGTAGATGTCATTCAGCCTGTAGACCATGTCATTGAGTTGGCGGCTGAAATGGACGTGCTGTTTGTTGAAAGGCCGGTAGGCGCCGACCCGGTATCCGTTACTGGCAACGGAGTATTTGACGGACGCCCCGGGCAAGCTGCACCTTGTCGGCACGGTTCCAGCTGAACTTTGTGGGATCCGTGTTGATGAAGTCCTCGACACTCCCTGTTCCCGGGTAGCGTTCCACTTCCGAATTGTAGGAGTCGACCATCCGTTTGACGTTTGTCCTCGTCTCTGGTCCATGCCTGTGTCACCTTGACGATGTGCTGGCCTGATCGTGTCTCTTGGAAATGCCTGCCTTCGAGCGCGGTGGCCTCCGAAAAGCGCAGGCCCGTAAGTATCAGGAAGTCGAACAAGGCTCTGTAGGGATCGGTCAGCTCGGCCTTTACCAATCGCCACTCCTCTTGGGTGAGGAAGGTCGCCTTTTCCTCAGTGTCTTGACTTTTGGGCGGCGCAATTTCCTTGCACGGGTTGTCAGGTCGACGCTTGTCTCTGACCATCGAGTTGAAGACCGCGGATATGAGGCCGTGGTTATTTGCGATGGTCTTAGATGCAAGCCCCTTTGCCTCCATGCCCTTCATCCACTGGACAATGTCCCGGTACTCAACCTTGGTCGCATCCAGGGTTCCGAGGGTGTCGGCAACACGGCACTTATGGTTGCTTTTGTAACGCCTGATCGTGTAGCCCTTGGCGTTCGTCAGCAAGGCGATGTGGTCCTCGATCATTCGGGTGACCGTGTAAATGCCCTTGTAGTGGTCCTTGGCACTGTTCAACGCTGCGTCCACGTCGTTTCCATGAGCGTTCAGGACGGTCACAAGGAAGTTTGCGTCGTCCTCCGAGGCCACCTTCTGGGTCCTCTGCTTCTTCGTCGCGGGATCCACCCACCTGACGAAGTGAGTAACCGTGCCGTCTTTGCGTTGTCTCGAATCTCTGTAAGCCACAAATGCAATATGCGTCTCACCCTCACGCGGGTGTCGCATTTCGACACCCGCGTGAGTGAAGTCGGCCCTCGCGTGAGTGAGGGCACAAAAAAACCCCGGTTTCCCGGGGTTTTTTCAGTGCGCGGAGGGGGACTTGAACCCCCACCCCCTTTCGAGGACTAGCACCTCAAGCTAGCGCGTCTGCCATTCCGCCACCCGCGCAGGTGGTAATTCGGAGATCGATTCCGCCTTTCAGCGTTTTGGATTTCTCCGAAGCAGCGAGAAAGACTCTAGCACGACTTTTCCGGAAACAAATAATCGGGGGTTGAAGGGGGCTTGTAGGTAGGCTGAAGCCAGCAATCAAGCCGCCCCCACGAGGAGTGAAACATGACTGAAGTACGCCCCGAGGATGAAGTCGTCAGGATCTGCCAGGAACTGATCCGGATCGACACTTCGAACTACGGCGACGGAACAGGTCCGGGGGAGCGTGCGGCCGCTGAATACACCGCCGGCCTCATCACCGAGGTGGGGCTGGATGCGGAGATCTTCGAATCGTCGCCCGGCCGGGCCAACGTCGTGACCCGGATTGCCGGGGAGGACCCCTCGGCCAGCGCCCTCGTGGTCCACGGACATCTGGACGTGGTGCCGGCTCTACGGGAGCAGTGGTCGGTCGACCCCTTCGGCGCCGAACTGAAAGACGGCCTGATCTGGGGCCGCGGAGCGGTGGACATGAAGGACATGGACGCCATGATCCTCTCAGTCATGCGGAACTTCGCCCGGACCGGACGCAAGCCTAAGCGGGACCTGATTTTCGCCTTCTTCGCCGACGAGGAAGCGGGAGGCACCTACGGCGCCCGTTACGCCGTCGAAAACCGCCGGGAACTCTTCGACGGCGCCACCGAGGCAATCTCCGAAGTCGGCGGCTTCTCCGCCACCATCGGCGGCCAACGGACGTACCTCCTGCAGACTGCCGAGAAAGGCCTCTCCTGGTTGCGGCTGGTGGCCCACGGCCGTGCCGGCCACGGTTCGCAGATCAACACTGATAACGCCGTCACCCGCCTCGCCAGCGCGGTGTCCCGCATCGGTGAGTACAGGTGGCCAGTGGAGCTGACACCCACCACCCGGCAGTTCCTCGACGGCGTGACGGAACTCACGGGCGTGGAGTTCGACCCGGACGATCCGGAAAAGCTCCTCAAGGAGCTCGGAACCGTGGCACGGTTCGTGGGGGCCACCCTACAGAACACCACCAACCCGACGCTCCTCAAAGGCGGATACAAGCACAACGTCATTCCCGAGTCTGCTGAGGCCCTGGTGGACTGCCGGACACTTCCCGGCCAGGAACAGCAGGTGCTCGAGATCGTCAAGGAACTCGCCGGCACCGGCGTCGAGGTTTCCTACGTCCACAACGACGTCTCATTGGAAGTGCCTTTTGCCGGGAACCTGGTGGATTCCATGATCGACGCCCTGCACGCCGAGGACCCCGGCGCCAAGGTCCTGCCCTACACGCTGTCCGGCGGGACGGACAACAAATCCCTCAGCCGGCTGGGCATCACCGGGTACGGCTTCGCCCCGCTGCAGCTTCCGGATGAACTGGACTTCACGGGCATGTTCCACGGCGTGGACGAGCGTGTGCCCGCCGAATCCCTCAAGTTCGGCGCCAGGGTCCTGGACAGGCTCCTGACCACCTACTGATCCCGCACGCTCCCGAATGACCAGAGACGCCCCGGAAAGCCGGCCCATGACTCCTGACCAGATCCTTACCGAGCCATTGCTGGAGCGCATCCGTGGCCGTGCCTCCGGTTACGACCGGGAGAACGCATTCTTCACCGAGGATCTGGAGGAACTCGCCGCAGCGGGTTACCTCAAGATCTTTGTGCCGGCGGCCGACGGCGGGCTGGGTCTTGGGCTAGCAGCGGCAGCCCAGCTGCAAAGGAAGCTCGCGACGGCGGCGCCGGCCACCGCACTGGCTATCAACATGCACCTGGTCTGGACCGGTGTCGCGCATGTCCTGGCCGCCCGCGGCGATTCCTCGCTCGATTTTGTCCTTCGGGAGGCCGCACAGGGAGAGATCTTCGCGTTCGGCAACTCGGAGGCCGGCAACGACTCGGTGCTTTTCGATTCACAGACCGTTGCCACGCCGCATGCGGACGGCAGCTACACCTTCACCGGGCGAAAGATTTTCACCAGTCTTTCCCCGGCGTGGACCAGGCTCGGCATCTTCGGCAAAGACGGTTCTGCCCGGGGCGGCGAGGGGGAACTGGTCCACGGCTTCCTCGGCAGGGACGCTTCCGGTTACGAAATCCTCGACGACTGGGACACGCTTGGCATGCGGGCCAGCCAGTCCAACACCACCGTGCTGCACGGCGCCGTCGTGCCTGCGGACCGGATCTTCCGCAAACTTCCGGTAGGACCGAACGCGGACCCGCTGGTTTTTGCTATCTTCGCCTGCTTCGAGACGCTGCTGGCGGCGGTCTACACGGGCATCGGCGAACGGGCTCTTGTCCTGGGTGTTGAGGCCGTGAAGCGGCGCACGTCTTTGAAGAATGAGGGGCGAAGTTATGCCCAGGACCCCGACATCCGGTGGAAGGTGGCAGAAGCAGCCATGGCGATGGACGCGTTGTATCCGCAGCTTGCGGAGCTGTCGCGGGACGTTGACGAGGTAGTGGACCACGGTGGCCAATGGTTCCCCAGGCTTGTGGGCCTAAAGACCCGGGCCACGGAAACAGCGCGCACGGTGGTGGATCTGGCAATCAGGGTGTCCGGCGGATCGAGCTACTTCCGGGGGGCCGAACTGGAACGGCTCTACCGCGACGTTCTCGCCGGCATGTTCCACCCGTCGGACGACGAATCAGCGCACAACACGGTGGCCAACGCCTGGCTGGGACGGCTGGAGACGCCATAGGCTGCCGGCGCTGAAGAGTGCCGGCACTACTGACCGGGGCGCTGTACGCTACACCGTCCGCTGGACCTGAATGACTTTCCGGCGGAGCCAGAAGCGCCGCCCGCCACCCAGGTAGAGGACGCTGCGCTCCAGTTCCCACTTGCCGTACTCGGAATGTTCAACCAGGCGCCGGCGGGCCTCCGGGAGCGAATCCTCAGGACTGACCGTCAGTACGAGGTACTCGTACTGCCTCGCGTAGTCCCGCTCCCGCTGGACTGAACTGCTCAGAAAATGTTCTTTCATTGCTCTCCATTTTCATCTTTTTCCGGCTAACGTGAAGGCATGAGCATCGATCCGCGTGTCGCGCTTCAGTCACTGACCACAGCCCTTGAAGAACACCTGATCGCAGCCTCCGCCCGGCGGGGCGAAGGGGACCCAACGGTCGAAGCGGCTTTCTTTGCCGTAGCCGATGCCTTCGAAGTTTATGACGATTCCCTCTACGAGGCATATGGCGAAGTGACTCCGCTGGAGGTCATTGACGACGTGGAAGACGACGACGACGAAGATGCCGAAGAAGACGAAGAGCTGGAAATCGTCGACGACTAAGTCGCCAGGCAGCCGGGAAACCGACTGCTCACTCCGCGGCTGCTCACTCGGGCGCTGAGAC
Source organism: Arthrobacter oryzae (assembly GCF_030718995.1). NCBI lineage: Bacteria > Bacillati > Actinomycetota > Actinomycetes > Micrococcales > Micrococcaceae > Arthrobacter > Arthrobacter oryzae. The sequence continues at coordinate 4,115,522 of NZ_CP132204.1, forward strand.
GTCTTCCAGCGCCCGCGCGATTTCCGCGGGCACATGGGTCAGCTGGGAATCCAGGATCTCTTTTAGTTGCACGGGGGACCTGGCACCCACAACCGCGGTCGCCACGCCATGCTGTGACAACAGCCAGCTCAGGGCGACATCGATGGGGGAGCGGCCAAGACCCCGCGCGGCCATGGCGACCGCTTCCACGATCCTGGACGCGGGCTGCTCCAGATAAGGTTCCACATAGCTGGCCAGCCGCTTCTGCGCCGCCCGGGATTCCGCCGGTATGTGCCCCCGGTACTTCCCGGTGAGGACCCCGCGGCCCAGCGGCGCCCAGGCAAACAGGCCCAGGCCGGCGTCCTCAATGGCCGGAATGAGCTCGGATTCGGGCTTCCGCTGCAGCAACGAGTACTCCGACTGGCTGGCCACCAGCGGAAAGCCGGCAACCGCCGCGGCCTTTGCCGTCTGCCATCCGCTGAAGTTCGATACTCCGGCGTAGCGGGCGCGGCCTGTTCGCACCGCAAACTCGAGGGCCGACAACGTCTCCTCGAGGGGGACGTTGGCATCCCAGGCCTGGGCGAACCAGATGTCGACATAATCGGTGCCCAGCCGGGCCAGGCTGGCATCGAGGCCGGAGAGCATGCCGTTACGGGACGTATCGACGCTCCTGCGGCCGTCCGACGTCGAGATTCCGGCTTTGGTGGAAATCACCACCTCAGAGCGGGAGACAACGTCACCCAGCATTGAGCACAGGAGTGCCTCCGCCTGGCCATCGGCGTACGAGGCCGCCGTGTCGATGACGGTTCCGCCGGCGTCAACGAACGTGCGCAACAGTTCGGAGGCATCCTGCTCATCCGTCTCCCGCGCCCACGACATGGTTCCCAGGGAGAGTGAGGACACGCGCAACCCACTGTTGCCGACATAACGCTGCTGCATAGCAGTTAGCTTACGGGGATTCACCCTGCTCCATGACGTAGGGTCTATAAACGTGAACTGGTTTGAAGCGGCCCTGCTGGGTCTTGTCCAAGGGCTGACCGAATTCCTCCCGATTTCCTCAAGCGCCCACCTGCGCATCATCGGCTCGTTCCTGCCAAATGCAGCGGACCCGGGAGCGGCGTTCACCGCCATCACGCAGCTTGGAACCGAGACGGCTGTGATCGTCTACTTCTGGCGGGATATCGTTCGGATCGTCAAGGCCTGGTTCGGCTCGCTGACCCGGCGCGTACCCTCGAACGATCCGGATGCCCGCATGGGCTGGCTGGTGATTCTGGGCAGCCTCCCCATCATTGTTCTCGGCCTGATCTTCCAGGACCAGATCGAGTCCGTCCTCCGCAGCCTGTGGATCGTGGCCACGATGCTGATTGTCTTCGGCCTCTTCCTCGCCGTGGCAGACGCCGTGGGCCGACAGGAACGCGAGCTGACGGCCCTGACGTACAAGCACGGCATCTTCTACGGTTTTGCGCAGGCCATGGCCCTCATCCCCGGCGTATCCCGGTCCGGCGGAACCATCACAGCGGGACTGCTCATGGGGTACACCCGCGAAGCGGCAGCCCGCTATTCGTTCCTCCTTGCTATCCCCGCGGTGTTCGGCAGCGGCCTCTACCAGCTGTACAAGGTGGTGTCCAAGGACGGCATCACCGGCCCCTACGGCCTGCCCGAAACAGCCCTGGCCACGGGCATCGCCTTTGTTGTTGGCTACGTCATCATCGGCTGGTTCCTGAAATTCGTTTCCACCCGGAGCTACCGGCTCTTCGTCTGGTACCGCATCTTCCTCGGCATGGCGTTGTATTTGCTGCTCGGTTTCAATGTCATCAGCGCCTAGCACTAGGCTTGGCCTGTGAAATCCTGGATCTCCCGCCCCGTACCTCAGCTCCCCGGCCGCATGCCCGCCGTTCGGATTTTCGACACCGCCGAAAGGGCCTACAGCACCCTTGAAGCCACGGGTGAACAGTCTCTGTACGTCTGCGGCATCACCCCGTACGACGCCACCCACATGGGGCACGCGGCCAGCTATGTCGCCTTCGACCTGCTGAACCGTGCGTGGCGGGACGGCGGCCAGCGGGTTGCGTACGTCCAGAACGTGACCGACGTGGATGATCCCCTCCTCGAGCGGGCAACAGCGACGGGCGTGGACTGGCGCGAGCTGGCCGCCAGCCAGATCGACCTCTTCCAGGCAGACATGGCGGCCCTGAACGTATTGGCGCCGGACCACTACGTCGGGGCGGTCGAATCCATCCCGGAAATCGTTCCCGCGATCGAACGCCTCCTTCAGCTGGGCCTGGCCTACCGCGTCGCCGGCACTGCCGGTGAGCCGGACGGCGACGTCTATTACGACGTCGAGGCCGCCAGCAAGCAGTCAGCAGACGCCGGGGCCTGGACACTGGGATCCGTGTCCGGGCTCTCCGAAACCGAGATGCTTGAACTCTTCGCCGAACGTGGCGGCGACCCCGGCCGCGGAGGCAAGCGGCAGGCCCTGGACCCGCTGCTTTGGCGCGTGGCCCGCGACGGGGAACCCAGCTGGCCCGGTGGCGAACTGGGGGAGGGACGTCCCGGCTGGCACATTGAGTGCACGGTCATCGCGCAGAAATACCTGCCTGCACCGTTCACCGTCCAGGGCGGCGGATCGGACTTGATCTTCCCGCACCACGAGATGGGCGCAGGCCACGCCTATTCGCTGGCCGGAGTTCCCCTGGCGCAGCACTTCGCCCACGCCGGAATGGTGGGCCTCGACGGTGAAAAGATGAGCAAGTCCAAGGGAAACCTGGTGCTCGTATCCAAACTTCGGGCCGCCGGCGAGGAACCCGCGGCCATCCGCCTGGCCATCCTCGCCCACCACTACCGCAGTGACTGGTCCTGGACCGACGCCGGCTTCGCCGAAGCCAAGGACAGGCTCGCCAAGTGGCGTGGTGCCCTGGCCATGGCCCCGGAAGGGTCAGCCGCTGCCCTCATCGCCGAGATGCGGAACGAACTGGCGGACGACCTGAATGCTCCGGGCGCCGTCACGGCGGCGGACCGCTGGGCAGCCGACGCGCGGGCCCGCGCAGTTGCCGGCTCGCCCATGGACCAGGCCCTGGTCAGTGACGCCGTCAATGCGCTGCTCGGCGTCGAACTCTAGGCTTCGCGTCGAACTCCAGCTTTCAGACCTTACTGTTTGTCCTTGCCCCGCCGCTTGAGGTACCGCTCGAATTCGCGGGCAATCGACTCTCCGCTCGCTTCCGGAAGGTCGGCAGTGTCTTTCGCCTCTTCCAACTGCCGCACGTAGGCCGCAATCTCCGGGTCCTCGGTGGCGAGCTCATCCACGCCGCGCTCCCAGGCGTCCGCTTCCTCCGCGAGTTCGTGCGTGTCGAGCGGCACCTGGAGCAGCTCCTCGATCCGGTGAAGGAGGGCAAGCTGAGCCTTGGGCGAGGGGGCCTGGGCGACATAGTGCGGGACGGCGGCCCAGAGGGACACGGTAGGCAGGCCCGCCAGGAGTGCCACTTCCGAAAGCACTCCGACGATTCCGACCGGACCCTCGTACTGTGAGGCCTCAAGGTTCATCCGTTCGCGCAGGGCGCTGTCGTCCGTCGACGTGCTCACCGGGATGGGTCGGCTGTGGGGCACGTCCGCGAGCAGGGCGCCCACAAGGATGACGTAGTCCACGTGCAGGGCTTCGGCATGGACAAGCAGCTCAGCCGTGTACGCACGCCATTTATACGACGGCTCCGTACCCTGGACAAAGATCACATCAACATTCGCGTCCGGGGCGCTGGCCTTGTAGATCCGTGTGGACGGCCATTTGATCTTGCGCTCCCCGGATGAGGTCCGGCGGATGGTGGGCCTGGTGAACTGGAAGTCGTAGTATTCGTCTGCGTCAATCGAGGCCACTTTCTTGCCGCCCCACAATTTGTTCAGGTACCGAAGGGCATCGCTCGCCGCTTCGCCGGCATCGTTCCAGCCTTCGAAAGCGGCGAGCATCACTGTGATGCGCTGACCTTCGGGCACGGGCTGCAGCAGCCGCTCCGGCTCAGGCGTGGCACCCGGTTCGCTGGTGTCTCCCTCGAAGCTATTCATTTCTTCACCCTACGTCCAAGACGCCGTCGGGTGCATGAAATGAAGCGCCACTAATCTTGGCCGCGCCGCAGCCGGAACCCCGCGGGGCGTCGCCGGGGGCCCCGCCGTTCCGGCATCCTGCAGGATATTCGCCAAGGGCGTACTGCAAGGCTGCGGCCGATTGCTGCACCGTAGACTTGGAGCTATGCGATCCTCAGTCTCCCAGCCACTTCTTAAAGCCGCTTTATGGGACATGGATGGCACCATCGTCGACACCGAACCGTACTGGATCGAAGCCGAGCACGCCCTCGTTGCAGCCCACGGCGGACAGTGGTCCCACGCACAGGCGATGCAGTTGGTGGGCCAGTCCCTGGTGTTCTCGGCCGGCGTTCTCCAAAGGGCCGGTGTGAACCTGGAGAAACGGGAAATCATCGACACCCTCACGGCGCAGGTCATTAGCAAAGTCCGTGCCTCCGTTCCCTGGCGGCCAGGGGCGCGCGAACTGCTGGACGAGCTCCACGAGGCAGGCGTCCGGTGTGCCCTGGTGACGATGTCCGAAGGGCCTCTGGCGCGCGAGGTCGTAGCGGCGCTGCCGAAACCCTATTTCGAGTTCCTGGTGACCGGCGACACCGTGACCAACGGCAAGCCCCACCCGGAGGCATATCGCAAGGCAGTCGACCTGCTGCGGCAGCAGGACCCCGACCTCACCGTCCACGACTGCGTTGCCCTGGAAGACTCGGCCCCGGGAGTGGCAGCCGCCATGGCGTCCGGAGTCGTGACCGTGGCAATCCCGCACATCGTTCCGCTGCCCGCCGATCCAGCACGGGCCACGTGGCATACCCTCGAAGGCCGCACCGTTGCCGATCTGCAGCAACTCGTGGCCGCGCGCGGCGACTTCCCGGCAGGGAACGCCGGCCTTGAAGACTCCATGGTCCGGAGCCACGGCCTTGACTGAACCAGCAGGCGGCAAGGACCCCAAGGTCACCACGGGACGCAGGGAAGGCATATCGCTGGGCCGCATCGCGGGTATCCCGGTGATCCTGGCCTATTCGTGGTTCATCATCGCAGCGTTCACCGTGATTGTGTATGGGCCCGTACTCGTGCGCCAGTACCCGGACATGGGCGTTGCGGCCTACTACGTGGCCTTCGCCTACGCCCTGCTCCTGCTCATCTCCGTGCTCGTCCACGAGCTGGCGCACGCCCTGACGGCCAAGATCTTTAACTGGCCCACCGAGAAAATCGTACTGAACCTCTGGGGCGGCCACACCCAGTTCGAGGGCTTCACCGCCACCCCCGGACGCTCGGTGCTGGTGGCGATGGCCGGACCCGCCGCGAACCTGTTGCTTGCCGGAGCCGGCTGGCTGTTCATCATCGCGACGGATCCCTCCGGCGTGACGGGCATCCTCTCCAACATCTTTGTCTGGGCGAACCTGCTCATCGGTATCTTCAACGTCCTTCCGGGCCTTCCCCTGGACGGCGGACGCCTTGTTGAGTCCGCCGTCTGGAAAGCCACCGGCAGCCAGGAAAAGGGCACAGTGGCCGCGGGCTGGGCGGGCCGGATCATCGTTATTGGGCTGGCTGCCTGGTTCGTCCTGCTCCCGTTGGCTCGCGGCGACCGCCCCGACGTGTCGCTGATGCTCATTACGGTCCTGGTGGGCAGCTTCCTCTGGATGGGTGCTTCGGCCTCCATCCAGCACGGGCGGCTCCGCAGCCGGCTGCACCTCGTCAACGCCGCCACCCTCGCTGAACCAGCGGTGGGAATACCCGAATCCTCCACAGTGTCCGATGTCCTGCAGCTGGCTCCGCAGGGTACGCCGGTCATTGTCCTGTGTGGACCGGACGGCCGGCCGGCACGAATCGTCTCCGACGTCGCCGTGGCCTCCGTTCCGGCAGCAGCGGCGGCCACGACGCCCGCAACAGCCGTGTCGCACGCCCTCGGTGCCGGCGCGTATGTACCTGAGTGGTCCCAGGGCCAGGAGCTCGTACAATTCCTGGCCCAGCTCGAAGGGCAGGAGTACGCAGTAGTGGATCACCACGGCAAAGTGACCGGCCTGCTCCGCCAGTCAGCCGTGGTGAGCGCCATTACAGGCAAAGAATTGCGCCGCGGCGGGCGAGCCAAGGCGCAGAACCGGTAGAGTTACCTGCCGGTCGTGAAATACCGGCGCCCGGGGCCGGCAGCCGGTGCCCAGGCCGTCCTGATGCACGGCCACCCAGGTTTACAAAAGCGAGGAATATTCCATGAGCAGCGAAACTGCCGCCAATAACATCACGCCGGGCGACGCCGTCGGCACCGCAGGCACCACCGGGGCAGTGCCGGTGGGCGCTGCCCGGCGCCGGGGACCGTTCCGCGAAGGCGAGCGTGTGCAGCTGACTGACGAACGCGGCCGGATGAACACCATCTCCCTTGAGGCCGGGGGAGCATTCCACACCCACCGCGGCTTCCTGAACCACGATGAAATCATCGGCAAGGTCGACGGGTCAGTCGTGACCAACAACGTGGGCCAGCAGTATCAGACCCTCCGTCCGTTGCTCTCGGATTTTGTTTTGTCCATGCCCCGCGGCGCCGCAGTGGTTTACCCGAAGGACGCCGGCCAGATCGTCACCATGGCGGATATCTTCCCGGGCGCGCGTGTGGTGGAGGCCGGTGTGGGGTCGGGTGCGCTGTCGATTTCGCTGCTGCGTGCAGTAGGCGACAACGGCTACCTGCATTCCTTTGAGCGGCGCGAGGAATTCGCCGACATTGCCCGAGGCAACGTGGAAACGATCTTCGGAGGTCCGCACCCCGCGTGGAAGATTTCCCTCGGCGACTTCCAGGAGGAAGTGGTTCGCAGCGAAGCGCCCGGGTCCGTTGACCGGGTGGTTCTGGACATGCTGGCACCATGGGAGTGCATCGACGCCGTGGCCACGGTCCTGGCCCCCGGCGGCGTGTGGATCAACTACGTGGCCACCGTGACCCAGTTGTCCAGGACGGCGGAAGCGATCCGCGCCGACGGCCGCTTTACCGAACCTGATGCCTGGGAATCCATGGTCCGCGGATGGCACCTCGAAGGCCTGGCCGTACGGCCGGACCACCGCATGGTTGCCCACACCGGCTTCCTGCTGGTCACGCGCAGGCTTGCCGACGGCGTTACAGGCATCTCCGTAAAGCGGAGGCCTTCCAAGACTGACTTCAACGAAGAGGACGTCAACGCCTGGACGCCGGGCGCCGTGGGCGAGCGGCTTGTCTCCGACAAGAAACTGCGCCGCGCTGCCCGCGATGCCATCGCCGGAACCCACGTAAAGGACGATCCGGAGGTTACGAACTAGTCCGTATTTCGGATGTCTCCAGCAGTACCCGGCTTCTTGGGGCTAAGGTCTTAATAGAAGCGCAGGAAGGGGCTGATGCATGATGGAAACTCCGAATAACGATTCCTCATGGACACCGGACGAAGCCGTGGGGGCAGAGGAACCTGAGAATGCCCGCTACGTGGCCAACGAACTCTCGGTTGCAGACCGGCAGGTGAACATCCTTCGGGACAAACTGCGGCACATAGACCGCCAGCTTGCTGCCGCGACGCAGAACAACTCAAAACTGGTGGGCATGCTGGAAACCGCGAAGGCGGAAATCCTGCGTCTGAAGAACGCCCTGGACCAGGAAGGCCAGCCGCCGTACAGCTTTGGCACCATTCTGCAGCTCAACCCCAGGCGTCAGGCCACTCCCGGGAACAGCGGACAGGCTGCCAAGGAGGAATCCGTGGACATCTTCAACGCCGGCCGCAAAATGCGCGTCGGGGTAAGCCCGCTCGTCAACATGAACCAGTTGGCCGTCGGGCAGGAAGTCCTCCTCAACGAGGCCCTGCTGGTGGTGGCAGGTCTCGGATACGAACGGGCCGGCGAACTTGTGACGCTCAAGGAAATGCTGGGCTCGGACCGTGCCCTGGTGGTGGGCCGGGCCGATGAGGAGCGCGTCATCCGCCTGTCCGGGGCACTGATGTCGGAAAAGCTCCGTGTGGGCGACGCCCTCTCCATCGACTCCCGGACGGGCTACGCCCTCGAAAAGGTTCCCCGCTCCGAAGTGGAGAACCTGGTGCTTGAAGAGGTCCCTGACATCACGTACGAGGACATAGGCGGCCTCGGCCCGCAGATTGAGCAGATCCGGGATGCCGTGGAGCTCCCGTTCCTGCACCCGGACCTTTACCGCGAACACGGGCTCAAGGCTCCCAAGGGAATCCTGCTCTACGGCCCGCCGGGTTGCGGAAAGACGCTCATCGCGAAGGCAGTGGCCAATTCGCTGGCTGCCCGGGCCGCCGAGCGCACCGGAAACGTGGACCTGAAGAGCTACTTCCTCAACATCAAGGGTCCGGAGCTCCTGGACAAGTACGTGGGCGAAACGGAGCGGCACATCCGCCTGATCTTCTCCCGGGCACGTGAGAAGGCGTCGGATGGGAGCCCCGTCGTCGTATTCTTCGACGAAATGGATTCGCTGTTTCGCACGCGCGGCACCGGTATCTCGTCCGACGTCGAAACGACCATTGTGCCCCAGCTCCTGAGCGAGATCGACGGCGTTGAACGGCTCGACAACGTCATAGTCATCGGTGCGTCGAACCGTGAGGACATGATCGACCCGGCCATCCTGCGGCCCGGCCGGCTGGACGTTAAGGTCAAGATCCAGCGGCCGGATGCAGAGGCTGCCGCGGACATTTTCTACAAGTACATCACCACGGACCTTCCGTTCCATGAGTCCGACCTCGCGGAACACGGCGGCGACGTCCAGGCAACCGTGGACGCCATGATCCAGCGGACCGTCGAAGCGATGTACTCCACCGAAAAGTCCAACGAATACCTTGAGGTGACGTACGCCAACGGGGACACCGAAATGCTGTACTTCAAGGACTTCAACTCCGGCGCCGTGGTGCAGAACGTGGTGGACCGGGCCAAGAAGTACGCCATCAAGGACCTGCTGACCTCGCAGCAAAAGGGCATTCGCATTGACCACTTGCTGCGCGCCGTCGTCGACGAATTCCGCGAACATGAGGATATGCCCAACACCACCAACCCGGATGACTGGGCGCGCATTTCCGGCAAGAAGGGTGAGCGCATCACCTACATCCGCACTATCGTCCAAGGCAAGGCAGGGCAGGAGCCCGGGAAATCCATCGAGACAATGCCGAGCACGGGCCAGTACCTGTGACGCCGCGCAGCGGACGGGTGCCTGGTGCCCCGCTCCCGGCGGGCGGTGCGATGCGGGTCATGGGATCGGAAACCGAATACGGCATCCACGCTCCGTCGGCGCCCGGAGCCAACGCCACGATGATGTCTGCCCGGGTGATCCAGGCCTACGCCCAGCTGACCCGGCAGCGGGCCGCGGGCGGGGCGGAAACCCGATGGGACTACACCGACGAGGAACCTCTGCATGACGCCCGCGGGTGGACCCTCGAACGGAACCAGGCGGACCCCAGCCAGCTGACGGACCAGCCTCCGGTCCTTGACGCGGAAGCGGTGGCCCTGGCCTACGGACGGGAGGAACTCGAGCAGGACGGCGAGGACGAAGCCGGCTCACTCCTGATGAACATGGTGCTGGGCAACGGCGCGCGTTTGTACGTGGACCACGCGCATCCGGAATATTCCAGCCCGGAGGTGACGAATCCGGTGGACGCGGTTGCATGGGATGCGGCGGGAGATATGGTGGCGCTTTCGGCGGTTCGCCGGATGGCCGCTGATCCGCAGCTTCCGCCCGTGAACCTCTACAAGAACAACACCGACAACAAGTCAGTGTCCTACGGCTCCCACGAGAATTACCTCATGCCGCGCGCGGTGCCGTTTGGCGACATCGTTCGAGGGCTGACGCCGTTCTTCGTCACCCGGCAGATCATGTGCGGCGCCGGCCGGGTGGGCCTTGGCCAGGACAGTTCCCGGCCGGGCTACCAGATCAGCCAGCGGGCGGATTTCTTCGAGGCAGAGGTGGGCCTGGAGACCACCATCCGCCGGCCGATCATCAACACCAGGGACGAGCCGCACGCCACGGCGGACAAATACCGTCGGCTGCACGTGATCATCGGTGACGCCAACCTTAGCCAGGTGGCCAACTACCTGAAGTTCGGTACCACGGCCATGGTGCTTAGCCTGATCGAGGCGGGCCTCGCGCCACGCGTGGAGGTCCACGAGCCGGTGGCTGCCCTGCAGGCCGTCAGCCACGACACGTCGCTGAGCGCCACGCTCCGGCTTCTGGACGGACGCCGGGTCACGGCGCTGGACCTGCAGTGGATGTACCACGAAGCGGCTGCCAAGCTCGCACAGGACACCGGCGTGGGCGACGCCGTGGACGGTGACGGACATACCCATGCCCTCCTGGAACGCTGGGCTGCAACGCTGACGGACCTCGACAGTGACCGGACAGCCGCGTCCTCCTCCGTGGAATGGCTGGCCAAGCTCTCCCTGCTGGAGGGCTACCGGCAGCGGGACGGCCTGGAATGGAACGACGCTCGGCTGGGCCTGGTGGACCTCCAGTGGGCTGATGTGAGGCCCGAAAAGGGGCTGTACTACCGGATGCTCGCCAGGAACCGCATGGAGCGGATCGTCGACGACGAAACAATCGCCCGCGCGGTGACGGAACCGCCGTCGGACACCCGCGCCTATTTCCGCGGCCGCTGCGTCAGCAGCTTCAGCAAAGACGTAGTCGGCGCCAGCTGGGACTCGGTGATCTTCGACGTGCCGGGCCGCGGGCGCCTGCAACGCGTGCCCACCCGTGAGCCGCTCAGGGGAACGGAAGCACTCACCGGAGGCCTCTTTGCAAGGCATCAGGACGCCGGATCGTTCCTGGCGGAATTGCTCGGACAAACTCCGCCTCCGCCACCGGCATAAAGCACCCCACCACGGCTTAAGGCGTGGCAATATGGGCTTACAGGATGTCCCCTCTCATCAGGGGCGGATAGAAGGAGAAGGAAATGGCAGGCCAGGAGCAGCAACAGCCGCAGTCACGGGAAGACGAATTCGACGACGACGCCCCCGCAACGCCGCCCGCATCCGGTGATGCCCAGGCATCGGCAGCCACCCAGGGCGTGGACGATCTTCTGGACGAAATCGACGGCGTCCTGGAATCGAACGCCGAGGAATTCGTCCGGGCCTTCGTCCAAAAAGGCGGCCAATAGGGCGCAGGCTGCCACCGCCTGAATGGAGGGACGGCAGCCCGGGGCCGAAGCGACGTTGATCCACCACGTTTAAGGAGTGCATCAGTGCAGGACACCACAGCCAACCAGGTAGCTGCGAACGCCACGTCATCATTCACTGAACACCTCCAACGCAACAGGCCCGGCTTACTGCCCTTCAATCAAGCCATGCCGGCGACCGCCGGAGCAGGTTCACAGCCGCTGCAGGTTCCGCATGCCACCACCATCGTCTCGCTGACGTATGGCGGTGGTGTCCTGATGGCCGGCGACCGCCGCGCCACGATGGGGAATGTCATTGCGAGCCGGCACATTGAAAAGGTCTTCCCGGCTGACCGGTATTCCGTGCTGGGAATTGCGGGCACGGCCGGCATCGCCATCGACCTCACGCGGCTGTTCCAGGTGGAGCTGGAACACTACGAAAAGATCGAAGGGACGCTGCTGAGCCTGGAAGGCAAAGCCAACCGGCTCGGCGCCATGATCCGCGGGAACCTGCCCATGGCCATGCAGGGACTGGCGGTGGTGCCGCTCTTCGCCGGGTTTGACCTGCCTGTGGGCGTGGGCCGCCTCTTTTCCTATGACGTCACCGGCGGACGGTACGAGGAGCAGGAGCATCACGCGGTGGGTTCCGGCTCCATGTTTGCCCGCGGAGCCCTCAAAAAACTCTGGCGGCCGGGACTTACCGAAGAGGAAGCCGTGGCCGTGGCCGTTGAATCGCTCTACGATGCCGCGGATGACGACTCGGCAACCGGCGGACCGGATCCCGTCCGGCAGTTGTGGCCGGTTGTCTACACCGTGGGCCGGACAGGCGCCCGGCGAATACCCGACCATGATCTGGCCGCCGTCGCCGGCGCCATCATCGAGGCCAGGACAACGGCTCGGCGGGAGGCCTGATATGACTCAACAGTTTTATGTGTCGCCCGAACAGCTGATGAAGGACCGTGCGGATTTCGCACGGAAGGGAATTGCCCGCGGCCGCTCCGTCGTCGTCATCAGCTGCGAGGAGGGCATCGCCCTCGTCGCGGAAAATCCGTCGCCGTCGTTGCACAAGATCGGCGAGATCTACGACAAGATCGCCTTCGCCGCGGTCGGCAAATACAACGAGTTCGAAAGCCTGCGCCAGGCGGGAGTCCGTTACGCGGACGTCCGTGGCTACTCCTATGACCGTGAGGACGTCACGGCCAGGGGACTGGCCAGCGTCTATGCACAAAGCCTTGGTGCTGTGTTCACCGCCGAGCAGAAACCCTTCGAAGTCGAGCTCGCCGTGGCCGAGGTCGGGGAGAGTCCCTCGGACGACCACCTGTACCGGCTGACGTTCGACGGCTCGATTGCCGACGAAAAACGTTTCATTGTCATGGGCGGCCAGGCCGACAAGGTCGCCGAGACCGTGGAAGGCGGGTGGCAGCGGGAACTGAACTTCGCCGGTGCAATCAGGCTCGCCATGAAGGGGCTGGTCACCGACAAGGAAGCCGGCGAACTGCCCGCATCAGCCCTGGAGGTGGCGGTCCTTGACCGCGGTTCGGAAAGCGCACGGGGATCCCGGCGGGCTTTCCGGCGCCTCGGCGACGACGAAATCGCCGCCCTGCTGTCTGAGGAGAACTGAAATGGACAAGCGCATCTTCGGCATCGAAACCGAATTCGGCATCTCTTACTCGAGCCCGGACTCCCGCCCGCTCGCACCGGAGGAGGTGGCCCGCTACCTGTTCCGCAAAGTGGTCAGCTGGGGACGTTCCTCCAACGTGTTCCTGACCAACGGTTCCCGGCTGTACCTCGATGTGGGCTCCCACCCCGAGTACGCGACCGCCGAGTGCGACGACCTGGGACAGCTGATCGCCCACGACCGCGCGGGCGAGCTGATCCTGGACGACCTCGTGGACGAGGCGCAGGAAAGGCTTGCGGCCGAAGGATTCAACGGAACGGTCTACCTTTTCAAGAACAACACCGACTCGGCGGGCAATTCCTACGGCAGCCACGAAAACTACCTCATTCCCCGCCGCGGGGAATTCTCGAGGCTTGCGGAGATCCTCATTCCGTTCCTGGTGACACGCCAGCTCATCGCCGGCGCCGGCAAGATCCTGAAGACCCCCCATGGCGCCACCTTCGCCTTTTCCCAGCGCGCGGACCACATCTGGGAAGGCGTTTCCTCCGCCACCACCAGGTCCCGTCCCATCATCAACACCCGGGACGAACCCCATGCTGACGCTGAGTTCTACCGCCGCCTCCACGTAATCGTGGGCGACTCCAACATGTCCGAAACCACGGCCTTGATGAAGGTGGGCACCGTCGACCTGATCCTTCGGATGATCGAGGCGGGTGTGATCATGCGGGACATGCGGATGGAGAACCCGATCCGCAGCATCCGCGAAATCTCGCATGACCTGAGTGGGCGGGCGCTCATCCGTCTTGCCAACGGGCGGCAGCTGACCGCCCTGGAGATCCAGCGGGAGTATCTGAACAAAGTCACGGCCTTTGTGGCTGAGAACGGCGCCCACAATCGGCACGTGCCCGTGATCCTGGACCTTTGGGAACGGACGCTCACGGCCATCGAGAGCGGAGACACCAGCACGATCGACACCGAGATCGACTGGGCCATCAAGAAGAAACTCATGGACAGTTACCGGAACCGGCACGGGCTCGGGCTGGACGCGCCGAGGATCGCCCAGCTGGACCTCACATACCATGACATTTCGCGGACACGCGGGCTCTACTACCTGCTGCAGGCCCGGGGAGCCGTCCGCCGCGTGGTGGACGACACCGCGGTCAAGGACGCTGTGGATGCCCCACCGCAGACAACCCGGGCAAAGCTCCGCGGCGACTTTGTCCGCCGCGCCCAGGAGCTGGGCCGCGACTACACGGTTGACTGGGTGCACCTGAAGCTGAACGACCGCGCCCACCAGACGATCCTGTGCAAGGATCCGTTCCGCAGCGTGGACGAGCGCGTGGATGCCCTTCTGGACTCTATGGGCTGATACCCAGCTTCAGGGGCTATTCTGGATGGGGCCGTTTAACCGGCCACCGACTGCGTTGCCGTGCGTTCCATTCGCGGCACGCATCCATCTTGCCCCGACGAAAGTTCTTACGTGCGCCGACTACTAGCAATTCTCATTCCCGGACTGCTGCTGATCACCGCCTGCGGCGGATCGCCTGCAGCCCCGGAGCCCACCAGCCAGACTGCTGGCGAGACCGCCAAGCTCGACTCCCTGAAGCTTACGGACAACGGGGACAAGAAGGCACCCGGAGTCGAATTCGACAAGCCCCTGGATGTCACGGAACCCACCGTCAAGGTGGTTACCGAAGGCGACGGGGAGCGCCTTAAGGCCAACCAGATCGCTGACATCTCGATCCTCGCCCTCAGCGGCAAGGACGGCTCCACCCTCGAAGACACCTTCGCCAAGGACCCCGAGCCGCTGGAGCTGAACGATGAGCTCAAGACCGGCAACGCCGTCATCTATAACGCGTTCGTAGGTGCCAAGATTGGCTCGCAGCTTGCCCTTGCCGTGCCCGGCCAGGCCGCCCAGGAGGGCGCCGAGGCCAGCCCCACGCAGCTGCTCGTGGTCAAGGTCCTGTCCGCCAAGGACGCCCCGAAGGTGCTGGACAAGCCGGAGGGTGAGACTGTCACGCCGCCCGCCGGCCTTCCCACCGTCAAGGAAAACGACAAGGGAATCCCGGAGATCTCCGTTGACGGCGTCAAGGCCCCCACTGAGCTTGTCTCCCAGGACCTCATCAAAGGCACCGGCCCCGCCGTCAAGGAAACCGACACCCTGACTGTCAACTACGTCGGAGTCACCCTCAACGGTGGCACCAAGTTCGACTCCAGCTTTGACCGCGGCGAAAAGGCCAGCTTCCCGCTGACCGGCGTCATCAAGGGCTGGACCCAGGGCCTTGCCGGCAAGACCGTGGGCTCACGCGTACTCCTGGTCATCCCGAAGGACCTTGCCTACGGCGATGCCGGACAGGGCGAGGCCAAGGGCGATCTGGTGTTCGTCGTCGATATCCTCGGCGTCAAGTAAGCCATCCCGAGCTAGAAGCCAACCCACACTACAAAGGAGCAACCATGTCATTTGGACAACGCAACTTCGACCGCCAGAAGCCGGAAATTGACTTCCCTGAGGGCGACGTTCCCACTGAGCTCGTAATCACCGACCTCATCGAAGGTGACGGTGCCGAGGCCAAGCCGGGCGACACCGTCTCCACCCACTACGTCGGGGTCGCCTGGTCCACCGGCGAGGAATTCGATGCTTCCTGGGGCCGCGGCGCTCCGCTGGACTTCCGCGTTGGCGTGGGCCAGGTCATCCAGGGCTGGGACCAGGGGCTGCTGGGCATGAAGGTCGGCGGCCGCCGCCGCCTGGAGATCCCCTCCGAACTCGCTTACGGCTCCCGCGGTGCTGGCGGAGCGATCGGCCCCAACGAAGCATTGATCTTCGTGGTGGACCTCGTCGGAGTCCGCTAGACGGATCACGGCCCGGCGACAGCCGGCCTGCCTGAGGGAGCGCGGTAACAATCGGAGGGAAATTTCCGTTTTGTTGCCGCGCTTTCGGCGTTAAGCCCCACCGGCTTTAGTAACGTAGCCAAGGTGTCCGCCTCACGTACAGAACGCCTCCTGAACCTGCTCATCGCGCTTCTCAACACCCGCTACGGCCTGCGGCGCGGTGAACTTCGCGAAAAGGTCTACCACGACACGAGCAGCAGCGAATCCACGTTCGGCCGCATGTTCGAGCGGGACAAGAGCGACCTCCGCCAGTTCGGCTTCGAGGTAGAGACAGTCATGGACCAGGGGTGGGGCTCCGATGATCCTGCCACAGCGCGATACCGGATCGGCAAGGAGTCCAACCGGCTCCCCGACGTCGACCTCACCTCCGCCGAGTGCACTGTCCTCATCCTTGCTGCCCAGCTCTGGGAGCAGGCCGCGCTCGGTTCGGCAGCGCAAGATGCCATGCGCAAGCTGCAGGCGGCCGGCGGGCTCGCTGAGGCCGAATTGCCGGCCGGTGTCCAGCCACGGATCAAACCCGCCGGGCAGGCCTTTGAAGACTTGGTCACGGCAATGCACGCCCAGCACCCGGTGAGCTTCACTTACCTTGCCGGAAGCACCGGCCGCGAGGAACTCCGGACCGTTGAGCCCTGGGGCCTGGGCAGCCGCTTCGGGCAGTGGTACCTGGTGGGCTTCGACCGGGCCCGCGGCGCAAAGCGCTTCTTCCGCCTGTCCCGCTTCACGTCTGCGGTGGCCGTCCAGGAAAAGGATCACTACTCGCCGCCGGAGGCGTTCAATGTCCGGAAGGAACTGGACTCGCTTCCCGAGCTGCCTGTGCAGTCCGCGATCGTGGACGTGGCGGCGGGGAAAGTGCTCGGCCTGCGCAAGCGGGCAATGGAGGCGCATGCCTCTGAAGCGCCCATCAGCACGCCCGACGCCGGTTGGGACCGGCTCAGAGTTCCTTTCAGGGATGCTGAGGTGCTGGGCGAAGAGCTCGCCTCCTACGGCCCGAACGTGGTGGTCGCTGCGCCGGCGGAACTGGCATCCGCTGTCCGGAGGAGACTGCAAGCCGCCGCGGACTTCGCGGCGTCGCCCGTTCCCGCCATGGATTTTCCGGACACCGTTCCGGTCAAGCGCCCGCGCAAGCGGACGTCCGAGGACCAGCTCAAGCGGATGCTTCAGCTCGTGCCGTTCCTGGTCCACAACCAGGGCCTGCATATCAGCGAGGTTGCTTCCAGTTTCGGCGTGACCCGGAAGGAACTGGAGGACGATCTGCGGATCCTGATCTGCTCCGGCCTGCCCGAGGGCTACCCGGATGACCTCCTGGACATCCAGTGGGAAGATGACCACGTCTACATCACCCAGGACCTTGACCTCAATCGTCCGGTCCGCTTCACCGTGGACGAGGCCTGCGCCCTCCTGACGGGCCTGGAGACCCTCAACGGCCTGCCGGAGCTTGCCGAGGGGAGTGCGCTGGAGTCCGTCACGGTAAAACTGATGGCGGCAGCGGGGGAGGAGGGCCTGAAGGCGGCATCCATTGCGGGCCCCCAGGTGGGCCCGGCGAATTCCGCCCATCTGGCCACCATCCGGGACGCCATCACGGACGGCCGGCAGTTGCACCTCAGGTACTTCTCCGCGCAGCGCGACTCCATGTCCGAACGGGACGTCGATCCGCTGCGGCTCTATTCGCTGGACAACACCTGGTACTTCGAGGCCTACTGCCACAGCGCACACGGCCTAAGGAACTTCCGGCTGGACCGCATAGAAACCTTGGAACCGAACGGACAGCGGGTCACCGAAGCGGCCAGACCCACCGAGGGGTTCCCGGTCAAGCTGTTCACCCCGAACGACGACGACACCGTGGTCACCGTGGAACTGGCGCCCCAGGGCATCGGGCTCGCCGATGACTACTACGCCGAACGGACTGCGCCGCTTCCAAACGGCGGGCTGATTGCCGACATCAGGTTCGGGAGCACGGGATGGCTGCCCATGTTTGTTGCCCAGCACGGCGGCGCCGTCCGGATCCTCGCGCCCGCCGGCCTGGCCGACGCCGCGGGGGATTGGATCCGCGCGGCGCTGGCCCGTTACGGCGGCTAGACTACTCAGCATGCCTTGGTGGTCTTGGATCCTTATCTGGATAGCGCTCGTAGCCGTTTCCCTCCTCTTCTATGTGTTGTTGGGAATCAGGCTGTTCAGGCAGTTCATGGCCACGGTCAGGGACCTGGGCGCTGCCGGCGAACGGTTTGGGGCACCCCTGGCCAATATCACCGACCCCGCCCCCGGACTGGGGCCGGCACCGGACGGTGAACCGGACAACGGCCCCCGGGCAACGCCCGGCTCTGCAGTTTTTGCCTCGCCGATGCAGATGAGACATGATTACGTGGCGTCCAAATCCTCCCGCAGGGAAGAGCGCCGCCGGCGGCGCGTTCAGCGTAAAGCGGACCGTGGCCAGCCACAGGCGCTGCGCGACATCGAATTCAGTTAGACGTAGGATGTATTTCGAGGAAAGGACTTCCAGTGGGACGACTCTTTGATGGCCCTTGGCCCATCGTCATTATTATCATCGTGGCTCTGCTGCTGTTTGCCGCGCCCAAGCTTCCGGCCATGGCCCGCAGTCTCGGCCAGTCAATGCGGATCATCAAGTCCGAGGTCAAGGAAATGAAGAACGACGGCAAGCCCGAAGCCAAGGACGGTGACCCGGTCGAAGGAAAGATCGTCAACCACCCGCAGTCCCGGCCGCAGAACGGTGACGCCACGGGCGGCACCGGAAGTGCAGACGGCACGGACGTTCCGCCGTCGAACCGCGTTTGACCTGAAGTGGCACTGACGAAGGGCCGTAAATCCAACCCTGAGGGTCGGATGGCCCTGATGGACCATCTTAAGGAGCTCAAGAACCGGCTCATTAAGTCCGCCATTGGCCTTGTCATCGGTGGCATCGGCGGGTGGATCCTTTACGATCCCGTACTGAGCGCCCTCAAGGAGCCGGTTGACCGGATTGCCGAGACCACCGGCGGCACGTCCTCCGTGAACTTCTCGAGCATTGCGTCTCCGTTCGACTTCAAACTCCAGCTCTCCCTGCTGATCGGCGCGGTCATCTCGAGCCCCATCTGGATCTACCAGCTGTGGGCCTTCATCACCCCCGGCCTCACCAAGAAAGAGCGGCACTACACCCTGGGCTACAT
The DNA here is from genome assembly GCF_030718995.1 of Arthrobacter oryzae. NCBI lineage: Bacteria > Bacillati > Actinomycetota > Actinomycetes > Micrococcales > Micrococcaceae > Arthrobacter > Arthrobacter oryzae. The sequence continues at coordinate 4,134,325 of NZ_CP132204.1, forward strand.
GGCCGCGGCGGTGCCGCTGTTCCTTGCCGGCGTGTGGGTCGGATGGATGGTGACGCCGCAGGTGGTGCGCGCGCTGACCCAGTTCACGCCTGCGGGATTCTCCAACCTCATCGATGCGCGCGACTATGTGGATTTCGTCACGCGCATGGTCTTGTTCCTCGGCCTCGCGTTCCTGGTTCCCGTGGTCCTGGTGGGCGTCAACATGGCCGGAATCATCCGGGGCGAAACCATCCTGAAGGCGTGGCGCATCACGGTCTTCCTGGTGTTTGTGCTTGCTGCCGTTGCTGCTCCGGGCGCGGATGCCCTCTCCATGTTCCTGCTCGCGGGCCCGCTCCTTGCGCTGTTTTTCGCCGCAATCGGACTCTGTATCTTCAATGACCGCCGCCGGGACCGGAAGGCCGCGAAGATCGCCGCCGAAACTGAGGCGACGGCCGACGTCGCAACGCCCGGCACGGAACTGGGGAAACTCTAGTCCCGCGCCCACTAGGCTGGAAGTATGTCCTCCACAACCGGGCCACAGTCGCCGTCGGAACTCTATCGGGCCAGTGCCGAGCGGACCGCCGAAGCCAATACATATTTGGGTAAATTCGTGCGGACGCTGGATTTCGAACTCGACGATTTCCAGCGCCAAGCGTGCAAGTCCCTTCAGCAGGGCAGGGGCGTCCTGGTGGCGGCACCCACCGGCGCAGGCAAAACAATCGTGGGCGAGTTCGCCATCTATCTGGCACTCCAGCGCGGCCTCAAAGCCTTTTACACCACCCCCATCAAGGCGCTGAGCAACCAGAAGTATTCTGAGCTGGCCGACAAGTACGGCCCGGAAAACGTGGGCCTCCTCACAGGTGACACCAGCATCAACGGCGACGCCCCGGTTGTCGTGATGACCACCGAAGTCCTCCGCAACATGCTCTACGCGGATTCGGACACGCTGGATGACCTCGGCTTCGTGGTCATGGACGAGGTGCATTACCTCGCCGACCGGTTCCGCGGCGCCGTCTGGGAAGAGGTCATCATCCACCTGCCTAGCGAAGTCCAGGTGGCATCGCTGAGCGCAACGGTCTCCAACGCCGAGGAATTCGGAGCGTGGCTGGATACCGTCCGAGGGCACACTGACGTCATCGTCTCCGAGCACCGTCCGGTGCCGCTCTGGCAGCACGTCATGGTGGGACGTGAAATCGTTGACCTCTTCGCCGGCGAAACAACGTTCGACGAGATCGCACTTGAAGGGGAGTCTGATCCCGCCGCCACGGCAATGACGGCCAACGTCTCCCTCGAACGGGGGTTTGAAGTGAACCCGGACCTGCTGGCCATGGCACGCACCGAGAGCCAGATGAATTCACGGGCCCGCTTCGGCCATGGCGGACGCAGCCAGCGCCGCCAGCAGAACCAGCGCGGCGACAACCGCTCCCAGGCGGCCCAGCAGAGTGCCGTACGCAAGGCAAGCCGCCCCCAGGTCATCGCCAGCCTTGACCGCCAGGATCTGCTTCCCTCCATTACTTTCATCTTCTCCCGTGCCGGCTGCGACGCCGCTGTGGCGCAGTGCGTCTCAGCGGGGTTGTGGCTGACCACCGAGCGTGAACAACGGGTCATTGCCAGCCGTGTTGATGAAGCGGCGCGGGACATTCCGTCGGATGATCTCGACGTGCTCGGGTTCTGGAGTTGGCGTGACGGCCTCCTGCGGGGCCTCGCAGCCCATCACGCCGGGATGCTGCCCACATTCAAGGAGGTCGTGGAGAAGCTGTTCGTCGAGGGCCTGGTCAAGGCGGTATTCGCGACCGAAACCCTCGCGCTGGGCGTTAACATGCCGGCACGTTCGGTGGTGCTGGAAAAGCTGGATAAGTTCAACGGTGAAGCCCACGTTGGCATTACCGCCGGCGAATACACGCAGCTCACCGGCCGCGCAGGGCGCCGCGGCATCGACGTCGAGGGCCACGCGGTGGTGCTGTGGCAGCCCGGAACCGACCCGACGGCGGTCGCCGGCCTGGCATCGCGCCGGACCTACCCGCTAAATTCGAGCTTCCGCCCCACTTACAACATGAGCATCAACCTCCTGGCGCAGTTCGGCAGGCCCCGTGCCCGTGAAATCCTGGAATCCTCTTTTGCCCAATTCCAGGCGGACCGCTCCGTGGTCGGCCTGGCAAAGCAGGTCCGGAGCAGGGAGGAGTCCCTGGCCGGCTTCCAGAAATCCATGACGTGCCATCTGGGTGACTTCACCGAGTACTCACGGCTGCGGCGGGAACTGTCCGACGCCGAGAACGCCGCTTCCCGCAGCACCTCGAAAGCCCGCAAATCCATCACGGAGGATTCGTTGAGCAGGCTCCTGCCCGGCGATGTGGTGGACGTGCCGACGGGCAGGGCGCCCGGCTTCGCTGTGGTGCTCGGCTCCGACCACACCTCCCGCGAGCCGCGGCCTGCTGTCTTGACCCTGGACAACCAGTTGCGAAGGCTCGGCATTCAGGACCTGGAAGGGCCCATCACGCCGGTGACCCGGGTCCGTATACCGAAGTCGTTCAACGCGAAGGTCCCTAAATCGCGCAAGGACCTGGCATCGTCGGTCCGCAACGCACTCCGGGAAAACCGTCCGCCCGCGCCCGGGAACGCCCGGAACACTGATTTCGGCCGGGCCGCGGCCTTGCCGGACCAGGAGAAGAGGATTGCCGACCTGCGGCTGGCGCTGCGGTCCCATCCCTGCCACGGCTGCAGCGAACGGGAGGACCACGCGCGCTGGTCCGAGCGCTGGTGGAAGCTCCGCCGCGAAACTGACGGACTGGTTCGCGAAATCCAAAGCCGCACCAATACCATCGCCAAAACGTTCGACCGGGTCTGCGATCTGCTCTCCAGCTACGGGTACCTGGAAACCTCCGATTCCGGGAGGGTCACGATCAACGCCGACGGCCAGAAGCTGCGCCGTATCTACGGTGAGAAGGACCTCCTCATATCCCAATCGCTGCGTCAAGGAGCGTTCAACGACCTCGATGCCACTGAAGTGGCAGCCCTTGCCAGTGTGCTGGTGTTCCAGGCAAAACGGGAGGAGCGAGGCCTGCGGCCCAGGATGCCCAGTGTGTCGCTGGAGACCGCCGTGGATATCGTGGTCCGGGAGTGGTCCGTGCTGGAAGATGCCGAGGAAGCGAACAGGCTTCCCCTCACCGGCGAGCCCGAACTGGGGCTCGTCTGGCCGATCTTGAAATGGGCCAAGGGGAGGCACCTTCAGGAAGTGCTCAGCGGCACAGACCTGGCAGCAGGCGACTTTGTCCGGTGGGTCAAACAGGTCATTGACTTGCTGGACCAGCTGGCCAAGATCCCGGGCTTGGACCCGAGGCTTTCACGCCTCTGCTCGGAGGCCATCATCCTGGTCAGACGCGGCGTGGTGGCTTACTCCACGGTGGTCTGATCCGCCGGTCCCGCCCGCACATTTCCACTCACTTCAAGGCTGCTGAGGAGCCACACACACCATGACTGACGCACGGGCGGACCTGCCGGCCAAAGACCATAAAGTAACTCTGTACCGCAACGGTTCCGTCTACACCGCAGCCGACCCCTTTGCCACCGCCATGCTCGTGGACGGGGACACTGTGGCATGGGTTGGTTCGGAGCAGGCGGCCACGTCAATAGCCGATTCGTCCATGGACATCATCGACCTCCAGGGCGCCCTGCTGGCTCCCGGTTTCGTGGATTCACATGTTCATTTGACTGAAACGGGCATTGCCCTGGATTCGCTGCAGCTCGGCGGCATGCGCTCAGCCGCCGACATCCTGGATGCCGTGGCTGCATCCGTTGCTGGCATGCCAAGCGATGGGAATGGCACTGTCCTGGGCCATGGCTGGGACGAAAGCGGCTGGGCCGATCAGGCCCTGCCAAGCCGTGAGGAGCTGGAGCGTGCGGCGGGTGGCCGGCACGTGTATCTCTCGCGGGTGGACGCCCACTCCGCACTGGTGTCATCCTCCCTTGCCGAGGCAGCGGGCCTGGCCGGTCTGGAAGGCTTTTCGTCCGGCAGCCAGGTAAAGCGCCATGCCCACACGTCAGCCAGGCTCGCCGCGCGGCAATTGCCCGACGAAAAACTGCGGAGCTACCAATCACGTGCCCTCGCAGAAGCCGCCGCCAACGGCTACGTGGCCGTGGCAGAAATGGCTGCGCCGCACATCGGCAGCACAGCCGACCTGCGGGTCGCAGCGGAGTGGAACAGCCACGGTGCCTTCCGGGACCCCGTGCCTGAAGTCCTTCCGTACTGGGGACAGCTCGCGGCGTCGGAGGCGGATGCCCGCAGCATTCTCGACGGACTTGGGGCCAGCGTGCGGGGCCTGGCCGGGGACCTGAACATCGACGGATCCATCGGCTCCCGGACTGCAGCACTGAGAGACGACTACAGCGATGCTCCGGGGGAGCGCGGCAGCCTGTACCTTACCGTTGACGAAGCTGCCGCCCATGTGGCTGCGTGTTCGCTGCTCGGCATACAGGCCGGGTTCCACGTCATCGGCGACGCCGGACTCGACGCGGCGCTGGACGCTCTGGACCGTGCAGCGGCGGAAGTGGGGGAGCAGCGGGTCAGAGCAGCCGGCCACCGGTTTGAGCATGTGGAAATGGCCGATGCCGCGGCCATCAGCCGGCTGGCAAAGTATTCGGTCACCGTCAGCGTGCAGCCGGGCTTCGACGCTGAGTGGGGCGGGGCGGGTCGCCTCTACCAGGAACGGCTGGGTAGCCGGGAGCACGGAATGAACGCCTTCGCGTCCTTCTACGCTGCAGGAGTTCCCATCTGCTTCGGCAGCGACAGCCCTGTGACTCCGCTCAACCCCTGGGCAAGCGTCCGGGCCTGCCTTGAGCACAGCAACCCGGACCAGCGCATTTCGGCGCGGGCAGCTTTCCTCGGCCACACCAGGGCCGGCTGGCGCGCCGCCAGGTACCGCAATCCAATGGCCGGCCAGCTGGTTCCGGGGGCGCCGGCCAGCTTCGCGGTCTGGGAAGTGGAAGAACTCATGGTGCAGGTGGCGGACGGCCGCGTGCAGTCCTGGAGTACGGACCCCCGGGCGCGTACACCGTTGCTCCCGGCGTTGGACACCGGAAGTGACCCCGTGTGCCTGCAGACAGTACGCGATGGAAAAGAGTTGTTCACAAACGGTTCCTTGCGGTCATAGACCGGAAAGCTCCCGGCGCGCCGTATGGTCCTGACCTGCGGCAACGCCTAAACCCGCACGTCAAAGCCGGGTTGACACCGTGCGGACCGCCCGTAGCATTGAGTCGCAACGGACGGTTCCACCATCGCGCGGTTCCGTCTGGCCACGCGACCCGCCGGCAGGATGCCCCGTTCGGACCTGACGACGGGCCACGCCGTGGCAGTCCAGGGGCAGGTCCACTGTGCAGCAGAAAACAGTTCCGCCGAGGCAGGCCGCATCCGGCTGGAACTGGCCCGAGGCACGTGGACCTGCCCGCGGCCTGCCCCTGTAACGCGCCTGGGCAGCGCAAACTCCCTATAATGGTGACTTGCGCCTTAAGCCCGGCACTTCTGTGTTGTGCTTCCTGGCGCGTGACCGCTCCCATCAAGGAAAGGGCCTCGCTGTGCGTGTCCTCACCATCATCCCCACCTACAACGAGCTGGAATCGTTGCCCAAGACACTCGCGCGCCTGCGTGCGGCCGTTCCGGCTTCCGATGTGCTGGTGGTGGACGACAACAGCCCGGACGGCACCGGACAGCTGGCGGACCGCATCGCTGCCGAAGACAGCCAGGTCCACGTACTGCACCGCCAAGGCAAGGCCGGACTGGGCGCCGCCTACATCGCCGGCTTCAAATGGGGCCTCGACGCCGGGTACGACATCCTTGTGGAAATGGACGCGGACGGTTCACACCAGCCTGAGCAGCTGCAGCAGCTTCTGGACGCCGTGGAAGAGGGCGCCGACCTGGCCATGGGTTCACGCTGGGTGCCGGGAGGCAGCGTGGTCAACTGGCCGCTGTACCGGCAGGCAATCTCCCGGATCGGCAGCACATATGCCCGGCTGATGCTGGGACTCAAGATCAAGGATGTCACCGGCGGATACCGGGCCTTCCGGCGGACGACGCTTGAGAAGCTCAACCTGGACCAGGTGGACTCCGTGGGCTACGGGTTCCAGGTGGACCTCGCCTGGCGGGTGGCCAAGATGGGCCTGAAGATTGTGGAACGCCCCATCACCTTTGTGGAGCGCGAGCTCGGAGCCTCCAAGATGAGCGGCAACATTGTGGTGGAAGCCATGATCAACGTCACCAGGTGGGGGCTCGCCGCCCGCTGGAATAAGCTCACCCGCCGGGGCTCAGCCTCTTAGCCCACCCCTCAGGACCGGGTTGCACCCATCACGTCCGGGACAACAAAAGGGCCGGGCCCGTAGCCTCTCGCGGAGGGTACGGGCCCGGCCCTTTGTTTGGGCTACGACGCCCCGTTGCTGAGCCGTATTAAGCTGAACGCCGTTCGCCGCGGCGTTCCCGCAGAATGGTCAGGCGGTCTTCGAGGATCTGCTCGAGCTCAGGCAGGGAACGGCGTTCCAGAAGCATGTCCCAGTGCGTACGCACTGCCTTCTCGTTGCTGTTGATGGGGCGTTCGCCGTCCACGAGCAAGGCTTCCTTGCCGGTCTTTGAAACCCACACCGGAGGAATCTCGGCTTCGGAGGAGAAGGTAACGAAGACCTGCTCGCCGTCCTCGCAACGGTACTCAACCCGCTGGCGCGGAGCCGGCTCAACACCGGATTCGGTCTCCATGCTCTGTGCGCCAAGACGCATGCCCCGGAGGCTGCGATCGCTCATGATTTCTCCCTTTGGTCGGTTCGCGGAGTCAGGCCCCGCGCTAGCCGGGGCAGCTCACGCCACGGACTACTGTTTGCACTGCATTGCATCTTTAGACACAACGCTCTGCCAAGCTTGATTGTTCCAGCAGGTCTGAACCAGCCGGACAAATATACTATTATACGGGGTCCGGCCCGGGCCCGTAAAGCCGGGCGATGACGCGGGCCGGAACAGGGGAGGCACCCGCACCTGCGGATGCCTCCCCTGACCGGTCCTGCCGGGTTATTACAGCGGCAGCCGCGGCTCGTCGGCCCGTGTGCCGCCGGATCCGGCGTCAGTGCCGGCGTCGCTGCCGGCGTTGTTGCCGGCCGCAGTTCCGCCGTCGAAAAGGCCGCCTGTCCGGGGGTCCGGATTGGTGCCGCCGAGGGCGTTGCCGATGCCTTTCAGGGCTTCGCCGACTTCGCTGGGGATGATCCAGAGCTTATTGGAGGAACCTTCGGCCAGCTTAGGCAGGGTCTGGAGGTACTGGTACGCCAGCAGCTTCTGGTCCGGGTTGCCCTTGTGGATCGCGTCGAAGACCTTCTGGATGGCCTGGGCTTCGCCGTCAGCCCGGAGGATGGCGGCCTTGGCGTCGCCCTCCGCTTTGAGGATGGAGGACTGACGCTGGCCTTCAGCGGTCAGGATGGCCGACTGCTTTGTTCCCTCGGCGGTCAGGATGGCGGCGCGGCGGTCGCGCTCCGCCCGCATCTGCTTCTCCATCGAGTCCTGGATGGAGTGGGGCGGGTCGATGGCCTTGAGCTCCACACGGGAAACGCGGATGCCCCAGCGCCCCGTCGCTTCATCCAGGACGCCGCGCAGCTGGCCGTTGATCTGGTCGCGGGAGGTCAGGGCCTCTTCAAGGTTCAGGCCGCCAACCACGTTTCGAAGTGTGGTGGTGGTGAGCTGTTCCACCGCCTGGATGTAGTTCGCAATCTCGTACGTGGCCGCCCGCGCGTCAGTCACCTGGAAATAGACCACTGTGTCAATGGAGACGACGAGGTTGTCCTCGGTGATGACCGGCTGCGGGGGGAATGAGACGACCTGCTCGCGGAGATCCAGGAGCGGCAGGAGCCTGTCCACGAAGGGAATGAGGATGGTGAGGCCGGGGAGCAGGGTCCGCTGGTATTTGCCGAGCCGCTCGACGACGCCGGCGCGGGCCTGCGGGACGATCCGCACCGACCGGACCAGCACTATTATTACAAACGCAACAAGAACCAGCAGCACGATTGCGACTGCGATATCCATACATCACCTATTCCCCAGTTATGTGCCTTGCCATGGTGCGGCTAATCTGCCGCGTGACCGGCGCCGGTGGCGGCTGCCGGAAAAGTGTTCCTGCCTACGTTTGCGTGTACTGCTTGACTGCCGGCACTACTGGACGGCCGTTTCCGGCTGCGGCGCCACGACCGCCGTGGCTCCTTCAATGGCGGATACAACGACCTTCTGCCCGGCGTTCAGGACTCCGTTCTCGGAGCGTGCGCTCCAGACGTCGCCGCCGATCTTGACCAGGCCGGAGGAGCTGCTGACGGTCTCCATGACGAGGGCGGATTCGCCGATCAGGCGGTCGATGTTGGTGCGTTGTTCAGCGGGGCCCTTCTTCAGGTGCTTCAGCGCCACGGGTCGAACAAAGACCACCATGAGCAGGGAAACAACGCAGAAAACCACGATCTGCAGCCAGAAATCGGCGCCGGCGAAATCAGCCAGCAGTCCGGCCAGCGCTCCGCCGCCGAGCATGATGAAGAACAGGTCCAGCGTCAGCATCTCCACGACGGCGAACGCCAGGAATACGGTGAGCCACAGCGCCCACCAGTTCTCGCCAAGCCACTCAAACATGCCTACCCCCTTCGTCCCGGGAGCTGCGGAAGCAGGCCCTCAGTAACTGTTCTTCCATCCTAGACCGAAGCCATGGGGCGCAGGAGGGGACTGTTGGGCACGTTTGGAAAGTAGTCAAGTCGTTATGCGGACGGCCGCTGCAGGGGCACGAAAACGCTCATTCGGAACCTGGCCGAGACCTTGGTGACGGGCGGCAGTGTGCCAACGAGGCCTTCCAGTGCTGCCGGGTCCAGATGATGCCCGGCGGGCCCCATGAGCGCGAGGTTGCGGACGTCGTCGGGTCCGAGTCCCAGTTCGAGGTCCAGCTCCCGGGTGGAGTGCGCCGCAAAGTGACCCTCAAGGCTGCCCGCAAGCCGTTCCTCCTTGGCCGGCTCAATGCCGAGCATGCCGGCCTGATCCGCGATTTCCGCGAGGTGGCCGGGCCGCGGGGTCACCACAATCAGGCGCCCGCCGGGACGAAGCACCCGGGCGAATTCGGCGGCGTTCCTCGGGGCGAAAACCACCGTGACCACGTCGACGGCGGCGTCCGCGACCGGAAGCGGCTGCCAAACATCGCTGACCAGGTTGACGGCGTCGGGATTCAACCGGGCCGCGCGCCGCAGCGCGAACTTGGAAATATCCAGACCGATGGCACCGGCAGGGACAGCGGCCAGCAATGCGTGCAGGTAGTGCCCGGTGCCCGTGCCGGCATCCAGCACCGTGGGCTGCGGCCCGCGCAGCGCGGGACGGGCCAGTTCAGCGACCGCCTCGGCCAGGGGCCGGTAGTGCCCCTTGGAAAGAAAGTCGAAGCGCGCTGCCACCATGGCGGCGGTATCGGCCTCGAAGACAGTTCCCTTGCCCACCAGCATGTTGAAATAGCCCTGCCTGGCTGCGTCGAAGCTGTGGCCCTGAGGGCAGGTCAGCCGGCTGCCGCCAGAAGCCGCGAACAGAGTCAGGCTGTTCCGGCAGACGGGGCACAGGAGGGAGCGGACGGCGTCGGAAAGCATGCTCCCCATCCTAGGGGCCGCCGGCGCGGCAGCCTCCCGGGATCCCGGCAGGCGACTCCCTGGATCGCGGCGGCATCCGCCGGCGCGGGACACGTGAGTTGTTTCACAGGCCGTGCGCGAGCGGTTAGGCTCACAAGCGTGAAACCTGAAGATCTGCCGCTGCTGAAGTCCGTTTCTGCCCCGGCCGCCCACCCGGACGGCACCAGGGCCGTGGTTTCGGTCATCCGCCCTGATTTCGATGCCGACAGCTACGTTGGCCAGCTATGGACTGTGCCGCTGGACCCGGAGAAGCTGCCACGCCGGCTGACCCGCGGCTTCCGGGACACAGCGCCTGCCTTCTCGCCGGACGGGCTGGTGCTGGCATTCCTTCGCGCCACCGCCGACGGCAAACCGCAGCTTCACGTTGTGGAAGCGTCCGGCGGCGAACCGCAGGTCCTGACCAACGCCAGGCTCGGCGTCTCCTCCTTTGCCTGGTCGCCCGATTCGCACAGCATTGTCTTCGGTGCCAGAACGCCCGACGACGGCCGGTACGGCACGCTGGACGGCGTGTCCGCCGGCGCCGAGGACGCAAGGCTCATCACGGACTATAAATACCGGATGAACGGCGTCGGCTACACGGCGGACAAGCCCGTCCAGCTGTACATCGTAGACGTCCCCGAGCTGGACGAGGAACCACGTGTGGCGCCCGCAGGCCGCGTCTTGAAGGCCCGCAAGGCAGCGCAAGGCGCGATTTCGAAAGACGGCCCTGAGCCCGATTCAGCCAAAAACGCAGAAGACACAGCCGCCGACAGCCTGCTCCCGCAGGCCCGCCAACTGACATTCGCGGCGACAGACCACAGCGGTGAATCGTTCAGCACGGACGGACGCTTTGTGTACTTCGTCGCCGCCCTCCATGAGGGCAGCGACCACGATCTTGAGGTCGGCATATACCGTGTCAGCGTCTCGGGAGGAGAGCCCGAAGCCGTCAAAGCAACCAACAGCGGCCGGCAGACGGTCGCCGCGGCACGCCAGTCCAGGGACGGGAAGTGGCTGTTCTTCCTTGCCCAGGAACTTGGCCCGTCCGGCCAGGACTTCGTGGCACGGAACACTGCCCTCCACGTGATGCCGGCGGACGGCGGGGAGGCGGGGATCCTCAGCGACGTGGAAACGATGGACCTCGCCGGAGGCGCCGGCGGACTGGAGCTCCGCGGCCCGGATTCGGTGTTGCTGCTCAACAACGCGCAGGGCACGGTGGAGCTGCTGGAGTTCGGGGCGACGGGCAACCACTCGCTGCTGGTCCATGGCGACCGCGTGGTCACCGGCGCCGCCTCCGCGGGCGGCGGCCCGGTGGTGGTCAGTTTCTCGGATGCATCCACAGCGGGGGACGTCGCTGCCCTGGAGGACGGCCAGCTGAGGCTGCTGACGGATTTTTCGGTGGAGCTTCGCCTGCGGGCCGAGATCATCGAACCGCGGGAGCTGACGTTCGCCTCGGCCGACGGCTATCCGGTCCACGGCTGGCTGGTATTGCCGCCCGGGAAAGGACCGCACCCCGTCCTGCTGAACATCCACGGCGGGCCCTTCGCGCAGTACACCGTGGCGCTGTTCGATGAGGCCCAGGTGTACGCCGCGGCCGGCTACGCGGTGCTCATGTGCAACCCCCGGGGTTCTGCCGGTTACGGTCAGGCCCACGGCCGGGCCATCAAGGAAAAAATGGGGACCGTGGACATGCAGGATGTGCTGTCCTTCCTCGACGGTGCCCTAGCCAAGTTCCAGGAGCTCGACGGCGGTGCGCTCGGAATCATGGGAGGTTCCTACGGCGGCTACCTCACGGCGTGGACCATCAGCCAGGACCACCGTTTCAAGGCGGCCATCGTGGAGCGCGGTTTCCTGGATCCGGTGAGCTTCATCGGATCCTCGGATATCGGCTGGTTCTTCGGCGGCGAATACACCGGCAGCACGGAAGAACAGATGGCGGCGCAGAGCCCCATGGCAACAGTCCGCAGCGTGCGCACGCCCTCGCTGGTCATCCACAGCGAGGAAGACCTCCGCTGCCCGGTGGAACAGGGCCAGCGGTACTTCACGGCGCTGAAGCAGCAGGGTGTTGACGCCGCCTTCCTCGTGTTCCCGGGGGAGAACCATGAGCTTTCCCGGTCCGGCACCCCGCACCACCGCAAACAGCGCTTCGAAGAGATCCTGCGGTGGTGGGCCCGCTACCTGCCCACCCGGGCCAACCCCTAGTCCGCGGGTACGTCCGGCAGAAACCCCAATTCCTGCCGGGCGAGCCGGATGTCCGGTTGGGCCCAGCGGAGGCCGTATTCGGCGTTGTTGCTCAAGGAGCGCAGCTCAGCTTTGTCGATATAGAGGATGCCTTGCAGGTGGTCGGTTTCATGCTGCACGATCCGCGCCTGCCAGCCGGAGAATTCCTGCTGCCGCACGGCCCCGTCTACGTCGGTGAAATCGAGGCGGACGGACTCGTGCCGCGCCACCACTGCCTGCAGGCCCTGGAGTGACAGGCAGCCTTCGTAAAACTCCGCCGCGCCGCTCCCCACGGGTGTGTACGACGGGTTGATGACCGCGAAGAACTCCAGCGGTGACCGGCGGCGGACGGCGGATGTTTCGGCGTCGACGTCGTACTGGTCCTCGAGCACCGCGAGCTGCAGCGGGATGCCCAGCTGCGGGGCCGCCAGGCCGACGCCCGGAGCGGCATGCATCACCTCGCGCATCAGTGCAATGAGCGCCGCGAGGTCAGCGCTGTCCAGTTGGCCGTCGTACGCGGCTGCCTGCTGCCGGAGTACCGGATGGCCGGCCTGGACGATGGGCGGAAGCACTCCCGCGGCAAGGATCTCCTGGACTGTTTCCCGGATCCGCGCGGCGCTGAACGGCGTGGGGTTCGCGACATGAAGCATGGGAAAAGCCTAGTGTGCTCCGCAGGCAGCCGAGGCGAACTCGTAAATCCGGCCCTTCAGGGCAACGCCGGCGGCCACCTTGAGCGTCCCGCGGCGTCCGCCGACACTGAGCCGGACAGGCAGCAGGGTGCCCACTTTGTCCTCCGCGACGGCATGCGGATCACATCGGGCCGGCCGTATGTGGAGACGGAATTCTTCGGGATCCCCGCCGGCGACCACCCTGACATCCCGCGGCCACGGACTGTCCGGGACTTCGGCCAGGAGTGTGGTGCCCTCGATGCGTTCAATGGTCAGGGCGTCCGGTGTTCCTTTCCGCGCCCCGTGCGGCGTCACCTGAAGGCGTACGACGGCGGTCCGGCCGTCCGCCGCCACCTTCAGTTCCGGGGCGAGGTTTATCCGGGCGATCTGGCCGGCATACTGCGCGAGGCACAGTTCAGAATGGTTCCGCGCCAGGACGCCGAACGGGTCTGCGGCGAGGAGTTTCACCTCACTGGTTGTGGAACCAGCGCGCACGGACACCGTGATGTCGGCCGGTCCCGCGCCTGCGGAGGTGCCCGCCTCGTCATCCGTCCCGGAGATGCTGCAGGAGGGCGCCGGGAGCGTGGCCGGAAGGCTCTTGGTCTGGCCCGGCGGCACCTCTGTGCCCTGTGGCTCATTGGCCCACCTGGTACCTGCCGGGAACAGGGCACTCGACACCTCGGCGTTGAAGACCGTGACGGGCGCCGAGGACGTGTTGCTGAGCTGGATCTGGATGATCTTTGTCCCGTAGTTGTCCCTGAACTGGTTGAGTTCGGCACTGAGCGCGGGCGCCTGCGGTTCCGGACTGCAGCCCTGTGCCGTTGCCCCTGCCACCAGGGCAGCAAGTACGACGGCGGCTGCCGCTGTCCGCCATCGCCTCCCTTGGGCTGCCCCGTCCATGCCAGCAGTCTAAGGGCCCGCTGAATCGGAGGCCGGTCGATGGGCTACCCTCGTTCCATGACTGAACAGACGCCGCTCAACTGTGTCCTGGGATTCGTGCGTGCCATTGAAGCCGGCGGCGGCGCAGCAGACGTGGAGAGCTTCCTTGCCGAGGACTTCACCCTGGTCGAAGCGCCGCATGTGCTTGCTCCGGAAGGGTCCACGCGCACCCGTGAGCAGGTGCTGGCCGGGGCGGAGCAGAGCCGCCACGTGGTGTCCCGCCAGCGATTCGAGGTCCGGCGGACCACCTGCGAAGGCAGCCGCGTGGTGCTGGAAGTTGACTGGTCGGCCTCGCTCCTGATGGACCTGCGCTACTGGGACGCCGGCGAAACCATCCGTGCCCGGACCACGTCGGTGTTTGAAGTCCGGGAAGGCCGGATCGCCAGCCAGGACAGTTACGACTGCTACTTCACCGGTGACGCAGACACGGAATGAACAGGGTGCCGGGGATGCGGACCGGGCATTAGGTGAAGGAAAACCGCTAGTGCATGGTGAACCGGGCGGCGACGCGTGAATTGATGGCCGGCATGCCGGCGGCACCCGTGATCAGCCGGTTCCGTATGTTCCACAGCGGCCGCGGCAGGGGCCGCCCCAGCGCCATGTTGATTTCGGACTGCCGGACCGCCTTCGCGGCCGCCTGCAACCGGTGTCTCTCGAAGCCCCCGAAATCGATCTCCCGCGCAGCGCCCGCCAACCGGCCGAGGATGAGCGGCGCCAGCTCGGCAGCATCCAGCCAGCCCAGGTTCATGCCCTGGCCGCCGATGGGACTGATCTGGTGGGCAGCGTCACCGATCAGCGAAATCCGGCCGTGGATCATTCGCTTCACCAGGCGTGACCGGACACCAAAGCTGCTCAGCATCGAATTGGTGCCAGCGTCGACGGGTATGCCCGTCCGCTCCCGCACGATCCGGGCCAGGGAACCGGCAGTGGGCGCGTGCGGGCCTGTTCCAGGCAGTCTGGCCACCCACCGGCGAACCCCTCCCGGCAGCGGAAAGGACTCCACGATCCCTGGTGCTTCCAGGAAAAGTGCCGCGTCCGGGCCGAACGCCGTGCTGTCGGCGAAATCTCCCATGAGGTACCTGTCGGGGTACACCTTGAGCGGGGCCGGAGCGCCCAGCCATTGCCTCACCGTGGAGCGGCCCCCGTCCGCGGCCACGGCCAGGGAGGCATGTATCCGGGATTCCCCCGCTGCAGTGAGGGTATCCACCGCAACGGCCGAGCCTTCGTCGTAAATTCCCGTCACGGTGGCTCCGCGCAGCAACGCTGCGCCGTCCAGTTCCTGCACGCGCCGTTCCAAGGCAGCTTCGGTGCGGGTCTGCGGTACCGACAACACGAACGGGTAGTTCGCGGACACGGCGTCAAAGGACATCTCGGCCAGTTCCACGCCGCCGCCGATGGCGACGCCGCGGCGGATCCGGACACCGTCCGACACCAGGCCGGCCGCGACTCCCACGCCGTCGAGTGCCTCCAGCGCCGGGGGATGGATGCCTCCGGCACGGGAATGGGTGCCGGGCTCCGTGCGCCGTTCGAGGACGCGGACCGTCACACCGGACTGCAGCAGCAGAGCCGCCAGGTACAGCCCTACCGGGCCGCCGCCCACCACGACGACGTCAATCACCGCGGGCGGTCCGGTTCAGGTCGGTCCCGGTTCAGCATGAGGAGGTTGCGGAAGGGCGGGCGTGGCGTCACGGACCAGCCCGGGGGAGCAGCCGCCCGGAGTTCCGCGGCGGTGTAGCTGCGCCGGATGGACGTCAGTCCGTCCTCCCTGATGTACGACCGGGGAAAGGGCCAGGATGCCGCGTAGAACAACGCATACGCGGCGGGGCTGCGGCGGATGTCGTTGTGAAGGACGGTGCGGAGCGACAACATCGCCGACTCGGCCAGGAACTGGGGCAGTTCGACCTTCTCCAGGTGGTGCAGGACGTGATTGGATACGACGACGTCGTAGCGTTGCCCTTCTGCTGCCAGATCCCCTGTGGACGCCTGCCGGAACGTCACACCGTCCACGTGCCCGCGGCGGAGGGCGAACTCAAAGGCCCTGGGGTCCGGATCAATGGCGGTGATCTCCAGCCTCAGCCCCTCCCGGGCCGCCCACGCCGCCAGCAGCACGGGCACATCCCCGCCGCCGCAGCCGATATCCAGCAGGGTTGTCACCCCTGTGGCGGAAAGGACGGGCCGGATATGCGCCCGGTAGATCCTGCGCCAGCCGGAGACTGCCCTGTTAACCACCGCGAATTGTGCGTAGGTCCGGTCCAGCCTGGCAGGGTCACACCCGGGACGGTCCATCTCTTCCACCGCATTGACGTCGCGATCGCGCAGCCATCCAAAGGCGGCCATCAAGTGGGCGGCCATCAGAGGAGTGACGGCTCAGTCCGTGCTGTTGTCTGGCGCGCTGAGGAGAGCTCCCGGGACGCCGGTGCGGCATCCCCTTGAAGTGCTCGTACCTTGGTGAACATCGCCGTTTCCACCGTGAGACCTGGGCCGAACGCCATGGAACAGATGCGTTCATCGCCGTCCTGCGGCGGGAGCCCGGCGATGTGCTTGAGGACAAAGAGCACTGTGGCGCTGCTCATGTTGCCGAAGTTGCGGAGTGTCTCCCGGGCAGGAACCAGCTGCTCGTCAGTGAGCTCGAGCCTGGACTGCACTTTATCGAGGATGCTTCGCCCGCCGGGGTGGATGGCCCAGTGGGTGATGTCCCGGTAGGGGAGTCCGCGCAGGGTTTCATCGCGGGAAAGCAGCGGCTCCAGGGCGCCGATGATGTGGTCGTCGATGATGTGGGGAACGTAGTTGCCCAGCACCATCTCGAAGCCTTCGTCGCCGATGTTCCAGGCCATGGACTCCTCGCCCACTGGTGTGAGCACGGTTTCGAAGTGGTCCAGCCGCAACAGGGCGGTGCCGTCCGGGATGTCCCGGGCGGAGATGACCGCCGCCGCGGCGCCGTCCGCAAACAGGGCCGAGCCCATGATGGTGTCCGGATCGTTGGACGTGCGGACGTGGAGGGAGCAGAGCTCGGCGCAGACAACCAGGACAACGGCGCCCGGGTCTGCTTCGCAGAAGGATTTGGCGGCACGCAACGCCGGAAACGCCGCGTAGCAGCCCATGAAGCCGAGGTGGTAGCGCTGCACGGCAGGATTCAGCCCCAGCGCGCGGACGATTTTGTAGTCCGGGCCCGGGTTGAAGAAGCCGGTGCAGGAGACGGTCACCAGATGGGTGATGTCAGCCGGGCCGATGCCGGGGCAGGCATCCAGTGCGGCCCGGGCGGATTCCACAAACAGTTTGGTGGCCTCACGGCCGAAAATGTCGTTCCGGACCTTTGTGCTGGGACTCAGCACAAGGCCGGTGTCCGGGTCGAAGAACTGCGGATTGTCCGCCCGGCTGTCTTTGGTGAGCTCGGTGACCGCCGTGTACCGGGTGTCAATGGCTGCGGAGTCAAAACACGTGTTCACCAGCCGGGAACCCAGCCTGGTCAGCCCCGGCTGGGCAGCAAAAACATCACGGGCTTCAGACTGGATGAGTACGGTGGGCGGGACAGCAGTTTCCAGGGACCTCATGTAGACCGTCATGGTTCATTCTCAGTGAGCTTCGGCCTTAAGACAATGGTGGCTTACCAACGCGTAGGTTAGCCGCCGGAATGCCCGAAGCTGGTTAGATAGAGCCAGGTGATGCCGGCAAAAGCCACGAAGGCTGCGCCTGATTGACAGATGGAGACACGATGAGCATGGCCACCCAGCAGACGGACCCGCAGTCGCCAGCGCAGCAGCACGTGGCCGACACCCACGATCTGATCCGGGTGCAGGGCGCACGGGAGAACAACCTCAAGGACATCAGCCTGGAGATCCCGAAGCGGCGGCTGACGGTTTTCACGGGCGTCTCCGGCTCGGGCAAGAGCTCGCTGGTGTTCGCGACGATCGCAGCCGAGTCGCAGCGGATGATCAACGAGACTTACAGCGCGTTCGTGCAGGGATTCATGCCCAACCTGGCCCGGCCCGACGTCGACTTCCTCGAGGGCCTGACCACGGCCATCATCGTTGACCAGGAGCGGATGGGTGCCAACCCGCGGTCCACGGTGGGCACGGCCACCGACGCCAACGCGATGCTCCGGATCCTGTACAGCCGTCTCGGGACCCCGTATGTGGGCCCGCCGACTGCCTATTCTTTCAACGTGCCCACGCGCAAGGCGAGCGGCGTCATGTCTACCGACAGGGGCGGCCGCGTCGAGAAGAGCGTCGTCAGCCAGGCCGTCTACCTGGGCGGCATGTGCCCAAGGTGCGAAGGCATGGGCAACGTCAGCGACATCGACCTCACCGCTTTGTACGACGACAGCAAGACCCTCAGCGACGGCGCCCTCATGGTTCCCGGCTACTCGATGGACGGCTGGTACGGCCGGCTGTTCGAGGGGGTCGGCCTGCCGATGGACAAGCCGATCGCCACGTTCACCAAGAAGCAGCTCGACACGATGCTGTACGCCGAACCGACGAAGATCAAAGTCGAAGGCATCAACCTCACCTATGAGGGGATCATCCCCAAGATGCAGAAGTCGATGCTGTCCAAGGACCCGGAGGCCATGCAGCCGCACGTGCGCCGGTTCGTCGAACGGGCGGTGACGTTCCAGACCTGTCCCGACTGCAACGGTACGCGGCTGACCAAGGACGTCCTGACCTCGAAGATCCAAGGCAAGAACATCGCCGAGCTCTGCGAGATGCAGATCACCGACCTGGCCGACTGGATCCGCGACCTCAACGAGCCGTCGGTCGCGCCCTTGCTTAAGGGCCTGCAGCACCTGCTTGACTCGTTCGCCGAAATCGGCCTTGGCTATCTCTCGCTCAACCGGCCGGCGGGAACGCTGTCCGGGGGAGAGGCGCAGCGGACCAAGATGATCCGGCACCTGGGGTCGTCGCTTACGGACGTCACGTACGTCTTCGACGAGCCGAGTATCGGCCTGCACCCACACGACATCGAGCGGATGAACCGGCTCCTGCTGCAGCTGCGCGACAAGGGCAACACCGTGCTGGTGGTCGAGCACAAGCCGGAGACCATCACCATCGCGGACCACGTCGTCGATCTGGGCCCCGGAGCGGGTACCGCCGGCGGCACGCTGTGTTTCGAAGGATCAGTCGAGGGACTGCGGGGGAGCGACACCATTACCGGGCGCCACCTCGACGACCGCGCGGCGCTGAAGGAGTCCATGCGCTCCGCGGCCGGCAAGCTGGACATCCGCGGCGCCTCGACGCACAACCTCCAGGATGTGGATGTGGACATCCCGCTTGGCGTGCTCTGCGTCGTGACGGGTGTGGCAGGTTCCGGCAAGAGCTCACTGATCCACGGCTCTGTTGCCGGCCGCGACGGGGTGGTGGTGATCGACCAGGCCGCCATCAAAGGCTCGCGCCGCAGCAACCCGGCCACGTACACAGGCCTGCTCGAACCGATCCGCAAGGCGTTCGCGAAGGCCAACGGGGTCAAGCCGGCGCTTTTCAGCTCCAACTCCGAGGGGGCCTGTCCCACCTGCAACGGCGCCGGCGTCATTTTCACCGAACTCGGTGTGATGGCCACGGTCGAATCTCCCTGCGAGGACTGCGAGGGCCGGCGGTTCCAGGCCTCTGTGCTGGAATACACGCTGGGCGGCAGGAACATCGCCGAGGTGCTGGAGATGCCCGTCACCGAGGCCACGGGGTTCTTCGATTCCGAGGAGGCGAAGGTCCCGGCAGCCCACAAAATCCTTGCCAGGCTGTCCGACGTGGGACTGGGCTACCTCAGCCTGGGCCAGCCGCTCACTACGCTGTCCGGCGGTGAGCGGCAGCGGCTCAAGCTGGCTGCCCAGATGGCCGAACAGGGTGACGTCTACGTCCTCGACGAGCCGACCACGGGCCTGCACCTTGCCGACGTCCAGCAGCTGTTGGGTTTGCTCGACCGGCTCGTCGACTCGGGCAAGTCGGTCATTGTGATCGAGCACCATCAGGCGGTCATGGCGCACGCAGACTGGATCATCGACCTCGGCCCGGGCGCCGGCCACGACGGCGGCCTGATCGTCTTCGAAGGCACCCCGGCCGAACTGGTGGCCAGCCGGTCGACGCTTACTGGCGAACACCTCGCTGCGTACGTCGGCGGCTGAAACGCACGTCAATGACTGAACGGGACGGCGAAAATCACGGCCTGATCACGGCTCAGAAATGTGCCCCTCTTCACGTGGCCGGACTTCCACCCAAAACGCCGATAATCTACATTATGTAAAGTAGAACAGTGATTATTGCATCTGATGCATGATCACCGCTCCTCCGGCTGCGACTCGCCGCCACGTAGTCATTCAGCTTCGTAAAGTGCCTCTGACCTGCGGAAACACTTCGCACTGAGTCGGCGCAGGGCATTCCTAAAAGCATTGACGGGGCGCGCAAAGCCACATGACGTTGATCTTGGATGCCCCGCACGGAAATCGTTGCCGACTGGCTGGAACACGGCCACCCGCACATGACCGATGGGGTGGACCTGTTCCCTTCCGAACGGGGCACCCTTGTTTCGGAGACGGCGCTGAACCGAAGGTTTAACCGGTACTGCGAGGTCCTGGGCCTCTCCCCCGGCCTGGACATCCACTCGCTGCGCCGCTCCTACGTCACCCACCTGATCGAATCAGGCATGGACGCTTTGTTCGTCCAGCACCAGGCCGGGCATGAGCACGCCTCAACGACTGCCCTCTACACCTCCGTCTCCAGCGACTACAAGATTAAAACACTGCGCCGGCTGCGGGACGGAAACCGAGCACTACCGTCACAACACCTGTGCCCGCTGCTCACTCCGGAGCGACCTCACAGCGCTGATGCACGTTGATGAGTCCCAGGGCACGGAAACGGCGGCAGCGAAACTGCTCGCCGCGCTCTGCGGAGCGCAGCGCCCCGAAAGCATCCTCACCTGGCTCCGCAAACCCGGTGTCCGCGAACTGCTCGAGCGACTCGCCACCGGAAACATCCCGCTCAGTCACGAGGCGCTGGACAGGGAACCCAACAGCCTACGGGTGGAGCACCTGCGCAGCCTGCTCACCCACCACAACCTACTCCCGGTCCGCGACCACTACCTCGCGCTCTTTGAGCGGTGGCTACCCGGCAAGCTCGACGACATTGATGACACCGAGGTTCGGCGAACCATTGAGTCCTTCGCCCGCTGGCATCACCTGCGGCGCATCCGGGCCCTCTCTGCAGACGGGAATCCCACCCGCGGGCCCGTGCACAGTGCGAAGCAGGAAATCACCGAAACCATCAAGTTCCTGACTTGGCTCCAGCTCACCCACGGACGGACGGCCGCCTCCTGCGTCCAGGGCGACGTCGACGCCTGGCTGGCCGACGGTCCCACAACCAGACATGCCATCAGAACCTTTTTCGTCTGGGCGATGAAGAACCGGACCTGCACCAACATCACCATCGGCTTCCGGCAGGCCAAGACCGTGCCGCTGCTCACCCAGGGTCAGCGGCTGGCCATGCTCAAGGCCTGCCTCACCGACGACATCGACACCCTGTCCTACCGAGTCGCCGCCACTCTCTTGCTGCTCTACGCCCAACCAGTAGTGAAGATCGCCGCGATGAAAAGCACCGACGTGATCCTCACACCCGGTGGCCTTCGCCTGTCACTCGGGGTAGAGCATCCAGCGCCAGTGCCCGAACCTTTCGCCTCACTGCTCACAGAACACCTCGCCTCACGCCCCAACATGCGTACCGGCAGCAGCTCCGGCAGTCCGTGGCTCTTCCCGGGCTACCGCGCCGGGCAACACTTGCACCCCAACACGCTCATGATGCGTCTCAGGGAAATTGGAATAGACCTCCTAGGCGCACGCAACGCATCCCTCCGCAGCCTAGTCAAAGAAGTCCCCGCACCGCTCGTGGCAGAAATGCTCGGCTACAGCTACCAAGTCACCCAAAAACATGCCGCGGCCGCCGCCGACCCATGGTCCCGCTATGCACCAATCGCTCCTGTCAGAGTGAATTAGAAGCGACTGCCGGCTCCTCAATGGCGAAGGAGCAGGTTCAAACCAACAAGAAGGAGCCCAGCGCCCATGAGTGCTGCTAGAACTCCTATCGCCAGCCACGTGCCTGGAGCCATTGCTTCGTCTGATGGACGCCCTGGACGCCCGCCCATCATGCTCATCCATTTACGATGCCCCTTGGAAACGGCGGACCGAAAGAAGGCTACGGCCAGCCCCATAAGAAGGAACAGGATGCCAAATAGTGCGAGAACTGCTCCCTGCAAGAACACCCTTGCTCCCTTCGCTCAGGGCGACCGTTGAGCACACCTTGCCACAGCAAAGGGCTAACTCGCATCAGATTCACCGAAGTCCCAGGAGCGGAATAGTCACAAACCGAATAATCATCGTTGCCAGTACGAGAAAGCCGATGTTGCATCTGATGCATCCAACGGGGGCTTCGCCAAATGCGCGGACTCCGATGCCTTCATCTCCTAACGTGCCCAAACTTTCAAGACCTGCTCCTTCCGGGCGGCCCTTCGAGAGACATCCCCTATCGCTATCTGAGCGTCCTCCTGTATCCCGATGCGGAAGAATGTACCCCCTTTGTGTCGCTGACACGGCGGGCGGATGCAGGTACGATGCGTTCAGCACTGACGCTGGTCGACCCGGAGATCAGTGCCTGCACTGATGGCTTGGGGGAACACAGTGAAGCGGATTGTCGGAATTGTCCTGGCGGCGGTACTGGTCGTGGGGCTTGGTGCGTTCTTCGTGATCCGGTCCGCAGAGAACAAGGTTACCGACGATATGCTTTCCCGCGCCGGACGCTTCGCCATCCCGTCGGACTGGAAGCTGACCGACGAGACTGTCCGCCCGGAGCGGTTCATGTGCATCAGTACGAACCCATGCCCCAGCCTCTCCCGTCGCTGGGATACCGGGAAAGAGCTCACCGATGACGACATCAAGGCAGTGTTCTCCGGGCTTGGTTTCGAGATGAAGTCGGATGGACCGTGCAGGCGACAGTCCAACGTCATCGGAAGCAGCCCTATCTGCGTTTTGAGTGGAAGCGATGGCGAGTTCGAGTACTCCTTCACCGTCTTTAGCCCTGCCCCAGGGGCACCTCAGCGTGTAGCCCTGGCCGCTGAGCAAGCACCCTGAAGCTTGGGAAATCTTGAGGATTCTTTATCTAGTCACTGGATAAACTAGCCGGTGCTCTGAGACCATTCAGGCCGCGTCCGCTGCCTTGAGCCGCAGAACAAGGCGGCAATTCCGTTCAGGAACCGTTGGGTAATACTGTGCGCTCAAAAACTCCTTTCCACCTGACCGTTCTAGGTCTGGCTGCTGCCATCGCCGCAGTCACGCTGACGGTTCCGCCAGCTTCCGCCGCGGATCCTGTCGCTGATGCCTGCGCAACGGTCGAAACAGTATTCGCCAGGGGGTCAGGACAGGATCCAGGCGACCCTGAAGCCAACAACTTCCAGTTAAAGATCAAGGAGCGGCTTACCGCTCCAGCGACTATCCACCAGTACGAACTCGGCGATGGAGGCATCGACGGTACTCCTACCCTGCTGTTCCCGTCGGCATGGACAAGGGCCTGGAATCCCTGTGGAACACTGTCGGGGCAGGGATTACCGGCGGTGGCGGGTCCACCTACGGCGACAGCGTCAACGAAGGTGTTGACGAGTTGAATGCCTATCTGGGCAAGCGCGCAGCCGCCTGCCCGGACGCCCTTTTCGTGCTCGGCGGGTACTCCCAAGGTGCCCAGGTCGTGGGCGAGGCATACAACGAGAAGCTCAGCGGCAGCCTGCGCGGCCGCGTCGTCTATCAAGCGCTTTTCGGTGATCCGAAACTCTTTCTCCCAGAGGGGAACAGCTATCTTCCTGGCGCAGCTCCACTCGCCTGCCTGGATGAGGCGCACCACTCTGAGTGGCGCTTCGACGTTCCGAACTGTGAGGTCTTTCAGGGCTCCCTCGGCTCGCGGATCCCGTACCACAGCTCCGCTGAACGTCACTGCCACACCGGTCGCTGACGCCGGCGATGTCAGCAGCGTCCAAGTGACGTGGGAATCCTCCGACCCGCTGGTGAACCGGCGGGCCCTCACCGTCGACGGCATCCCAGGCGGACTGGTGGACGCCAGCGTGCGGACGGCAACAATCACCGACGTGCGCCGGACCGAAGATGTTGAGATCGGAGTGATCGGTTTCACCGAGGGCGGCGGCATGGGAGTGCCGACACGAATGATGCTTCCCGCCAGGAGCGGTTTTGCCTTCAGCGGATTCCTGGCGCCGGTCGATCCAGCACCGGCAGTGAACGTCATAACGGCAGGGCGATCGGTGCCGATGAAGTTCAGCCTTGGCGGAGATTTCGGGCTGAACATCCTTCAGGCAGACTCGCCAACCTCCGTTCCGGTCACCTGTGACACGGGCGCACCCGTTGCGGAGGTTGAGACGACAACAACTGCCGGTTCGAGCAGCCTCTCCTACGATGCTGCAAGCGGGACGTACAGCTACGTCTGGAAAACAGATAAGGCGTGGGCCGACTCCTGCCGGATGTTCGAGCTGCCCCTGACGGACGGGTCAAAGCACACAGCCGTCTTCAAATACCGCGGCTGAAACTAGTGAAGGCGGGCGCCCCGTACCTCTTCGGTGCGGGGCGCCTTTGTGTCTAAATCTCTGCGGGCAAGAGCCTCGCGCCCCAGCCCAGCGGAGTCACGACATGGTTCCGTCAGCGCCAGGATTAGTACTAGAACGAATATGCACGGTTACCAGTAAAGGGAAGCTGCCGGTCCCCTCAGGATGTGCGTTCGTCGATGACCCGGTCGATTTCGTCGTCGTCAGGGCACGGCTGATCATCGATGGGACATGGCCCCGGTCCGAGCTCCCGGCCAAAGACTTCCATGCACATCGAACACAGGATTCTGGGGTCACGGGCGATCGTCATTTCGGGTTCCTCATAGCCGCACAAGGCGCGCCGCCAGTCCAGATCCCGGCAACAGACAAGATGGACCACTTCGTCGGGGTCCTCGCTCCAGTCGTACTTGGCCTTCCATGCCGGAGCGCGGCGCAACTCCATCGCTCCGCCGTCGCCTAATGTCGAAGGCTCCGCGGCACCGCCCTTCGTTTCCGTCATCGCGGCCCCCCCTTCCGTTGACGTCAAGCAGGATTCCCTCCTGCGCTCACCCGATGCTGGCTGCCTCATCCAGCGTGTGCGGTTCAAAGTGCTCCAACAACCCGCGCATGGCTTCATATCCCTGGGTAAAGGTGTCCGAAGCGCGCCATACCTCAACCTGCTCGAGTGATTCCCACGGGCCTGTGCTGATGAACCTGTTGGGAACATCGCGGTCGTGCATCAGGATGGCTTTCGCGCCGGGAAAATCCTCTTGCGTCTTCCTGGCGAGGTCACGCCACGCCTGAACAAAGTCATTCTCCCTGCCGGGCTTCACCAACCAGATTCCGAGCGTGTAAACAGACATCGCGAATGCCTCCATTCAGGTGCGGGGTAGGTATTCCCGATTATCGTCCGGGAGTCCCGCGCCGGGTAGGGCCGGATGGCATGTGGTCCACTCCCCTGCGCCGACCCAGGAGCTGGTCCTTTCAGGCTCCGTCGTAAGCGGCCTGGAGCTCAGCGATCTCGAGTTTCCGCATGCCCAGCATCGTCTGCATGGCCCGCTGCGCACCGTCCGGGTCCGGACCGCCCAGCAACTGCCCCAGGACGGACGGCACAACCTGCCACGACACTCCGAACTTGTCCTTGAGCCAGCCGCATTGGCTCTCGGTGCCGCCTGCCGTCAGTGCCGACCAGTAGCGGTCCACTTCTTCCTGCGACGTGCAGTCGATCACGAAGGAAACGGCCTCGTTGAACGTGAATGCCGGTCCCCCGTTAAGCGCCAGGAACTTCCGGCCCTCGATTTCGAACTCGACAGTCATGGCCTGTCCGGCCGGCCCGGGTCCCCCCTCTGCATAGCGGGCCACGTTGAGGATTTTGGATCCGTCGAAGACCGAGACGTAAAAGTCGGCGGCTTCCTCAGCCTGGGTATCGAACCACAGGCAGGTGGTGATCTTTTGGGTCACGTTGTTTCCTCATCTCGCTAGCAGCGCCGGAAAGACTCCCGACGGCGGTTCTTCAGTCGAGTTGCGAGCCTAGCCGGGCGTGATTCCCAGCACAATGGCGCGGTTATCATCGGATATGTCCATCCCTGAAGCCCTTCTCCAGTTCGCTGAAAGTCCTGATGAACATCGAGATTCCGAGCCGCAGCGCCCTTCCTGACCGGCGTGACCACAAGTCTGCTGAATCCCAAGGTGGGCGTCTTCTATATGGCCATGATTCAGCTGTTCCTGCCGCAGGATGTCCCGCCCCTTCTGATGGGCGTCCTGCTGCCGCTGGTACACAACGTGGAAGGCATGCTGTGGTTCGCCGGCATTATTGCTGCCACCCATTACGCCCGGCGGTGGCTGCAGTCCCCCGCGGTGGGCAAAACCACGGACCGCATTGCCGGCGTCGTACTTGTGGCCTTTGCCGCGAAGATAGCGGCCAGCAAAGCCTGACAGCTACCGCTGCAGCTGACTGACCAGGCCAACGGTGTTGCCTTCGCTGTCGCGGATGAAGGCCATCCATTCGTCGGTTCCGGCCGGTCCCAGACGGTTGTCCTCATGGCTGAAAATCACCGCGGGTTCCTCAAGGATCTCCACTCCCCTGTCCCGGAGCCCGGCCACGGACTCCCTGACGTCCGGGACTGCCAGGTAAATCAAGGCAGATGGTGCGCCGGACTCGAGCAGCAGCCGCACGCCGTCGAGGTCAAAGAACAGGAGCCCTGGAGGATCGAACACCGCCCGGGCTTCGGCACCGAGCAGGGCGGCGTAGAACCCTGCCGCCCGCTGCAGGTCGCTGGCGTGTTGCGCGATCTGGACAAGTCGCATGCTGTCTCCGGTGTGTAGCCCTGGACGTACTGGCGGTCGAACCGGCGCTCCACCGGAACTACTGTAAAGGTATGCCTTCCCGCACACAGTCCGTACCTGCCCGCACCACCGCGAGAAACGCCGTGGTCCTCGCCGCCCTCGTCGATGCCGTCCTCATCCTGACATTTGCCGCCATCGGCCGGGACGCCCACCAGCGCGGGGATGTAATCACCGGGGTCTTCCTGACCGCCTGGCCGTTCCTGGCCGGAGCGGCAATGGCGTGGCTTGTGATGCGCGTGTGGCGTGCCCCGCTGCAGGCCTGGCCGGCGGGCGTCGCTGTCTGGTTGGGAGCCCTCGCCCTGGGCATGCTGCTGCGCGCGCTGACCGGACAAACGGTGGTCCTGCCGTTCGTCATTGTTGCCCTGCTGAGCCTGGGGACATTCCTCGTGGGCTACCGCCTCATCGTGGCCGGATTCCGGCGGCTGGCAGGGCGCCGGCAGCACCGCTGAAGCACCCCCGATGTACTAGGCTGGCAGCACACAGTATCGCCTGCAACGCCTGCAACGGCCCACCCGATCCGAAAGGTCAAGAGTGATCACCGCATTCGTCCTGATCAAGACAGACGCCTCCCGAATTCCGGAGACGGCAGAGGAAATTTCGGCGATTCCCGGCATCAGCGAGGTCTACTCCGTGACCGGCGAATGGGACCTGATTGCCGTGGCCCGGGTGGCGAAGCACGATGAATTGGCGGACGTTATCGCGGACAAACTGTCCAAGGTTCCCGCGGTTGTGCACACCACCACGCACATTGCGTTCCGGGCCTACTCGCAGCACGACCTCGACGCAGCGTTCGCCCTGGGCTTTGAACAGTAACCCGGGCGGTACTCCTGGCCCTGGCCCATTAGCCCTGAACGACTAGCCCCGGGTGAGGGCGACCCACTTTTCCAGCACAGCAGCCGCGGCACCGGAGTCGATCGATTCAGCGGCGCGCTTTAGCGCTGCCGCCATCCGGTCGGTCAGCGGGCCCTCGGCGTCGGCGTCGAACGCCACCAGCCCGGCCGCGGCATTCAGCAGGACAGCATCACGCGCGGGTCCGGGCGCGCCGCTCAAAACATCACGGACGACGGCGGCATTGGCTGCGGCGTCACCGCCGCGCAGGTCCTCAACGGTTGCGGGACGGATGCCCAGCACCTGCGGATCAAACGTCTGCTCGGTCACTTCCCCGTCGCGGATCTCCCAGACGGTGGACGGTCCGGTAGTGGTGAGTTCATCCAGCCCGTCACTCCCCCGGAAGACCAGGCCGCGGCTGCCGCGCTTAGCCAGCACGCCGGCAACCAGCGGTGCCATTCTCGCGTTGGCAACACCAACCGCGGAAGCCTGCACGCGGGCCGGGTTGGTCAACGGTCCCAGGAAGTTGAACGCCGTCGGAATGGCAAGTTCCCGGCGGGGCACGGCCGTGTGCCGGAAGGACGGGTGAAACACCTGGGCGAAGCAGAATGTGATTCCCGCCTCTTCGGCGTTGCGCGCCACGCGATCGATGGGGAGGTCCAGCCGGACCCCCAGCGCCTCCAATACGTCCGCTGAACCCGATGACGACGACGACGCACGGTTGCCGTGCTTGACCACCTTTGCGCCGGCCCCGGCGCAGACGAGCGCAGCCATCGTGGAAATGTTGACTGTGTTCAACTGGTCGCCGCCGGTGCCTACGATGTCGAGTTTTTCGCCGTCGATGGTGACAGGGTTTGCGTGAGCCAGCATCGCCTCAACGAGGCCGGCAATCTCGTCCACCGTTTCGCCCTTTGCCCGCAGGGCAACCAGGAATCCTGCGATCTGCGCCGGGGTGGCCTCGCCGGACATGATGGTGTCCATGGCCCACTCCGTGTTGTCGGCTGTGAGGTCCGTGCCGTTGATCAGCGCCGAAATGAGACGCGGCCAGGTGTTGCCCGCCGCCTGTGCAGATGCCTGTGAAGTCACCCCCTGATGCTATCGATGCACCCGCCCGTCTGACCAATGTGAACGGGTCCGGGAACTTTTCCGCGCGAATTCGCGTCTTTGTAGAAAAAGTCCCCGCAAAAGGCGGTTTGCATTGGGCAGGAGGAACTTTTACAGACATAATGTCTATGTGACATCTGCGACCCATGCCCCCAGTACCCCGGCGCACCCGACGCTGAACCGCCCGAATATGGTTTCCGTAGGAACCGTTGTCTGGCTGTCCAGTGAGTTGATGTTCTTCGCCGGTCTCTTTGCCATGTACTTCACACTCCGTTCGACGTCCGGACAGATGTGGGCCGAAGAGACAGCCAAGCTCAACTTCCCCTTTGCGCTCGTAAACACGATCGTCCTCGTGGCAAGTTCCTTCACTTGCCAGATGGGCGTCTTCGCCGCTGAGCGGCTCCAGCCGCGCCGCGCCGGCGGCCCCCTTGCCTTCACTCGTTGGGGGATGAACGAGTGGTTCACCCTCACGTTCGTCATGGGTGCCTTCTTCGTTGCCGGCCAGGCAACTGAATACGCCATGCTCGTCTCGGAGCATGTCTCACTTTCGTCGAATGCGTACGGCTCAGCCTTCTACATGACCACGGGCTTCCACGGCCTGCACGTCATCGGCGGCCTGGTCGCGTTCCTCTTCATCATCGGCCGTTCGTTCGCCGCCAAGAAGTTTGGTCACTTCGAAGCAACGTCCGCGATTGTCACCTCGTATTACTGGCACTTCGTCGACGTCGTGTGGATCGGCCTCTTCCTGGTCATCTACGTCCTCAGGTAGCCCCGACTTGACTCTTTTTCTACAAGAGGCAGAATTTCAAGAAGCGGCTCCCGGAGCCGACGCACGATCGAATAAAGGAACCACCACGTGAAGGCACTCTCGCAGAAGCGACGTCACCCACTGGCAGCCATTGCGCTGCTGCTGATGGGCCTCCTCCTCACTGGTGGGCTGTACGCCGTTGCCACCACCGTCAACGAGGCCAAGGCTTCCACCACCAGCTTCAGTGCGAACGACACTGAAGAAGGCGAGAAGCTCTTTGCCGCCAACTGCGCCACCTGCCACGGCATGGGTGCGAGCGGAACCCAGGACGGACCCTCACTTGTAGGCGTCGGTGCTGCCGCCGTTGACTTCCAGGTAGGCACGGGGCGCATGCCCATGCAGATGAATGGCCCCCAGGCTTACAAGAAGCCTGCACAGTTCAACGATGAACAGACCCATCAGCTGTCCGCTTACGTCGCTTCGCTCGGGCCGGGCCCGTCCATTCCTGAAGAGGAACTCCTGGACGCGCAGGGCAACGCCGCTGAAGGTGGCGAGCTCTTCCGGGTCAACTGCGCCATGTGCCACAACGCAGCGGCCGCCGGCGGTGCCCTGACCCGCGGCAAGTTCGCTCCCGCCCTGGCCGATGTCTCCGAAAAGCACATTTACGAAGCCATGGTTACCGGACCGCAGAACATGCCGGTCTTCAGCGACGCGAACGTCACCCCCGAAGGCAAGCGCGACATCATCACCTTCCTGAAGCAGATCGAAGCCAACGGATCACCAGGCGGTGCCGATCTGGGCGCCCTGGGTCCGGTTTCTGAGGGCCTGTTTGTTTGGATCGCCGGCCTGGGCGTCATCATCGCGTTCACCATCTGGCTGACCTCACGTACGTCCTAGCAACGTCCGTAACTTGTAAGAACTCCTGCTGACGAGTCAGCAGTATGGAATTGAAAACTAACCCGGCATTGGCCGGGACGAGAGAAGGATGAGGCGAATTATGGGCAACCATAGTGACGGCAGTCCGAACCACTCGGGCACCGTAGCTACGGCTGGTCAGAATGAGGTGGAGAAGTTCCAGGATCCTGGAATTCCCCCGCATCGTTTGCGCCTGGCTGACACGGACCCGAAGGCCGCAAAACGTGCAGAACGGCAGGTTGCCATTCTCTTCGGCAGCTCCGTCGTGGGCACCGTGATCTTCCTGGTGGCGTACTTCGCCATCGATCTTGGACCCGACTCCACGATCGCCACCATCCGGCTGCAGAATGCCCTGCTGGGCATTGGTACCGCCTTCGCCATGCTTGGCATCGGCACCGGCATCGTCCACTGGGCCAAGGCCCTGATGCCGGACCACGAAGTCTCAGAAGAGCGCCACGCCATCCGCACCGAGGACGACCGCCAGGCGGCAGTCCGCATCGTGGATGACATTGTGGACGAAACCGGAATCAAGCGCCGTCCGCTGATCCGCAACACTCTTCTCGGCGCCGTCGCACTGGCCCCGCTGCCTGCCCTTGCCATCTTCGGCGACCTCGGTCCCCGTCCGGACGACAAGCTTGCACACACCATGTGGGCTCCGCAGGAGGGCAAGCTCAAGCGCCTCACCCGCGACCCGGACGGCACGCCCATCAAGGCCTCGGATGTCACCATCGGTTCCGCTTTCCACGTAATTCCGGAAGGCCTCAACGAGCTGCATGAGGGCAAGCTGAACGAAAAAGCCAAGGCCGTCGTCTTGCTCATGCGCCTGAACCCCGAGTCCCTGAAGCCCTCCGCGGGCCGCGAGGACTGGAGCTACAACGGCATCGTTGCCTACTCGAAGATCTGCACCCACGTTGGTTGCCCTGTTGCCCTGTACGAGCAGCAGACCCACCACCTGCTGTGCCCGTGCCACCAGTCGACCTTTGACCTGACTCAGGAATGCAAGGTTATCTTTGGCCCCGCCAGCCGGCCTCTCCCCCAGCTGCCCATCGCAGTTGACGCCGAGGGCTACCTGGTCGCTACGAGCGACTTCAAAGAACCCGTAGGACCGAGTTACTGGGAGCGTGATGAGCATGAGCGCAACATCAACAGCTAATGCCCCCGCCTTCGTCGCCAAAACCAAGGGCGGCCGCATTACCGACTTCGTTGACCAGCGTGTTGGCGGATCCGGCATTCTCCGTGAGTTCGGCCGAAAGGTCTTCCCGGACCACTGGTCCTTCATGTTCGGCGAAGTTGCCCTGTACTCCTTCGTCATCCTGCTGCTTTCCGGCACCTTCCTGACGTTTTTCTTCGATCCGTCCATGGCAGAGACGCACTACGACGGCTCGTACACGCCGCTGAAGAACGTCGAGATGTCCGTGGCCTACAGCTCTTCGCTCGACATCTCCTTTGATGTCCGCGGCGGCCTGTTCATGCGCCAGGTGCACCACTGGGCCGCACTGCTGTTCGTGGCTTCGGTCTCCGTGCACATGCTGCGCGTCTTCTTCACCGGCGCGTTCCGCAAGCCCCGCGAACTCAACTGGGTGGTGGGCGGCGTCCTGCTCATCCTCTCGATGGCTGCCGGCTTCACCGGTTACTCCCTCCCCGATGACCTGCTCTCCGGTAACGGCCTGCGCATCATCGACGGTGTCATCAAGTCGATTCCTGTGATCGGTACCTACATTTCGTTCTTCCTCTTCGGCGGCGAATTCCCGGGAACTGTCATCATCAGCCGGCTCTACATGCTGCACATCCTCCTGGTGCCGGCCCTGATCCTGCTGATGATCGTGATCCACCTCTTCATGGTGGTCGTTCACAAGCACACCCAGTACCCCGGCCCGGGCCGCAACGACGGCAACGTCGTCGGCTACCCCCTCGGCCCGGTCTACGCAGCCAAAGCCGGCGGCTTCTTCTTCATCGTGTTCGGCGTCGTTGCCCTTATGGCGGCGTTCTTCACCATCAACCCGATCTGGAACTACGGCCCCTACGACCCCTCGCCGGTATCCGCAGGCACGCAGCCTGACTGGTACATCGGCTGGGTTGACGGTGCCCTGCGCCTCATGCCGGGTGTTATTGGAGACTTCCACTTCGAGTACGTCATCTTCGGCCAGGTTCTGACGTTGAACGTGCTTCTCCCGGCTCTGGTGCCCGCCGGTCTCGTGTTCACGGTGCTGTTCATGTACCCGTGGATCGAGCGCTGGATCACCAAGGACGACCGCGAACACCACGTCCTGGACCGCCCGCGCAACGCTCCGACCCGTACCGCCATCGGCATGGCCGGCTTCACGTTCTACTGCGTGATGTGGGCTGCAGCAAGCTCCGACCTCATTGCAACGCACTTCCACGTTTCTCTGAACGACGTCACGTACTGGCTGCGTGCACTGTTCTTCATCGGCCCGGTCATCGCCTTCGTCGTGACCAAGCGCGTGGCCCTAGCCCTGCAGCGCAAGGACCGCGAGATCGCACTGCACGGCCGCGAAACCGGCCGCATCGTGCGCCTCCCGCACGGAGAGTTCATCGAAGTTCACGCCCCGCTGGATGACTACAAGCGCTACAAGCTGGTGGGCTTCGAATCGCCGGTCCCGCTGCCCGCGGTGCCGAACGAACACGGCGTGGTCACGCGCAAGGAAAAGCGCCGCGCAGCACTCTCGCGCTGGTTCTTCGAAGACAGGGTTGCACCCGCTTCGCCGGCTGAACTCGAGGCGGCCCATGGCCACCACGAAGCCGTCGAATCGGCCGAGGGACAGAAGACCCTCAGCCACTAAGTCTTCACCGCACTAACGAAGAGGCCCGGTCCGAAAGGACCGGGCCTCTTCGTATTCCCTACTGGTTCCGGTAACCGGAAGCGTAGTTACGCGTAGGACGCACGCCCGGACGCTGCAGCGGAACCCACAGCTTGTAGCGGTCCGCACGGTAGTAGGACACGGAGTAGTCCACCATCGAGCGGGCAACAAAAGCGTGCCGCTGGATCTTAAGCAACGGGGACCCCACCTCGACATTCAGCAGCCGCGCGGTGGAAGGGGAAGCAGCCGTGGCCTCGATCATGTCCTCCCCCCATTCCATGACCAGCCCGAACCGTTCGCTCAGAACGTTGTACAGCGAAGTCGGGGGTTCGCCGTCGAGCAGCCCCGGAACCCGGTGTGCGGGAATGAAGTTCTCATCAACGCTCATGGGTTCGTTATCGGCCAAGAGGAGCCGCCTGAAGCGCACCAGGGGCGTCCCCTCGTCCAGTTGGAGTTCGCGGGCCAGGAACGCACTTGCGCCGATCTGTTCGAAGCTCAGGACCTTGGCCGCCGGCACCATGCCGCGGCGCTGCATTTCCTCGCTGTATGAGGTCAGCTTTACCTGCAAGTCGAGTTTTGGCTTGCGGACGAAGGTCCCAAGGCCCACCACCCGCTCAATGACTTCTTCGCCCACCAACGCGTCGATGGCCTGGCGCACGGTCATGCGGGCCAAGCCGAATCTCTCCGCAAGGTCCCGTTCAGAAGGCAAGGAGGACCCGGGAGGGCAGGAGGAGGTGATGTGCGCGCGCAGGAGCTCCCGCAGCTGGACGTAGATGGGCGTCCCGCTTTCACGGTCGATCTCCCCCACCATCCTGCTCGCGTCAGAGGCCGCCATGGCAACGTTCCGGATCTACATTCATGCCTTTAAGGGTAGGGCAATAATGGGGCAGGTCTAGACCACCCCGACGAGCGGTTTCGGCCAGCGGACCTGCCGCGGCTAACCTTGTTCAGGAATGCAGTAATGACGGCCGAGCCCCGTCGGATCAAAGGAGTCCTGTTGCCAGTGCGGAAGGCCATCGTTCAATCACCCATCGGCCTGCACGCGCGGCCCGCGGCAGTCTTTGTCCGTGCCGTCACGGAATCGGGCCTGCCGGTCAGGATCGGAAAAGAGGGCATCGCACCAGTCGACGCGCGGTCCCTGCTCGAGGTGATGACCGCCGATTTCCACAGCGGCTGCGAAGTGGAACTCTCGGTCGACCCCAACGCGCTCCCTGCCCGCTACAGCGTCGAATCGGCAGAGGCCGCACTGGAAGGGCTGACGCTGCTGCTGGAGGCTGGAGCAGCCGCCTGACGGCTCTCAGCCCCATAAGGAACCGCAGACAAAACGACGGCGGGCCCCACCTAATGGTGGGGCCCGCCGTCGTTTTCAGTAAGCCGCCAGGGGCTTAGTGGGCGTGGTCGCCGCGGCTGTACTCGTAGACCCAGCCGACGAGGGCAATAACCGCGAGGCCCGCTGCGATGTAGACGATCCAGAAACCGACTGCCAGGCCGAGGAACCCTCCTGCACAGGACAGGCCCAGGACCAGCGGCCACCAGCTCCAGGGGCTGAAGTGCCCCTGCTCGCCGGCGCCTTCGTGAATCTCTGCGTCGCTGCGGTCTTCGGGACGCATTCCAACGCGCTTGCCGGTGAAGCCGAGGTAGGCGCCGATCATGCCCGCAAGGCCGCCCACCAGCAGGACGCCAAGGATGCCCACCCACTCAGTCCAGTTGGTCAGGAATCCGTAAACCACGGAGACCGGTACGAAGAAGAAGACTCCGGCTCCAAAAATCCATGATTCGATCTTCACTTGGCGGTGTCCTTCTGATCTGCGTTGCCGAGCACGGCTGCTGCCGGTGCCGGTGACTCAACGGTGTGCGACTGTGCGAGCTCCGGGTGGTGGAGGTCCAGGGCAGGACGCTCCGAGCGGATGCGGGGCAGCGACGTGAAGTTGTGGCGCGGCGGCGGGCAGGACGTGGCCCACTCGAGCGATGCACCGAAGCCCCAGGGGTCATCCACCTCGACCTTTTCGTTGCTGCGCCAGGTGATGTACACGTTCCAGAAGAACGGGATCAGCGAGGCACCCAGCACGAACGAGGAGATCGTGGAGAACTGGTTCATCCAGGTGAAGTTGTCCTGCGGCATGTAGTCCGCGTACCGGCGGGGCATGCCTTCAACGCCCAGCCAGTGCTGGATCAGGAAGGTTCCGTGAAAACCGAGGAACAGGAGCCAGAAGTGGATCTTGCCAAGGCGCTCGTTGAGCATCTTGCCGGTCCACTTCGGCCACCAGAAGTAGAAGCCGGCGAACATCGCGAACACCACGGTGCCAAACACTACGTAGTGGAAGTGCGCCACCACGAAGTAGGAGTCGGAGACGTGGAAGTCAAGCGGCGGTGAAGCCAGGATGATGCCGGTCAGGCCGCCGAACAGGAAGGTGGCCAGGAAGCCGATGCTCCAGAGCATCGGAGTCTCGAAGGTGATCGAACCGCGCCACATGGTGCCGATCCAGTTGAAGAACTTCACACCGGTGGGTACGGCGATCAGCATCGTCATGAAGGAGAAGAACGGCAGCAGGACCGAGCCGGTGACATACATGTGGTGCGCCCACACGGTCACGGACAGCGCCGCAATGGCGATGGTCGCGTAGACAAGGCCCTTGTAGCCGAAGATCGGCTTGCGGCTGAAGACCGGGAAGATCTCGGAAACAATGCCGAAGAACGGCAGAGCGATGATGTACACCTCGGGATGGCCGAAGAACCAGAACAGGTGCTGCCACAGGACTGCACCGCCGTTCTCGGGGTCGAAGATGTGCGCACCGAAGCGGCGGTCGGCACCCAGGGCGAACAGGGCTGCTGCCAGCGGCGGGAAGGCCATCAGGACCAGGATGGCCGTAACCAGCGTGTTCCAGGTGAAGATCGGCATGCGCCACATGGTCATGCCGGGGGCGCGCATGCAGATGATGGTGGTGATGAAGTTGACCGCACCGAGGATGGTGCCGAAGCCTGAAAGCGCCAGGCCGAAGACCCACAGGTCACCGCCGACACCGGGGCTGAAGGTCGTGTTGGACAGCGGCGCGTAGGCGAACCAGCCAAACGATGCAGCACCCTGCGGTGTGATGAAGCCGGAGACGGCGATCGTGGAACCGAAGAGGAAGAACCAGAAAGCCAGGGCGTTCAGTCGCGGGAAGGCGACGTCCGGGGCACCAATCTGCAGCGGCATGATCACGTTCGCGAAGCCCGCGAACAGCGGGGTTGCGAACATCAGCAGCATCACCGTGCCGTGCATGGTGAACAGCTGGTTGTACTGCTCTTTGGTCTGCAGGATCTGCATGCCGGGCTCGAAAAGTTCGGCGCGGATCAGCAGGGCCATGACGCCGCCGAAGCAGAAGAACACGAAGGATGCGATCAGGTACATGTACCCGATGGTCTTGTGGTCGGTCGAAGTGATCCAGTTGACGACAATGCGTCCCTTGGACTTCGGTACGACGGGAGCCCCAAGGGTCCCGACAGGTGCGGATGGAGTGTAAGTAGCCACGTCGCTCCCCTTACTTAATTTCGTTCAGGTTCGGGTTGCGGTCATACTCTTCGCCGATCAGGCCGGTGTTGCCGTCCTGGCGCAGCTGATCCATGTGCGCCTGGAACTCCGACTCGGAGACAACCTTCACGCGGAACAGCATTTCGGAGTGGTATTCGCCGCAAAGTTCGGCACACTTGCCGTCATAGGTGCCCTCTTTAGTGGGGGTAAACCTGATGTAGTTGGTCTTGCCGGGGATCATGTCGCGCTTCTGCAGGAAGGCGGGAACCCAGAAAGAGTGGATAACGTCGCGGGAGTTCAGCTCCAGGTCAACGGACTTGTTGACGGGGAGGTACAGGGTGGGCAGCTTTTCCTTGTCCACTTCAGCACCCGTGAGGTGTGCCTGCACGCCGGCTTCGTGAACATCTTCGGTGATGACTTCGCCCTGCTTGTAGTTGAAGTCCCAGGCCCACTGCTTGCCCCGGACGTCAACAACGACGTCGGCAGGCTCGGAGCGGTTGTCAATTGCCTGCTGGTCCCGGTCGGTGAAGTAGAAGAACACCAGCACCATGAAGAGCGGAATGGTCAGGTAGAAGACCTCGAGGGGAAGGTTGAAGCTGGTCTGCCGCGGGAACCCCACGGTGCCCTTGCGGCGGCGGTAGGCCACAATGCACCAGACCATGAGTCCCCAGGTAATGATGCCGACGACCAATGCGGCAATCCATGAGTTGACCCAGAGGTCCATGATGCGGTCAGTGTGATTGGTGGTGCCACGCTCGGTTGGCAACCAGCCTCTCTGCACCTCTGGTGAACATCCAGTCAAAGCCAACGCGCCGGCTAGTGCCAAGCCAGTGATCGTAGTGATCTGTTTGCGTCGGCTGCCGGTTCGGTTCTGCGAACTCACAGACGGCCCTTCCTACTTGTTGCTGTTGCCCGGGCCGTAGATGGCTCCCCGGGCACACTAAAAGTTTTACTACTCGATGTAGAGCTTACCGCTCCCCGGGGGTTTTCGCTCACATGTCGGCACCGTGCGTCGGCACCGGTTTTCACCGGTGCCGAAAGCAAGCTGTCATGGGGCAAAGAGCCGGGTTAGTGGAAAGAATCTCCGCATGCGCACGAGCCGCCTGCGTTGGGGTTGTCAATGGTGAACCCCTGCTTCGAGATGGTGTCTTCGAAGTCGATGCTGGCGCCGCTCAGGTACGGGACGCTCATCTTGTCGACAACGACCTCGACGCCGTCGTAGTCGCGCACGGCATCTCCGTCGAGCAGGCGCTCGTCGAAGTAGAGCTGGTAGATCAGCCCGGAACAACCGCCCGGCTGGACGGCCACGCGCAGGCGCAGGTCCGTGCGGCCTTCCTGCTCCAGCAGGCTGCGGACCTTGCCGGCGGCGACGTCGGTCAGCTTGACCTCGTGGGTCGGAAGCTCTTCGCTCGCGGTGCCGGTGGCTGCGGCGCTGTTTTCATTGGTTGTAGTGCTCATTGGCCTACCTTCTTACGACGGTGGTGGCGACTCGGCTTGCGCGTTGCCCGCCCCTACGGAAACGGTATGGGCTATAGCTACATGCTACGTCGATCCTGCGTGTAGCTCTAACTCCTGACGTAACCGTGGCCATACCCTGAATGTTCCCTGTCAGACGGCGCCTTCATGGTTAAGCCGAGCCAGCAGCAGGGCCTCCGCAACAACTGCGTTGCGGAAATCGCCCAGGTGCAGCGACTCGTTGGCGCTGTGGGCGCGGGAGTCGGGATCCTCGACGCCGGTTACCAGGATCTGCACATCCGGGTACACCTCCGTCAGGTCCGCAATGAAGGGAATCGAACCGCCGATGCCCATTTCCACCGCGGGAACGCCCCAGGCTTCACCGAGTGCCCACATCGCCATCCCGGCGGCCGCGGAGCCCGTGTCTGTCTGGAAAGAGTTTCCGCTCTCCCCCGGGGTGAACACCACCTTTGCGCCGAAGGGCGCGTTGGATTCGACATGGTGCTGCACGGCGGCCATGGCGTCGGCGGGATCCTGGCCGGGCGCCAGCCGCAGGCTGAACTTGGCCCGGGCCCTCGGCAGCAGCGTGTTGGAAGCTACGTCCACAGCGGGAGCATCGAAGCCGATGATGGAGAGTGCCGGCTTGGTCCACAGCCGGGACGCGATGGTCCCGGTGCCGGCCAGGCGGACACCGTCCAGGACCGACGCGTCGGCCCGGTATTCCGCTTCAGTCAGGTCCACGGATACGTCGTCCCTGCTGACCAGCCCCTTCACTGCGACGTTCCCGTCGTCGTCGTGAAGGGTGGCGATCAGGCGTGAGAGCAACGTGGGCGCATCGAGAACGGCTCCGCCGAACATCCCGGAGTGCACGGCGTGCTCCAGGACCTGGACCTCGATGGTCCCGTCCACCAGGCCGCGCAGGCTGGTGGTGAGCGCGGGTATGCCCACCTTCCAGTTGCTGGAATCGGCCACCACGATCACGTCCGCGCGCAGGAGTTCCCGGTGGGTTTCGAGGAACGTGCGGAAAGTGGGCGAGCCTGCTTCCTCCTCGCCCTCAAAGAAGAACGTCACCCCGAGGCCCAGCTCATCGCCCAGCACCTCGGTGACTGCGGCGTAGGCGGCAATGTGGGCCATGATGCCTGCTTTGTCGTCGGCCGCTCCCCGGCCGTAAAGCCGGCCGTTGCGTTCGACGGCGGTGAACGGTTCGGTCTCCCAGAGCGCCAGGTCCCCGGTCGGCTGCACGTCGTGGTGGGCGTACAGCAGGATTGTGGGCTTTCCCTCGGCAGCCGCCCGACGCGCCACCACGGCCGGCCCGCCCGGCGTACCGTCCTCCTTGTTGCAGCGCAGGATCCGGACGTCCTCGATGCCTGCAGCCCGCACCAGGTCCGCGACCGCCTCCGCACTGCGGTCCAGCGGTGCCGGGTCGAAGCTTGGCCATGCGATGCCCGGCAGCTTTACAAGGTCCTTCAATTGTCCAACCGTGGTATCGAAGGACTTGTGTACGGCCTGGCGCAGTGCCTCGGCGTCGGTTTCGCCGAATCCCGTGCTGAATTTGTGCGGGGTCCCCGCCGGTGATGAAGTCATGGCCAAAACCCTACCTGTGTCCGCGACCACACGAAACACTGCAAAGCCCCCCGCCGCCTCCCCTGTTACGGCGGTGCCGCGGCGGCGTGACATATGACTTTTGGCCTGCGTGTGCAAGGTATTCTGTAGGGGTGTTTGGACGTAAAAAGGAAGCGCCGACGGCGCAGGACGTAGTTGACCAGCAGGCAGCCGAGGCTCTGGCCCGGGATACTGCCCTCGGCAAGGGCGCACCCACGCCCAAGCGCAAGGCACAGGAAGCGGCGCGGAAGCGTCCCCTGGTGCCGGAGGACCGGAAGGCCTCAAAAGCAGCGGAGCGGGCGGCGGTACAGGAACAGCGGATCAAGATGCGCCAGGCCCTGGACACCGGTGACGAAAAATTCCTGCCGCTCCGGGACAAGGGGCCGCAGAAGCGCTTTGCGCGTGACTACGTCGACGCTCGCTTCAGCCTGGGCGAGTACCTGATGTTCGGCGCCCTGGTTTTCGTCATCGTCTCACTGCTGGTTCCCTCCACCAGCGAGGCCATGATCTACGTCCTGGGCGGATTCTGGGTCATGTTCCTTGCCGTGTTCGTTGACGTGTTTATCCTGTCCCGCAAGCTCCGGAAGCGCCTCACCGAAAAGTTCGGGGAGGTGGAACGGGGCACGGTCTGGTACGGCTCCATGCGTTCCCTTCAGTTCCGCCGCCTGCGTCTGCCCAAGCCGCTCGTCAAGCGCGGAGAATTTCCCTCCTGATTCAGTACACGAAGTAGCCCCCG
Organism: Arthrobacter oryzae; assembly: GCF_030718995.1. Lineage (NCBI taxonomy): Bacteria > Bacillati > Actinomycetota > Actinomycetes > Micrococcales > Micrococcaceae > Arthrobacter > Arthrobacter oryzae. Next base: position 4,174,379 of record NZ_CP132204.1, read on the forward strand.
GCGGTCTGAACAGTTCAGATCGCCGGGGGCTACTTTTGTTTGCGGGACCGTCCGCCCCGGCTTACTTGCTCAGCGGCGGGCAGGGTGCTTGGCCAACTGGCGGTTAATGTGTGCCGCCCAGAACGGACCCTCATACAGGAAGGCCGTGTAGCCCTGAACCAGGGTGGCGCCGGCGTCGAGCCTTTCCTGGACGTCCCGGGCCGTCTCGACGCCGCCAACGGACACCAGGGCGAGAGTTCCTCCGGTGGCTTTCCTGAGTCGTCGGAGGACTTCGAGGGACCGGGCCTTCAGGGGGGCGCCGGAGAGCCCCCCGGGTCCGCATTCCCGGACTTTTTCGGCGTCGGAGGTGAGTCCTTCCCGGCCGATCGTGGTGTTGGTGGCGATGATCCCGTCCAGCTTAAGGTCCAGGGCGAGCCTGGCGACGTCGTCAATGTCTTCGTCGGTCAGGTCCGGGGCGATCTTCACCAGCAGCGGGACGTGCCTGCCCGCGGCGGCGTCGGCTTCTTCGCCCACGGATTTGAGTAGCGGGCGGAGGGTCTCAACGTTCTGGAGCAGGCGGAGTCCGGGCGTGTTGGGGGAACTGACGTTGACCACCAGGTAGTCCGCAGCCGGCGCCAGGCTCCGGGCGCTGATGAGGTAGTCGCTGGCGGCGTCGTCGAGTTCCACCACCTTGCTCTTGCCAATGTTGACCCCGATCACCGGACGGACGCCGGGGTGGCGGCGCTGCAGGGCAGCCCTCGCAGACTTGAGCCGGGGGGCGACGGCGGTGGCGCCGTCGTTGTTGAAACCCATCCGGTTGATCACTGCCCTGTCCTCAACGAGGCGGAATAGCCGCGGCTTTTCGTTGCCGGGCTGGGCCTGCCCGGTGATGGTTCCCACCTCGACATGCCCGAACCCGAGTTCGGTCAATGCCTCGATGCCGTGCCCTTCCTTGTCGAAGCCCGCAGCAAGGCCGAAAGGCGACGGGAAGGTGATTCCGAAGGCGTCGGTCTGAAGCGACGGCGCGGGCGCAGTGAATTTCGCCAGCACCTTGCCCGCCCCGGAGCTGTGGGCCAGCCTGATGGCATGGAACCCGATCTTGTGGGCGCGTTCGGCGTCCATCCATGAAAAGGCCAAGCGGAAGAAGGTGGGATATACGCGCATGACTCCAGTTTTCCGGTTCAGGCTCCGGAGACCAAACCGGCGCGCACCCTGGCCGGCGGTGTGACGCGCCAGGCAGCCGACCCGGCCCGTTCGCTGCCGCGGCGTGCGTTGTCTAGGCTAATCAAATGAGGTGGCAAACAGATATCCTGGGGGACGATTTCGAAGCCTGCTCCTACCAGGCCACGGGCGACGACGGCGTGGAACGCACGGCTACGCTGGTGCGCCACGTGCCCAAAAACGACGCGGGCGGGACCGCCCGGTCCGAACAACGGCCGCTCCCCCGCCGGGCCGTCCTGTTCCTCCACGGCTGGAGCGACTACTTCTTCAATGTGGAACTGGCGCGCTTCTGGACGGACAAGGGCTTTGAGTTTTTTGCCCTGGACATGCACAACCACGGGCGGAGCCTCCAGCCTGACACGCATGGCGGCTACGTGGCCGACCTTGACAACTACGACGCCGAAATCAGCAAAGCGATCGGGATCATCGGATCCCTGTGGCCGAAGCAGGCCGGCAAGCCGCCGCTGACCCTGATGGGGCACTCCACCGGCGGCCTCATCGCCGCGCTGTGGGTCAGCCGGCATCCGGGCGGCGCCGCCCAGCTGGTCCTCAACAGCCCGTGGCTGGAAATGCACGGCAGCTCACTGGTCAGGCGCGCTGCCAGGTCAATGGTCCGCCCCTTGGCGAAGTACCGGCCGGAGGCTGTGCTGCGGCTGCCGGAGCGCGGTTTCTACTGGCGGAGCATCAGCAGCGAGGCTGAGGGTGAGTGGACGTTGGACAACAAATACCGGCCTCCGCTGGCTTTTCCCGTCCGGGCGGCCTGGCTCAGCGCCGTCCTGGCCGGGCATTCGCGGGTGGCCCGCGGACTGCGGATAGACATTCCCATCCTGGTCCTCCTGTCCGGAGCCAGCGAAAACGGCATGTTCTGGACCGAGGCAATGCGGAGAACCGACGCCGTACTGGACGTGAACACCATTGCGATCAGGGCCATGGCCCTGGGCCGGACGGTGACCCTGGAGCGGATTGACGGCGCGCTCCACGACGTCTTCCTGTCTCCGGCCCATGTCCGGGCGGACGCCTACGCCCGGCTGAACCGCTGGATCCGCGGATACGTCCTCGACGAAGGAGGCCAGGAGTGAAAGTGGCGCAACCGGTCGCGGCGCCGTGGCAGCCCGACCAGCTCGGTGCAGGCTTCGAATCCCTGGAACTGCCCCTGCCCGACGACGACGAAGGCGCGGTATGCGCCACGCTGGTGAGGCACGTGCCTGCCGCGCCGGCGGGTCCGCCCGGCTTTCTTTCGGCGCTGCGGAACGGCGGCTTCCGGCCGTTTGCCTGGCCCGCGGATTCGCCTGCCACCACCAGCCGCACCAGTTCCGGGCGTCCCGGTGCCGTCCTCTACCTGCACGGCTGGGCGGACTACTTCCTGCAGTCCGAGCTTGCTGAATACGTCGGTGCCCACGGACTGCACTTCTATGCGCTGGACCTGCGGAAGTTCGGCCGCAGTCTGCGGAGTTGGCAGACGCCGGGCTACACCACGGACCTGGCCGTCTATGACGAGGACATCGCCGCCGCCCTGGAGGTGATCAGGACCGATGTTGCCGTGCGCACGGGGCTGGCCGGGGAACCGTCCGTCCACCTGCTGGCGCATTCGCTGGGCGGACTGATCGGTGCGCTGTGGGCGGACCGCCATCCGGGCGCCCTGGGGAGTCTTGTCCTGAACGCGCCCTGGCTGGAGCTCCAGGGCAGCAGCCTGATCCGGAACATTGCCATGCACCTGGTGGAGCCGATCGCGCGGACGGATCCGCGGCGGCCATTCCGTTTTCCGGAAATGCCCGGGTACTGGGAGAGCGTCAGCGACCAGGCCCACGGCGAGTGGTTCCTGGACCCCCAGTGGCGCCCGACGGCGTCGTTCCCCATCCGAGCGGGATGGACCCGCGCGGTCCTGGCCGGACATGCAGCCGTGGAACGGCGCCTGGACATCGCGGCACCGGTCCTGGTGATGTTGTCGGACCGCACCAGAATCCAGGCCGAATGGTCTGAGGAGCTGATGTTCGCAGACGCCGTGATCGATGTGGAACAGACGGCGCGCCGTGCCCTTGGCCTGGGCCGCCGGACTGCCGTTTTCCGCTATCCGGGCGCCATCCACGACCTCTTCCTTTCACGCCGCGACGTGCGCCACGAGGCGTACCGTGATCTGGTCGCCTGGCTGCATTCGCATCCGGGCTAATGGAATGTCAGGCCTGTGGGGCGGCAGCATCCACGGCACCGCCGTAGCGGCGGTCCCGCCGGGCATATACCTCGACGGCATCCCACAGGGTCCGGCGGTCGACGTCGGGCCAGAGCGTGTCCATGAACACGAATTCCGCGTAGGCGGACTGCCACAGCATGAAGTTGGACAGCCGCTGTTCGCCGGAACTCCGGAGGAAGAGGTCGACGTCGGGGAGGTCCGGTTCGTCGAGGTACTTCTGGATGGTCCGTTCGGTGATCGCGCCGGGCTTGAGTTTTCCGGCCGCGACGTCTTCGGCGATGGCCGAGACCGCGTCCGCGATTTCGGCACGGCCGCCGTAATTAACACACATGGTCAACGTGCAGGTGCTGTTGCCCCGGGTGTAATCCTCTGCTTCTTCCAGCTCGCGGATCACGGAGCCCCAGAGCCGGGGCCGGCGCCCTGACCAGCGGATCCGCACACCCCACTCGTCCAGCTGGTTCCGCTGGCGGCGTAGCACATCCTTGTTAAAACCCATGAGGAAGCGGACTTCCTCCGGGGAACGCCGCCAGTTCTCGGTGGAGAAGGCGTAGACCGTGACGTACTTGATGCCCAGTTCGATGGCACCGGCAACGACGTCCAGCAGCGCAGGCTCGCCCGCCTTGTGGCCTTCGATCCGGGGCAGTCCGCGCTGGTTGGCCCAGCGGCCGTTGCCGTCCATGACGATCGCCACATGCTGCGGGATGAATTCGGCGGGAATCGACGGTGGCACGGCCCCGGAACTGTGCGGATACGGCGCCGTCACCGGTGCGGTCCGCTGCCGGACGGGAGTTTTCTTCGTTCCAGGGCCCACTGTCAGTTACGCTCCACATGTTTGAGGGATTTCAGCACACGTTCAAGATGCCATTGCAGATAGCCGGCCACCAAACCGGCAGCCTCCCGCCGGTGGACCGCCATGGAGGCATCCGCTGTGGTCCAGTCCCCCGTCAGCAGTGCTCCGAGCAGGAATACCGTTTCGGCCGCGGGTGCGGGCGATCCCGGGGGACGGCAGTCGGCGCACACCATGCCGCCCAGCGGTGCTGAAAAAGCGGTGTGCGGACCCGGCGCCCCGCAGCGGGCACACACGGTGAAGCTGGGTGCCCATCCGCCGGTGGCAAGTGCGCGCAGAAGATACGAGTCGAGGATAAGTTCCGGGGTGTGCTCCCCCCGGCTCAGTGAGGCAAGGGCGCCGACCAGGAGGTTGTACTGCGCTGTTCCGGCCTCGCCGTCCACGTCCGTGAGCTTTTCGGCCGTCTCGGTCATGGCCGCCGCAACAGTGTAGCGGCCGTAGTCCGCCGCGATGTTCCCGCCGTAGGCGCCCTTGGCCACGGCCTGGGTGACGATGTCCAGCGTACGGCCGGAAATCAACTGCAGGTCGGCCACCATGAAGGGTTCCAGCCGGGCACCGAAGCGGCTGCTCGTCCGACGCACTCCCTTGGCCACCGCACGGACCTGCCCGTGGTGTTTTGTCAGGAGCGTGATGATGCGGTCCGCTTCGCCCAGCTTATGGGTCCGCAGCACCACGGCGTCATCACGGTAGGCACGCGCAGAAAAGGAGGATTGTTGGGCCACAGTTAATCTTCGCACTGACCTTCTGGAAAACGCGGACGCTGCGCCCCCGGACCGGTCGGGGGGCGCAGCGTCACAGCGGATCGAATGATGATCCTAGGCCTGTGCGTCCCGGACCGCGCGGTTGACGGCCGAGATGACGGCCTTCAGCGAGGAGGTGGTGGTGTTGGAGTCAATTCCGACGCCCCACAGCACCCGCTCGCCGACAGCGCATTCAACGTACGCGGCGGCGCGGGCGTTGCCACCCTCCGAGAGGGCGTGCTCGCTGTAGTCGAGGACCCGGACGTCCACGCCGTCCTGGCCCAGGATCGACAGCAGCGCCGCAATCGGGCCGTTGCCGGACCCGGTACGGCGAACCTGGACGCCGTCAACGGTGACCGTCGCGTGCAAGGTCATGGCGCCGTCGTCGTCCGTTTCCGTGCTGAACGAGCCCAGCGAATAGCGGCCCCACTGGCCGTCCTCTTTGCTGGAGGGCAGGTATTCGTCCTGGAAGAGCTGCCAGAGCTGGGCGCCGCTGACTTCGCCGCCCATGGTGTCCGTCTGCTTCTGGATCACGCCGGAGAATTCGATCTGCGCACGGCGCGGCAGGTCCAGGCTGTGCTCGTTCTTCAGCAGGTACGCCACGCCGCCCTTGCCGGACTGCGAATTGACCCGGATCACCGCTTCGTAGCTGCGGCCCAGGTCCTTGGGGTCGACCGGCAGGTACGGGACCTGCCACGTGTAGTCGGCGACGTCCTTGCCGGCAGCCGCTGCGTCTTTTTCGAGTGCTTCGAAGCCCTTTTTGATGGCATCCTGGTGCGAGCCGGAGAACGCCGTGAAGACCAGGTCGCCGCCATAGGGTGAACGCTCTGCGACCGGCAGCTGGTTGCAGTACTCCACCGTGCGCCGGACGTCGTCGATATCGGAGAAATCGATCATGGGGTCGATGCCCTGGACGAACATGTTCAGGCCCAGCGTGACCAGGTCCACGTTGCCGGTCCGCTCGCCGTTTCCGAACAGGCAGCCCTCGATCCGGTCTGCGCCGGCGAGGTAACCCAGCTCGGCGGCGGCAACACCGGTGCCGCGGTCGTTGTGCGGGTGCAGCGAGAGAATGATGCCCTCGCGGGGGTGCAGGTGGCGGCTCATCCACTCGATGGAATCGGCATAGACGTTGGGCGTGGCCATTTCCACCGTGGCCGGCAGGTTGATGATGACCTGGCTGTCAGCCGAGGCCTCGAAGACATCGGCGACGGCATTGCACACGCGTACGGCGTATTCGAGTTCCGTGCCGGTGAAGGACTCCGGGGAGTACTCGTAGGTGATGTGCGTGTCCGCCAGCGTTTCCTCGTATTTCTTGCACAGGCGTGCACCCTGCAGCGCAATGTCCAGGATGCCGTCTTCGTCCTGGTTGAACACCACGCGGCGCTGCAGGACGGACGTCGAGTTGTAGAGGTGGACGATTGCCTGCTTGGCGCCGACCAGGGATTCGTAGGTCCGCTCGATCAGGTGTTCACGGGCCTGCGTCAGCACCTGGATGGTGACGTCGTCCGGAATGTGGTTGCCTTCGATCAGCTGGCGGACGAAGTCGAAGTCAGTCTGCGAGGCGGACGGAAAGCCGACCTCGATTTCCTTGTAGCCCATGCGGACCAGCAGGTCGAACATCTTCATCTTGCGCGCCGGGCTCATGGGGTCGATCAGGGCCTGATTGCCGTCCCTGAGGTCCACGGCGCACCAGCGCGGGGCCTTGGTGATGACCTTGTCCGGCCATGTGCGGTCCGGCAGCTCAACTTTGATCTGGTCCTGGAACGGCAGGTAGCGGTGGACGGGCATTCCGGAGGGCTTCTGTGCGTTTCGCATTACTATCGGGGCCTTTTCTGTGATTCCTGAGTGAAAGGTGGCCGGGCAACACAAACTCCGCGACGAGGATTGGCCTTGCGCTAGATCGCGTCTGAGGCCTCGCCGCGGCAGCTAAGAAGAAGGAGTTCTGCGCGCACCATTTCACAGTAACACGGGTGCGTAAGATGAAGGAGCAACACCTCCAGCAACGTCCACTATGCAGACGCTGCCACCGGTGCCAGCGCCGGGGCAGCCTTCACCTGAAGGAGCACTTGTGCCAAACTCGGGGATCGACCTGTCCAACATCGACCACTCCGTGCGGCCGCAGGATGACCTGTACCAGCACATCAACGGCGCGTGGCTCAAGAGCACGACCATCCCGGACGACCGGCCCCTCGAAGGCACTTTCACAGCCTTGCGGGACGGCTCCGAGCTGGCGGTCAGGGAAATCATCGAAGAAGCCGCCGCCCGCGGCGCCGACGCCACGGGCATCGAACAGAAAGTCGGGGACCTCTACCGCAGCTTCATGGACGAAGCCGCCGTCGAAGCCAAAGGCATGGATCCCATCCGGGATCGGCTTGCCGAGGTCTATGCCACGAAGTCAGCCACGGAAGTGATCGAATTGGCCGGACGGCTCTTCCGTTCCGACGTGTCCGGGCTCTTTTATATCTACCCGGCCCCCGACGCGGGAAACCCGGACCGGATCCTGCTGTACACCGGCCAGGGCGGACTCGGCCTGCCTGACGAATCCTATTACCGCGAAGAGAAGTTCGCTCCCATGGTCACGGCATACCGGGACCACGTGGGGACAATGCTCGGCCTCGCAGGGACCACGGATCCGGAAGGCGCAGCGGAGCGGGTGGTGCGCCTGGAGACGGCCCTTGCCTCGCACCACTGGGACAACGTGACGCTGCGGGATCCGCAGAAGACGTACAACCTGAAATCCGCCGCGGAGGCCTGCGAGCTGTTCCCGCTGCTGGATGCGTGGTTCGACGCCGCCGAAATCGCCCCGGACAAGCGCCAGGAACTGGTGGTGAGCACGCCCGATTTCTTCGCCGGCGCTGCCGGCCTGCTCGAGTCCGAGCCGGTGCAGGCCTGGCAGGACTGGCTGGCCATGCGTGTTGTCAGCTCAGCGGCCGCTTACCTCTCCGCCGAATTCGTGGATGCGAACTTCGCGTTCTACGGCACCACCATCAGCGGAACCCCCCGCAACAAGGACCGCTGGAAGCGTGGCGTCGCCGTCGTTGAAGCGTCATTGGGTGAGGCGGTCGGCCAGATCTACGTCGCCCGGCACTTTCCGGAAACCCACAAGGCCCGCATGCAGACCCTGGTGGCCAACCTCATCGAGGCCTACCGGCAAAGCATCGCAGGGCTGGCGTGGATGAGCGAGGACACCAAGCTTGAAGCCCTCAAAAAGCTCGAAGCTTTCCGCGCCAAAATCGGCTATCCGGAGGAATGGATCGACTACTCTGCGGTGGAGATCGATCCCGCCGACCTCCTCGGAAACGTTGAACGGGCCCACAACGCGGACGTGGACCGGCACCTCGACGAGGTGGGCAAGCCGGTCGACAAGAACAAATGGCTCATGACACCGCAGACTGTCAATGCCTACTACCATCCGCTCCTGAACGAGATCGTGTTCCCGGCGGCCATCCTGCAGGCTCCGTTCTTCACAGCGGACGCCGACGACGCCGTCAACTACGGCGGCATCGGCGCCATCATCGGGCACGAGGTGGGACACGGCTTTGATGACCAGGGCTCACAGTTCGACGGTGGCGGCGCCCTGCGCAACTGGTGGACGGAAGAGGACCGGACAGCTTTCGAAGCCCTGACGTCCAAGCTGGTGGCCCAGTTCGATGCATTGTCACCCACCGCTGCGCCGGGCCACCACGTCAACGGCAAGCTGACCCTCGGCGAAAATATCGGCGACCTCGGCGGACTCACCATCGCCTACAAGGCCTACCTGATCAGCCTCGACGGTGCGGAACCACCCGTGCTGGACGGCATGACGGGACAGCAGCGCTTCTTCGCCTCCTGGGCTGCCGGCTGGCGCCAGGTGATCCGGGGCGAGGAAGCGATCCGCCGGCTCGCCACGGACCCGCACTCCCCCAACGAGTTCCGCACCAACGCCATCGCCAAGAACCTGGATGCCTTCCATGAAGCGTTCGGAGTGGCGGAGCAGGACGGCATGTGGATGCCGGTGGAGGACCGCGTCAGCATCTGGTGACCGAAGATTAACGTACAAACCCGCGGGGCCGGCCACAAACTGTGGCCGGCCCCGCGGGTTTGTCCGTAGTCGCGGCTGCCGCTACTGGACGATCAACTCCGGGTTTGCCTGCTGGCAGACGGTGTCGCCGGCGGTCTGGTTGACAATGTCGGTCGGAAGCGGCGCTGCGCCCATCTTAGTTCCGGACAAGAAGTCGGCGCCGAGGTAGACCTGCACGCCGCTGACGCCGGCCGCGGGAAGCACCTGCGTGGCCGGAATCTCAAGGAGGGCCGCGACGTCGGCCGCCACGTCCTCGAAGCCGGGTGCGTAGTACACCGCCGTCTTATCCACCGGCTGCGCCACCAGCGGGGCTACCTGAGTGAAGCCGCCGGCGACGATCGCCTCGGTGATTTCCTGGACCCGCTCGGGAACCCCTGTTCCGTTGGCGACTGTGACGGGCTGCAGCGACTTGTCGTAGGGCGGCGCTGTTTCGGTCGGCACCGATGGCGACGGAGCGGGCGTCGACTCGCTTGGCTCCGGCGTGGGGCTGGGGGTGGCTGTCGGGTCCGTCAGGTCGACGTCCTTGCGCAGCGCGGCGAACAGCTGCGATCCGGCCGGTTCGGCGACAGTGAGGCGGTTGGGATCGGACGGCGCCGGGGTGGTGGGAACGGCCACGAAGGCGACCTTGCTGATGTCGATGTTCTTCAGCCGGTTGCCGATGGTCAGGAGCGACGGCACCGAGGCCAGCCCGTCGTCCACCGTCAGGTTCTGGGTCACGACGTCGGCAATTTTCAGCATCTTCTGCGGATCGGAGAGGGTGCCGTCATCCTTGATTTTGCGTGTGAGGGAAGACAGGAACCCTTGCTGCGCCTTAATGCGGCCGAGGTCCCCTCCGTCCGCGAAGGCATGCCTGGTCCGCAGGTATGCCAGCGCCTGTTCGCCCTGCACCTGCGAGTTCCCCGCCGGCAGCCGCAGGCGGGAGTCGGGATCGTAAACGGCGTCGCTGATGCAGACTTCCACGCCGCCCACAGCGTTGGAGAGCTCCTTCACCGCGTTGAAGTCAGCCATCATGAAGTGGTCGATTTCAAGGCCGGTAATTTTGTTCACCGTGTCCACGGCACAGCCGATGCCGGCCTGCTTCATGGCTTCGTTGATCATTACGCCGGTCTGCGCGGGGAAGACCTCATCGGTCTTCTGGTCCGTGCATTCCGGAATGTCCACCAGCAGGTCGCGCGGAAAACTGATGACGCTGACCCGCTTGTTGTCAGCGGAGATGTCCATCATCATCATGACGTCCGACTGCCCGTAGCCGGTGGAATCCTCGGCAGTACCGTATTCGGAGTTCTTGCCATCACGGGTGTCGGAGCCCAGGATCAGGATCTGCATCCGGTCCTTGGAATCGTTGACGGGATCCTCGGTGCGGCTGCTGCCGGCACCGAGGGGTGCCTTGCTGATGTTCATCTGCAAACGGATGACCCAGAAAGCGGCGAAAGCCAGGCCGCCCACCAGGAGGAGGGCCACGACGGCGCTGGCCACCTTGAACCAGGCGGGCTTCCCCCGCAGGGCGCCGAGGTGCCGGGCAGGGCCCATCGCTTTGTTGTCCGAATGCCGGGCGGCGGCGTCGGACGCTGGCGAACCAATGCCTTGTCCGGGAGTGTCTCGGCGTCGCACCACGTGGTGTTACCTTCCTCTATAAAACGGGGGTCGGTCCATTTTAGTGGTCCAGACTGGGAAAATGCCCGATGCGGGGGTCCGGCTAGAATCCGAGCTTGACCAGCTGCTTTGGATCCCGCTGCCAGTCCTTGGCCACCTTGACGTGCAGGTCCAGGTAGATCCGCGTTCCGAGCAACGCTTCAATGCCCTTGCGTGCATTGGTGCCGACTTCCCTCAGCCGGGCGCCGCCTTTACCGATGATGATGGCTTTCTGGGACGGCCGTTCGACGTAAAGGTTAACCCGGACGTCGAGGAACGGGCTGTCCTCAGGCCGGCCCTCACGCGGAACGATCTCCTCAACCACCACGGCCAGGGAGTGCGGCAGCTCGTCGCGCACCCCTTCCAGGGCAGCCTCACGGATCAACTCGGCCACCATGACGGCTTCGGGCTCGTCCGTCAGGTGCCCGTCCGGGTACAGCGGCTGCGACGGCGGCATGTGGCTGATCAGGACATCGGCCACTGTGTTCACCTGGAAGCCGTCCGTTGCCGATACCGGAACGATGTCCTTCCAGCCGTCCTCGCCGAGGACTTCACGCCCCAGGGCGGCGACGGCAAGGAGCTGTTCTGTCAGTGCTTGCCGGTCAACGAGGTCGGCCTTCGTCACGATGGCGATGATGGGCTTCTTGCCGACGGCGGCCAGCTGCGCGGCAATAAAGCGGTCACCGGGACCGATTTTTTCGTTGGCCGGCAGGCAGAAACCGATGGCATCCACTTCGGAGAGCGTGTCCGCCACGAGGTCGTTGAGCCGTTTGCCGAGCAGCGTCCGCGGCCGGTGCAGGCCGGGAGTATCGACGAGGATCAGCTGGGCGTCATCCCGGTGGACGATGCCGCGGATGGTGTGGCGCGTGGTCTGCGGCTTGGCCGAGGTGATGGCCACCTTCTTGCCCACGAGGGCGTTCGTCAGCGTGGACTTGCCGGCGTTGGGCCTGCCCACGAGGATGGAAAATCCGGCACGGAAGCCGCCGAATGCTTCCGCGGCGTCCGCTTTATTCTGCTTGCTCACGTGGAACTCCCTGTTGCGTTGTTTCGGCCTCGTCGAGTAGGTCTTCAAGGTCAGTTTGTTCTGGAACAGCGCCCATTGCAACGGGCGCCGCGATGATGTGGCTGACCCTGTTGCGGCGGCCTTCCAAGCGCTCCGCCCGCAGCGAGATCCCGTCCACTTCGACAGTGCTGCCCACGATCGGCACCCTGCCGAGGGCCTTGGCCAGCAGGCCGCCCACGGTGTCCACTTCGTCGTCGTCGAGTTCAACATCAAAAAGCTCACCGAGGTCATCGATGCCCATCCGCGCACTCACGCGGTAGCTGCCGTCACCGAGTGCCACGGCCTCGGCACTCTCGGTGTCGTATTCGTCCACGATTTCGCCGACGATTTCCTCGATCAGGTCCTCGAGGGTCACCAGGCCGGCTGTCCCGCCGTACTCATCGATGACGATGGCCACATGCGTGGATTCCTTCTGCAGCTCGCGGAGCAGGTCGCTGACCTGCTTGGACTCCGGAACGTAGCGGACTTCGCGGGCAAGGTCATCCACGATGGGGGGTTCCTCGTCCGGGCCGAGGCTATGCAGGGCCGCGGCAACATCCTTGAGGTAGATGATGCCCACGATCTGGTCCGTGTTGTCCCGGATGACGGGTATCCGCGAATACCCTGACCGCAGGAACAGGGACATGGCGCGGTGAAGGCTCGAGCCGGCGTCGATGCTGAGAATGTCCGTTCGGGGCACCATCACTGCCCGCACCAGGGTGTCACCGAAGTCGAACACGGACTGGATCAGTTCCGCCTCGTTGTCCTCGATCATGTCCGACTCGGTGGCGCGGTCAACCAGTTCGCGGAATTCCTCTTCGCTGAAGGAGGCTTCGTCGCCGCCGCGTGCGCCAGGGGCCACGGCACTGCCCACAGCGACAAGCCAGCCCGGGACGGGCCCAAGAATCCAGCAAAGGAAGCGGATGATCGGCGCGGTGAACCGCACAACCCCGGCCGCGTGGGCACGGCCCAGCTGCCGCGGTGACACTCCCACGATGACAAAGCCCACCAGGGCCATGATTCCGGTGGCGGCCAGCCCTGCCAGCCAGACGCTGTCCAACAGGCTGTGCAGGAGGACCGCGACGGCCACGGCCGAGGCCATTTCGAACCAGATCCGCCAGAACCGCAGCGAACGCATGTGCGCTACGGGCTGGTCAAGGATCCGCTTGAGGGCCTGGCCGTTGCTTCGAAGCACAGCTTCTTCGGCGTCGTGGCGCGGCAGGAAGTTGAATGCGGACTCGGCCGCGGTCAGCAAGGCGGCGAAACTGAGGAAGATCAGCGCCATGCCAACGAGGATCAGTGGGGTCACTGCATCGTCTCTGAGGGGGCGTCTTTACCGGTGAAACCCTCAAGCAGTTCGCGCTGCAGGCCGAACATCTCTTCCTTTTCCTCGGGATCGGCGTGGTCGTAGCCCAGGAGGTGCAGGATCCCGTGGGTGGTGAGCAGCAGCATCTCGTCCTGGGTGGAATGTCCGGCATTCCGGGCCTGGACCTCCGCCACCTGCGGACAAACGGCGATATCGCCGAGCATGCCCTGGGGCGTCGGCTTGTCCGGCGTCCCAGGCGTCAGTTCGTCCATGGGAACGGAGAGCACGTCGGTGGCTCCCGGCTCATCCATCAGTTCGAGGTGGAGCTTTTCCATGGCCGGTTCGTCCACCAGGAGGATGGACAGCTCAGCCTGCGGGTGGATGTACAGGCGTTCGAATACAAACCGGGCCAGTGCGACCAGTTCAGCTTCGTCCACCCGGACGCCGGATTCATTGTTTACTTCGATGCTCATGCGTGCTCTCCCCGCTTTTCCCGGGGCACGGAATGCTTCACCCGGTTCCTCTGTGTTTCGTCCCAGATGCCGTACGCGTTGACAATATCGCCCACTAGCCGGTGGCGGACCACGTCCGAGGCGTCCAGCACGCTGAAATTCACGTCGTCAATGCCTTGCAGAATTTCCTCCACGATCCGGAGGCCGGAACGGGTGCCGAAGGGCAGGTCCACCTGGGTGACATCCCCGGTGACCACCATTTTGGAGCCGAAGCCGAGCCGCGTCAGGAACATCTTCATCTGTTCGGGTGTGGTGTTCTGGGCCTCGTCGAGGATGATGAAGGCATCGTTCAGGGTCCGGCCGCGCATGTAGGCCAGCGGAGCCACTTCGATGGTGCCCGCTGCCATCAGGCGGGGAATGGACTCCGGGTCCATCATGTCGTGCAGGGCGTCATAAAGCGGACGCAGGTACGGATCGATCTTGTCGCTGAGCGTCCCCGGCAGGAAACCAAGGCGTTCACCGGCCTCCACAGCAGGCCGGGTGAGGATGATGCGGCTGACTTCCTTCTGCTGCAGGGCCTGGACAGCCTTGGCCATGGCCAGGAACGTCTTGCCGGTGCCGGCTGGTCCGATTCCGAAGATCACAGTGTTGGCATCGATGGCGTCCACGTAGTTCTTTTGGTTCAGCGTCTTCGGCCGGATCGTCTTCCCGCGACTCGAAAGTATGTTGTACGTCAGCACCTCAACCGGGTTCGGGAGCGACTGGCTCCGGAGCAGGGCGGCCAGTTGCTGGAGGACCGCCGGCGTAATAACAGTCCCCCGGTCAACGAGCCCGCGCACTTCGTGGAGCAGCCGCATGATCCTGGGGACGTCCGCGGCGGGACCGCTGATGGCGAGTTCGTTGCCGCGGACATGGAAGTCCACGGCCGGGAACTGTTCCTCGATAAAGCGCAGGGCCTCATCGTGGCTGCCAAGGGACTGAACCATCTGTTCGGAGTTGTCGAAGATGACCACCTCCGTCCGGACACCGGGAAGACTATGGGGAAATTCACCTGTGGTGCGCTCTCCGGCGCTGAACCGGGGCCTTCCGTTTGTTGCTTCAGTCATGGTGCCGGCCTGCGGGCCTCTGGTCCCCTCCAGTTAGGAAATGTGTCTCCCCGGCCGATCAGTTCGCCTTAGCCGCCTTGGCGCCAGGCTCCGTGCTCGGCCGAGTCCTTCCATCTTACGCCAGTACGCCCTGCAGGGGCCGCGGAGCGTGAGAGGCAGTCGACAGGACGCAACACTTTCGTTGCAGGTTCCCGTCATTAGGTATCAACTTCGTATCGGCCTCATATCGTTCCCGTTGCAGTTCGGCAGAGCCCGGCCAAACACCGCCGGGCGCCGGGGACTCTATGCCATGCTGGAATCCGCCGGCATTGCACCGGCAGGGAAGACTTAACCGAGACATTTACAGGGACAGGGCGGGGACCCGGAACACCATGGAGATCAGCAATCCACGACGCCGGAAGGCAACAGGAGGCAGGCGGACCCGGTCCGCGGTTCTCCTGTTTGTGCTGCCCGCGGCCATGGTGCTCTCCGCCTGTGTGGCCACCCCCCAGCCTTCCGCCAGTACCGCAGCCGGCAGCACTCCGCAGGCAGTGACCGGATCCGCCACTGCCGGGGTTCCCAGCACCAGTGCACCGCTGGAAACCACCCAGGCTTCCAACAAGGCCCCCGTCTACTGGATCGGCCGCAGTAACGAGAACGTCTTTCTGTACCGGGAGTTCCGGGACGTCCCCGAGCAGGAAAACCCGGTGACCCGGGCATTGCGCGCCATGATGTCCGACAAGCCGCTGGATCCGGACTTCTTCACTCCGTGGCAGGACCCGAAGAAACTGGCCACCTCGATCTCGGGCAAGAACGTGATTACGGTGGACGTCTCACCGGATGCGTTCAACAGCAACCTCGATGAAGACATGGCCCAGCGGGCCATCCAGCAACTGGTCTACACGGCAACGGCCGCCGGTGCGAGCTCCGGGCTGGTGGACGCCGGCCAGCAAATCCAGGTGGTGATCCTGGTGGACGGCCACACTGACTACCTCGCCTTCAACCACGTCAGGCTGGGCACTCCCACTCCCCGCGCAGCGGGCATGGTGGCCCCGGTCTGGATTATCGATCCGCAGGAAGGCGTGGGCGTTGCCGACGGCAGCGTCAAGATCAGCGGACGGAGCACGCTTCCCGGGGCGAAACTTCGGTGGAAGATCCTTAAACTTGCGGGCAGCAGCGACAAGACGGCGTATCTGGGCGGCGAGGTGACGGCGTCGGCGGAACAGAACCAGTCAGGGCTGTTCTCGCTGAACGTCAACCTGGCACCGGGAAACTATGAGATCCGCGTTTCACAGATCGACCCGGGGGCTCCCGACCGGGAGATGAACGTGGACACCCGCAGCTTCAAGGTCGAATAGCGGCTGAGTAGCGATTCTGCCGCCGGCGGTCCGCTGCCGGCGGCCTTTACTACCAGCGGCCCAGGATATCGCTGGCCAGCACTGTCGCCGCAGGACCTGCCGTAGACGACCTGAGCACGTGGTGCCCCAGCAGGGCCGTTACGGCGCCGGCGCCGCAGAGCCTGGTGACTTCCCGCGGACTGATGCCGCCCTCGGGACCCACGATGAGGAGTATTTCGCGGGGCCCCGGGGCCGGGATCCCGCCGTCGCCGTCGCCGTCGCGCCATGACTCCAGGACCCTCCGGAGCGGGCGGACGGCATCCTCGTGGAGGATGATCGCCAGGTCCGCCGCGGAAACCGCTGCCTGCAGCCCGGAACCGTCGACGGCGGCACGCACCTCGGGGATCCACGCCCGCCGCGCCTGTTTGGCCGCGGCAGTCACCACGGACTGCCATTTGGCGTGCGCCTTGGCTGCGCGCTCCCCTTTCCACCGGACGATGGAGCGTTCCGACTGCCACGGGATAATGGCGTCGATCCCCAGCTCGGTGGCGGTTTCAGCGGCGAGTTCGTCGCGGTCCCCTTTTGCCAGCGCCTGGACCAGGACCAGGCGCAGATCCGGGCGCTCCTCCGATTCGAGGACGGAGCATTCCACCGTCAGCTCGCCGTGGCCGACGGCCGCGACGGTACCGGTGAGCCTTTTGCCGGCACCGTCCGCTATGTCAACGGACTCCCCCACGGTGATCCGCTTGACGGTGACCGCATGACGGGCCTCGGCACCCTGCAGGACAAAGTGCGAACCGGGCCCCTGGTCGTCCAGGGCGCCCGGGTTCGCGAAAAAGACCGGATTGCTCACCGCTACAGGTTACCGAGACGGTCCCGCAGTTTGGCGAAGACCCCGCCGCTGGCGGAGAGCTTTCCTTCGGTGTACTGCTCGCCCCGCAGTTTGGCGAGCTGCCGGAGCAGGTCTTCCTGCGCGGCGTCAAGCTTGGCAGGGGTTTCGACCTGCAGGTGGACCTTCAGGTCGCCGCGGCCGTAGCCACGGAGGTGCGTGACTCCGAGCCCGCGCAGGGTGATCACCTCACCGGACTGGGTGCCTGCCTTGACGTCGATCTCCTGCTGGCCGTCAAAGGTATCCAGGCTGAGCTCGGTGCCCAGGGCCGCGGCGGTCATCGGGATGTGCAGGGTCGCGTGGAGGTCGTCGCCGTCGCGGACGTAGGTGGCGTCATTGTTGACCCGGATCTCCACGTACAGGTCGCCGGAGGGGCCGCCGGCAGGTCCGGCTTCGCCCTGGCCGCCAAGCTGGATCCGCGTTCCGGTGGCTACGCCGGCGGGGACCTTGACCGTCAGGGAACGGCGGCTGCGGATGCGGCCCTGTCCGTTGCACTCGTTGCAGGGATCCTTGATGACGGTCCCGAAGCCTTCGCAGGAGCCGCAGGGCGCGGCAGTCATGACCTGGCCCAGGATGGAGCGGACGGCCCGCTGGACCTGGCCGCTGCCGCCGCAGATGTCGCAGCGCACGGGGTGGCTGCCGGGCTGGCAGCAGGAGCCTTCACAGGTGGGGCACGTGACGGCAGTATCCACTTCCAGCTTCTTGTTGACTCCAAAGACGGCGTCGCGGAGGTCGATGCGGACGCTGATGAGGGCATCCTGCCCGCGGCGGACCCGCGATGCCGGGCCGGCCGAGCCGCCCGCACCGAAGAAGGTGTCGAAGATGTCCTGGAAGGCAAAGCCCTGCCCCGAGTAACCGGCGCCGCCGAAACCGTTGTCGGTGCCGTTCTCATTGCCGGTGGTGTCATAGACGCGGCGCTTCTGCGGATCGGACAGCACTTCATAGGCGTGCGTGACGGCCTTGAAGCGGTCCGAGGCATCCTCACCGGGGTTCACGTCCGGGTGCAAGGTGCGCGCAAGCTTTCGGTAGGCCTTCTTGATCTCTTCGCCCGTCGCTTCGGGCGAGACTCCAAGAACGTCGTAGTGGCTGCTCAAAGTTCGTATCTCTTCCTGGTTGTACTGCCTGTAATGCCTTTGGTGTCTATGATGCTGCTGCCGTCCCCCGGAAGCCGGGGCACGGAGGCCCGGGTGGCTGATGTATTACCGTTTACGGCCCGAGGATCCTGGAAAGGTAGCGTGCCACGGCACGGACCGCGGCCATGGTGGTGGGATAGTCCATCCGGGTGGGACCGAGCACGCCCACCTTGGCACTGGAACCGGGGCCGTAGCCCGTGGCCACCACCGAGGCTTCCGCGAGGCCGTCGTACGGATTCTCCCGGCCGATACTGACGGTGACGCCGCGCGGGTCCTGCGCCATCTCGCTGAGGAGGCGGAGCATCACCACCTGCTCCTCGAGGGCTTCGAGGACCGGGCCGATGCTGAGCGGGAAATCAACGTTGGACCGCGCGAGGTTCGCGGTGCCGGCCATGACCATCCGCTCCTCGCGGGTGCTGCTGGCAAGGGAGTCCAGGCCGCGGGCCAGCGCCTGGGCTGCGTGCCGGCGGGAGGGTTCACAGCCGGCGACGACGGCGGGAAGCGCCTGCGGGAGCAGGCTCAGAGGCGTTCCGGCCAGGCTTTTCAGGAACCGTGTCCTGAGTCCTGCGAGGGCCTCGTCGCTGAGCTCCTGTCCGACGTCGATAACCCGCTGCTCGACTTTTCCCGTGTCCGCAATGAGAACGGCAAGGACCTGGCGCGGGGCCAGCAGCACGAATTCGATGTGCCGCACCATGGCCCGGCTAAGGTGCGGATATTGCACCACGGCCACCTGGTTCGTCAGCTGCGACAGCAGCCGCACCGTTCGCTCCAGGACATCGTCCAGGTCTTCCGACCCTTCCAGCAGCGTCTGGATGGCGCGGCGCTCAGCCTGCGACAGGGGCTTGACGGCGGAGATCTGGTCGACGAACAGCCGGTAGCCCTTGTCCGTGGGGATCCGGCCTGCGCTGGTGTGCGGCGCCGTGATCAGGCCCTCGTCTTCCAGCGCTGCCATGTCATTGCGGATGGTGGCGCTGGAGACCCCAAGGTGGTGCCTCTCCACCAGTGCCTTGGAGCCCACAGGTTCGCGGGAATGGACGTAGTCCTCCACGATGGCGCGCAATACTTCAAGCTTGCGTGGTTCGCTCATTCTCCACCTCCGATCGGCTTTCCCGGGCTGCGGCCCCGGTGCGGGGACCAGCGCATCTGCCCGGGCAACAGTTAGCACTCGTCATGTCTAAGTGCTAACCAGTCTAATATGAGTCGCCCCGTTGTTAGCATTGGTACCGCTCCGGGCGAAACTCCGGCGCGAAACAGGACGTGCACGCCGCAAAGCCACAGCCGGCCTGTTCTCTTCCCTTCTTTCACTTTTTCTAGCGCAAGGTTGTGTCTATCCGATGTCGTACCAGAACTGGGGCCCGCAGGACATCACGGCTCCCCGGAAGCCGGAGCTTCCCGAAGTGCCGGTGGAGCGGGGCATGGTGCTGGAGGACGTCCAGTCCGGCTGGGTAGGGGCCGTCACCAGGGTGGAAAAGTCCGGCGGCATGCATGTGGTGGCCCTGGAGGACCGGCGCGGCAAGTCACGCACCTTCCGGCTTGGCTACGGTTTCCTCCTGGAAGGCCTGCCGATCCGGCTGATGCCCCCTGCGCCCCGAGCCCAGGCAGCTTCCGCGGCATCCGGCAGGACGGCGTCAGGTTCCGTGCGGGTGGCCGGCCAGCGTGCGCAGGTGGCCAAAGCCAGCCGCATCTGGGTGGAAGGCAAGCACGACGCCGAACTCGTGGAAAAAGTCTGGGGTGACGACCTCCGCGTGGAGGGCATCGTCGTCGAGCCTTTGCACGGCATTGACGACCTCGCCGCGGCAGTGGCCGCGTTCGGACCCGGCCCCGGCCGGCGGCTGGGTGTGCTCGTGGACCACCTGGTTGCCAATTCCAAGGAATCACGAATCGCTGACGCCGTGATGGCCTCCCCCGGTGCTGCCGGCAACGTGCTGATTGTGGGCCACCCATACGTGGATGTGTGGCAGGCCATCCGTCCGGCCGTCCTCGGCATCGACGCGTGGCCGGTCGTCCCGCGGGGCGTGGACTGGAAGACCGGAATCCTGACGGCCTTCGGCTGGCCGCACGAGACCAAGGAGGACATCGGCCTCGGCTGGCAGAAGCTACTGGGTGCAGTCCGCAGCTACGCGGACCTGGAACCCTCGCTGCTGGGCAGGGTGGAAGAGGTCATCGACTTCCTGACGGTCCCGTAGGGGCAACTTGCACTCCTGACCCAGTATTCTTGATACGGCGGTTGTTGCTTTTGTGGCAGCGTCCGCTTTTCCGGGAACCACCGCACTACTGCAATCCGAAGGACGACACCGTGGCAGAAGACGCACGCGAACAACGGGACAACCAGGCCGGCCATGGCCAGCCCCAGTATCATGGTGTCCCCGCCAATGCCCTGCCGCTGACGGCCAACGAAGACCGGCAATGGGCAACCCTCGCCCACTTCGGCGGCATCCTCGGGTGTGTCCCGTCGCTGTTGATCTACCTTATTTTCAAGGACCGCGGCCCGTTCACGGCGCAGGAATCCAAGGAAGCCCTGAACTTCACCCTGCCACCCACGATCGCCGCCGTCATCTGCAACGTCCTGGTGATGCTTCCTGTGGTGGGCAATATCTTCGCGGTGCTGGCCACACTGATCTGGATCGCCGTGACGTGCTTCTCGGTGGCAGCCGGGATCCACGTAAACCGCGGACAGCCGCACCGCTATGACTACAACCTGCGCTGGATCAAGTAACCAGCCGGAACAGCAATCCGGCCGGATTCAACCGGCCGGGCCGGCCGCCGGCCGGATCCCGCAACTTAGTCGGGCAGGATCCTTCTGACCACGGCGTCCGCGAGGAGCCGCCCCTTCAGGGTGAGGACAAGCCGGCCCCGGAAGGCCGCTGCGGGATCCACCAGGCCATCCGCGATCAGCCCGGCGACGGCGTGCCGTCCGGAGGTTCCCAGCTCGGACACCTCGAGTCCGCTGCTCAGCCTGGCCTCCAGCATCACGCGCTCGACGTTCCGGGTCTCGGCGTCGAGCGTTTCCCTGCCGGCTGCCGGCGATGCCCCGGCGGCGAGCCTGCCCGCGTAGGCGGTGGGGTGCTTCACGTTCCACCAGCGGACTCCGCCGACGTGTGAGTGAGCCCCTGGGCCGATGCCCCACCAGTCGTCCCCGCGCCAGTACGCCAGATTGTGCCGGCACGCCTGCTCCGGCGTGCGGGCCCAGTTACTGACCTCGTACCAGTCCAGGCCGGCGGCGGTGATGAGTTCGTCGGCGAGTTCGTACTTGGCCGCGTGGTCGTCGTCGTCGATTCCGGGAACTTCGCCCCGGCGGATCTGGGCGGCCAGCTTGGTGCCGTCCTCCACGATCAGGGCGTAGGCGCTGATGTGGTCGGGCCCGTACGACAAGGCGGTTTCGAGCGAAAACCGCCAGTCCTCGAGGGACTCGCCAGGCGTGCCGTAGATGAGGTCCAGGCTGACCGCGAGGCCGGCGTCACGTGCCCACTGCACCACCTGCGGCACCCTGCTGGGCGTGTGGGTGCGGTCGAGCACCTTCAGAACGTGCGGGACTGCGGACTGCATCCCGAAGGAAACGCGGGTGAAGCCGGCATCAGCCAGCAGCTGCAGCGACTCGGGTGTGACTGAATCAGGGTTGGCTTCGGTGGTGACTTCGGCCCCGGGCGCCAGCCCCCATTGCGCTATTGAGGCGGTGAGGATGCGGGCCAGGTCCTCCGCGGGCAGCAGTGTGGGCGTGCCGCCGCCGAAAAAGACGGTGCCAAGCTGCCGGGCAGGCAGTCCGCTGGCTTGCAGCGCCCTGGCGGCGAACTCCACCTCGGTGATGGCCGTGGAGGCGTAGGCGTCCTGCGATGCCCCGCCGCCGAGCTCGGTCGCGGTGTAGGTGTTGAAGTCGCAGTAGCCGCAGCGGACGGCACAGAAGGGAATGTGGACGTAGAGTCCGAATCCCCGCTGCGCAGCTCCGTCGGCGGCCTGCTCGGGAAGCAGGCCGTCCGACGGCGCCGGGTCGCCCAGCGGTAAAACGCTAGGCACGGGTGCGGCCTCCGGAAGTTCCGGCCACGGTCATCACTACTTCTTGGCCTTGTCCTTGGATTCGTCCGTGGTGAGCGCTGCGATGAAGGCTTCCTGAGGCACTTCCACACGGCCCACCATCTTCATGCGCTTCTTGCCTTCCTTCTGCTTTTCCAGAAGTTTGCGCTTACGGGTGATGTCACCGCCGTAGCACTTGGCAAGGACATCCTTGCGGATGGCGCGGATGCTTTCACGGGCGATGATCCGGGAACCGATGGCCGCTTGGATGGGCACCTCGAACTGCTGCCGGGGAATGAGCTCACGCAGCTTGGTGGTCATCATCACCCCGTAGGCATAGGCCTTGTCCCGGTGGGTGATGGCGCTGAAGGCGTCCACCTGTTCACCCTGGAGCATGATGTCAACCTTCACAAGGTCAGCAACCTGGTCGCCGTCGGCCTTCCAGTCCAGTGAGCCGTAACCACGGGTCTTGGACTTGAGGATGTCGAAGAAGTCGAAGACGATTTCGGCCAGCGGCAGGCGGTACCGGATTTCCACCCGGTCCTCGGAAAGGTAGTCCATGCCGCCCATCACGCCGCGGCGGCTCTGGCACAGCTCCATGATCGCCCCGACGAACTCGTTCGGCGCGAGGATGGTGGCGGACACCATCGGCTCCCGGACCTCGGCGATCTTGCCGGTGGGGTATTCACTGGGGTTGGTGACATGGACAACCTTCTTGTCCTCCAGGGTCACCTCATATTCCACGTTGGGTGCGGTGGAAATCAGGTCCAGCTTGTACTCGCGTTCGAGGCGTTCACGGGTGATTTCCAGGTGAAGCAGGCCAAGGAAGCCGACTCGGAAGCCGAAGCCCAGCGCGGCCGAGGTCTCCGGTTCGTACACCAGCGCGGCGTCGTTGAGCATCAGCTTCTCCAGCGCATCGCGGAGCACCGGGTAGTCCGTGCCGTCCAGCGGATACAGACCGGAGAAGACCATGGGCTTCGCGTCTGCGTAACCCGGGAGGGATTCCGCGGCAGGCTTGGCAAGGTTGGTGACAGTGTCGCCCACCTTGGACAGGCGGACATCCTTCACGCCCGTGATGAGGTAGCCCACTTCGCCGACCCCGAGGCCCTTGGAAGGCGTGGGCTCCGGGGAACTGACACCGATCTCAAGGAGTTCGTGAGTGGCGCGGGTGGACATCATCTGGATGCGTTCGCGAGGGTGCAGCATGCCGTCGACCACGCGGACGTACGTGACAACACCGCGGTACGTGTCGTAGACCGAGTCAAAGATCATGGCGCGGGCGGGCGCGTTCGGGTCACCCACGGGGGCCGGCAGGTCGCGGACGATCTTGTCCAACAAGACCTCGACTCCCATGCCCGTCTTGCCGGAGACACGCAGCACGTCGTCGGGGTCTCCGCCGATCAGGCTGGCAAGTTCCTCCGCGTACTTCTCGGGCTGGGCGGCAGGGAGGTCGATCTTGTTAAGGACCGGAATGATGGTGAGGTTGTTCTCCATCGCCAGGTACAGATTGGCGAGGGTCTGTGCCTCGATGCCCTGGGCCGCGTCAACAAGCAGCACTGCACCTTCGCAGGCGGCAAGCGAGCGGGAGACCTCATAGGTGAAGTCAACGTGCCCGGGAGTGTCGATCATGTTCAGCGCATAGCTGGTGCCTTCAACTTCCCATGGCATGCGGACAGCCTGGGACTTGATGGTGATG
This sequence comes from Arthrobacter oryzae, assembly GCF_030718995.1. NCBI lineage: Bacteria > Bacillati > Actinomycetota > Actinomycetes > Micrococcales > Micrococcaceae > Arthrobacter > Arthrobacter oryzae. The sequence continues at coordinate 4,197,994 of NZ_CP132204.1, forward strand.
CCGCGCTCACGTTCGATATCCATGCGGTCCAGATACTGGGCCTTCATGTCGCGGGACTGAACGACGCCGGTGTACTGCAGCATGCGGTCGGCCAGAGTGGACTTACCGTGGTCAATGTGCGCAATGATGCAGAAGTTCCGGATGATGGCCGGATCTGTTGCGGCGGGCACCGGGGCGGTGCGGGCCATGGGAGACACGCAGGGTCCTTACTGTTGGCATTTCCGCGGCTGTGCTCAAGATGGCCAAGGCCATCGCGCGACCGGCCGCACGTGAACTTCTAGTGTCCCACGTCCAGCCGCCACACAGTGCATTGTTAGCACGACCGGTCCGAGGGAATGCCCCCGGCGGCGTCCGGCGGCACAGTATCGTTGCAGGATGGCTTTCAACCTCCGCTCCCTCGGCAGGGCTGTCCGCACCGCCCTGCGCCTTCTGGAAGGGCGCCCCGCAGCCCCTGGCCCACGCACCGGAACCCGCCCGGCGCCCGCCCGAACAACACCCACGCGGTCCACACAGCCGCGCGACGCCGTCGCCGGTATCAACGGAAACTACCCGGGCGACTTTAGGGGCACCGCGACTATCAAGTACGCCCCCTCCCCCAACGGCAAACCGGAACCGGGCGAAGTCGTGTGGACATGGGTCCCCTATGAAGAGGACCACTCCCAGGGCAAGGACCGGCCGGTCCTCCTGATCGGCAGCCGCGGGTACTTTCTGCTGGGACTGATGCTCACCAGCAAGGACCACGACCGGGACCGCCGCGATGACGCGAACTACGTGGATATCGGCACAGGCAGCTGGGACCGGCAGCGCCGGCCCAGCGAAGCCAAGCTGGACCGCATCATCCAGATCAGCCCGGATGACATCCGCCGGGAAGGCGCAGTCCTGGACCGGAAGCGCTTCGACACCGTCTCGACCGTACTTCGCGAGCTCCACGGCTGGAAATAAGGATCGTCTCACCGAAAATGGCAGGAGGACACCGGCATTGGCGTGCGTCTGCTATTATTGACAGCTGTGTGTCCGTGCAGGTCGACGGCCACTGATGGTTGGCCGCCATAGGTATCCCCACGCCGCTCAGTCAATGGCCAATCTGAAAGCCCTCTAGACCATTTCCGCATTAAAAAGAGAGTTCACACGTGGCTAATATCAAGTCCCAGAAGAAGCGCATCCTCACCAACGAGAAGGCTCGCCTGCGTAACAACGCAGTCAAGTCCGAGCTGAAGACGGCCATCCGCGCCGTCAACACTGCCGTTGAGTCCACCGACAAGGATGCCGCTGCTGCTGCGCTGGTTGCTGCAAGCCGTAAGCTGGATAAGGCTGTCAGCAAGGGCGTTCTTCACAAGAACAACGCTGCAAACCGCAAGTCGGCGATCTCCAAGAAGGTCAACGCACTCTAAGGTTTTCCAGTTCAACTGAACTGATGATCGTGGCCGGCACCCCATACGGGGTGCCGGCCACATCCATTTAAGGACGGCACAGAGCTAGTTGCGGCGGACCGACGTGGCGATGACGGTGACAGCGTGCTCCACCGCATACACCGGATCCCGGGACAGGCCCTTGACCTGCGCGTCCGCCTCGGCAGTTACCTGGATGGAGCGGACCAGGCCGTCCGGAGTCCAGCGGCGGACGTCCCGCTGCGCCTGTTCCACCAACCACGGCTGCATGCCCAGCTGCCGCGCGATCTGGGCAGAGGATCCCTGCGCGCCGGCAACTTTCGCCACGGTGCGAAGTTTGGCGGCCAGGGCAGCCACCAGCGGAACGGGGTCCGCGCCCGTCGCCAGGGCGTGGCGCAGAGTGGAGAGTGCAAGCGGGGCGTTGCCTGCCAGCGCGGCATCGGCGACCTTGAAGGCTGTCGCCTCGATCCGGCCGCCGTAGTAGCGGTCCACCATGTCGGTATCAACGGCTGTGGCAGCGTCGGCGATGAGCTGGCTGCAGGCGGCCGCGAGTTCCGAAAGGTTGGCTCCCACCGCATTGACCAGGGCATGGACGGCTTCCGGCTCGATGCGGCGGGAGGCGGCCCTGAATTCGGCTGTGACGAACGCTGATTTGTCCGCATCCTTCTTCAGCGGCTGGCAATCGACCACCGGCCAACCGGCCGCCTTAATAGCATCGAGCAGCTTCTTGCCCCGGACGCCCCCGCCGTGGCGGACCACCAGGACGGCGTCCGGTTCGGGGTCTGCCAGGTACTTGAGGGCGTCCGCCAGGAAAGCGTCGTTCATCGCTTCCGCGGACTCCACCTCGATCAGCTTGGATTCCCCGAACAGCGACGGGCTGACGTTCATGGCGAGGGAGCCGGGTTCGTAGCTGCCCGCGTTGAGCCTGGTAATTTCAACATCGGGGCGGGCCGCACGGACCTGTGATCTGATGCGGTCCATGGCGCGGATGCCGAGATACTCTTCGGGCCCGCCGATCAGCACCACAAGGGCGGGGGTTACGTCACGCCAGGTGGCCGTCGCCGACGTCGCCGGCTTGGATCGTGCTTTTTGCGCAGCGGCCACTCTTGGTTCCTCCCGGACATCGGATTAATACCTCTAAGACTCCCATGGCAGCGGCGCTCGTCCAAGCCGGCCATGGGTAGCCATAGCTCCAGCAGATCGATGGTCTTTTGGTGTGCCGCCAGAACCAGCCGCCACACCGTCCGCGGGTGCAGAACGGTCCAGAGCAAGACCATGGTGCAGGCCGAGAATGATGCCATGGTGGCTGCGCCGAATACCCCCTCCGGCCACGGCAGGGCGGCCCCGGGGAGGGCAGCGAAAAACCTGGCAACGCCGGCAACTCCGGCAGAGAAGACCCCCGCCACCGCGATGGGAACGGCAGCTATCCACGGGGCAAATGGCACCACCGGGACTGCGGCGGTGCCGAGGATGGTGACCGGTGCCACCAGCGGCGCAGCCACCATGTTTGCCAGCAGTGCGTAGGACGAGAACTGCGGCTGCAACAGGACTATCACCGGGCCGCAGAAGAGCTGTGCGGAGAGCGGAACGGCCAGGCCGGCGGCCAGCCAGCGCGGAACAACGGGCGGCAGCCATTCCATCATCCGCGGGCCGGCAACCACGATGCCGAGCGTTGCCAGAACGGACAGGAGGAAGCTGAAACTGGTCCCCAGTGCCGGATCCGCCATGAGGAGTCCGATCACCGCGAGGCTGAGGAAACTGAGTCCGCGTCCGGTCCGGCCCCCGGACAGGGACACCAGTCCGATCGCTCCCATGAGCGCGGCGCGGAGGACGCTGGCGTCCGGGCCCACCATCAGGACGAACAGTGCCAGGCCGGCGAGGGCGGCTGCGGCAGCGGAAGCCCTCGGTAGGCGAACAGTCCGGGCTGCCAGCAGGAGAGCCCCCAGGATGAGGCTGCAGTTTGCCCCGCTGACAGCCGTCAAGTGGGTCATTCCCACGGTTTTCATGGCACTTTCGAGCTGTTCATCGAGGAAGGTCGTGTCACCCGTGACCATTCCCGGCAGCAGGCCGCGGGCATCCCCGCCGATCCATTCCGCTGCGGCAGCGAACCCGCTACGCAGGACGCCGGGCCCCTCCTGCAACACCGAGGCAGCAACCGTGGTGGCCGGGCCCGTGGTGGCTGACAGGGTGCCCGCCTGCGTTTGGCCGTCTTCGGCCGGCCTCAGCTTTCCCGTCGTCCGGATCCGCTCGCCGGGGACCACGTGCTGCCACTCTGCTCCGCCCACAATCAGCAGGCGGGCCTCGCCCCTGATAAGGGCGCCCTTGGCAATGATCCCGAACGCCGTGGCCTGGACCGCCCACCGGCCCGACCCGGCCCGGCCGGGAACCTTGAGCTGGCGCGGAGTCCCGGTGATTTCCGCCTCAACCACCACGGCAGCGCCGGCCCTCACGGCACCGGCCACAGGCCCGTCATGCTTCTGCGAGGCGGCAATCGCCGAATGGGACGCGACCGCTGCCGACAGCAGCAGACCGACAGCGAGGGTCGTCAGGAAACTGCGTGCGGCCGGCCCGGACCCGGGGGCGCGGACGCGCCTGCGGCGGATCGCAACGAGCAGCACCGCGGCCGCCAGGAGAAATCCCCCGATCAGGACACTGAGAGCCGGCAGCGGCAACCAGACGCCCGCGACGGCGGCCGCCCAGGCGAGGAGGACGGGAGGCGCCAACCGCAGGTCGGTCCGGCGCCGCGGCCTGTCGGCCGTTCCGGACGCAGCGGCCTTTCGCGAGCTGCCCGCCTTTTCCTCGGGCCTCGGAAGCAGCCGGCCGGCGAGCATTCCGCGCAATCCTGTCGACGTCCGCGGAAGGATGCCCTTGATCCCGGCGGCGCGGACTGCCGGTCCCGCCTGGGCTGCAGCCATCGAGTCCCGGGTAGCGTCCGGTGGCAGCGGTTGGGCTGCGTGCTGCTCACCCCGGACTGCGGCTTCGACGAAACGGTGCCACGGGCTGGGCCTGCCCATCTCAGGAAATCCGCACGAGTGGCAGCAGCGTTTCCAGCATCTTGGGCCCTACGCCGTCCACGGCGTCGAGTTCTTCAACCGAACTGAACCGCCCATGTTCCTTGCGCCAGTCCACGATGCGCTGGGCCAGGACGGGTCCCACCCGGGGCAGTGCCCCCAGTTCCTCCACGGTTGCCGTGTTCAGATCGATTTTGGCACTGTCCGCTCCGGGTTCGCCGGCCCCTGTTCCGGACCCGCCTCCGCCGGGCCCGGTTTCGCTGGCTGCAGTCCCGGGGGAATCCACCGGATCGCCGAGCTGCGGAACATGGATCTTCTGGCCGTCGGTCAGGAGAGCAGCCAGGTTCAAGCGGTTGAGGTCCGCTCCGGGCCCGCTGCCACCCGCCGCGGCGATCGCCTCGTGGATCCTGCTCCCCGGCGGCAGTTCCACCACGCCTGCCCTGTTCACCGCCCCCGCGACGTGGACCACGATCTTCGCACCGGATGCGGCATCCCTGGCCTCCTCCGCTGCCGGGCCACCGGACTCCGCGGGCGGCTCGGCGCCCGGCCCTGCTTCCGGCTGCCCGCGCGCCTCCGGGCTGCTGACGTCGCTCAGGGGCACCACGCGGGGACGGCTGACTGCAACGTCCCACCAGAACCAGCCGCCCAGCAGGAGACTCAGGATGCCCAGCACTACCGCAACGCGCAGCCCTGTACGCCATCTGAAGTTCGCCGGGGCCAGGGTCCCGTGGCCGGAAGACGCGTCGATGCCTCCCGGAGCCGGCTGCGCACCGCCGTCGTAAGTAAAGGGCTGACTCCCGGCAGGTCCGGCCACCTGCTGCAAGAGTCCCGTCAACCCCGTTTTGCCCGTCCCCGCCGCATTGCCGTCGTCACCGGCATTATGGTCCTCACCGGTGCCTGCCGGGCTGAGGGAAGCCGTCAGCCGCAGCCGTGCACGGGTGGCCGCGGCAGGTGCTCGCGCTTCCGCGTTCCGGCGTGACATACAGCCCACGCTAGAAGCACAAGCCCGGGAGAAACAGCGGGAACGGCCGTATGTGGAAAGCACAGAGCGCCAGGGGTCTTCGGCGGGCGCGCCGGACTTTAACCATTCACTGGAGTTATTGACCGCGGAGGCCGCCCGGGCCTACGATTTTGCCCTGCCCCCGAAAATCGGCGGCAGTTCCGAGCGATGGGGGCGGTCATGGTGTCGAAAAAGTCTGTGCTCTTTTCCGGATGCGGCGTGGGTTTGGTGCTGGCGTTTGCGGCCGGGGCGGCGCCAGCCGGAGCGGCCAGCAGCGACGGCACGCAATTCACCGAAACCTCCACGTGCATCACGGATGAAGTCTCAGGGTGGACGTTCTGCCAGACGGGCTCGGAACGGCACATCGAGGTGCGGACGCCAAGCGGAGTCGCTGTCTTCCAGGGAAGCGGCCAGGTCAGCGCCACCCAGGTCTCCCCCGACGGCGACACCATCACAGTGGACAATACGCACACGTTCGTCAGCGTGTTTTCCTACTACGAAAGCCCCTGGTCCTTCGACCCGAACGTCATCAAGACCGGCGCAACCAGCGTCTACACCTTCCCCGACGGCGCCACATGCACCTTCGTGTCGGACAGCATCAGCGTCCTCGAGGATAGCCGCTACAACCGCGACACGGTGACCTGCAGCCCCTGAAGAGGGCAGTATAGGCAGGCTATTTCTGGTAGGTGATGTATGCCTCGTACTGGACCCGCCAGGAGTCCGGGGCTTTCGGATCGGGAACGGTCGTGGTCAGGAACTGGACGCTTGTCACCTGGCCTTTGAGATATTTCAGCCAGTTGGTCACTTCCTCCGACACGTCTTTGTCGAACTGGGCAACATGGTGCACCTGCATTGTCATGGGAGCCTCCTTGCTCGGCGGAGAGCTTGCTCGGTGGGGAGACTGTACTACCGGCGCAGCTATTGGACCAGAGCGGGTTCCTTCTGCGGCGTGCTGCTCTCCCCCACAATCACGGCGAGAACGCCCAGCCCGGCGTGGGCGGCGAGGACGGCCGGCAGCGAACTGATCTGGGCCGGTGGCACGCCCGGGAGCGCGGCCGCAAGCCTGTCCGCCAGCTCCGCGGCTTCCCCGGGGTTGCCGAAGTGGTGCACGGCCAGGCGGGCCTGGCCGGATGGCCGTCCCGCGGCATCGGCAACCACGATTTCCTCGAGCCGCGCCACAGCCCGCACGGCGGACCTGACCTTCTCCAGCGGAATGATCTTCCCGTCTTCGACGGCGAGGATCGGCTTGATGGCAAACATGGTCCCCCAGAGGGACGCCGCCGCTCCGATCCGGCCTCCGCGGCGCAGCTGCTCCAGGCTGGGGACGTAGAAATACACCTTCGTGCGGGCCAGCCGTTCTTCGGCAAAGGTGCGCACGTCGGCCGCCACCCGGCCATCGGCAGCCGCGACCACCGCGCTCTGCACGCCCATGCCCAGCGCCATGCCCACGGTTTTCGAGTCGACCACTTCCACGGGGATGTCCACGCGTGATGCGGCGAGCCTGGCGGAGTCTGCAGTGCCGGACAGCGCTCCGGAGATGTGCACGGAGACCACCGCTTCGAAGCCGCGGCGCTTCGCCGCCAGATAGGCCTGCTCGAACTGGCCGGGCGACGGCCGTGACGTCTTGACCGGCGTGCCCGTGGCCAGCGCCACGGCAATGGTCTCGGTGATGTCGTCTTCGCCTTCGCCGTAGATCTCCGGCCCCACCATCACGGGCATGGGAACCACGGTCAGCCGCCCGTCGGCGGCGAAGTCCCTGACCCAGTCGGCGGGAAGGGCGGCGGCCGAATCGGTGACCACCGCGGTGCGCACGACGACGGCCGGCACCACTGCTTCCGGCGCAGCTCCCGTTCGGGAAGACTGCCGCAGGCGGATCAGCCGTTCCTTCAGCCACGGCCAGCCGGCCGGTTCACGGTCGTTCACGGCGTCCCCCTGCTGTTCCGGCCAAACGTGGTGACCGGCCGCCGGCATGCCGGCGGCCGGTGTCCCGGCTACGCCGGGACGATGTTGACCAGTTTAGGGGCTCGCACGATGACCGTGCGGATACCCCGCCCGTCGAGGGCGCGCTGGACGTTCTCCGACGCGAGGGCCAGTTCCCGCAGCTTGTCCTCGCCGATCTCCGGCGAGACCTCGAGGCGGTCGCGGACCTTGCCCTGGACCTGGACTACAGCGGTGACGGTCTCCTGGACCAGGAGTGCTTCATCGTGGGCGGGCCAGCCGGCGTTCGCCACCGACGCGGGGTGCCCCAGGACGTTCCACATGTCCTCGGCCGTATACGGCGCGAAGAGGCTGAGGATGACGGCGACGGCTTCCGCTGCTTCGCGGACAGCGGGATCCGCCCCGCCGGCGCCGGCATCGATGGTCTTGCGGGTCGCGTTGACCAGCTCCATCAGCTTGGCCACCACCACGTTGAACTTGTTGCTGTCCAGGAGCGTGGCGGAATCAGCAATCGTGCGGTGCGTGACGGACCGCAGGGCACGGTCTCCCTGTCCGGCGTCCGCGCCGGGCGCGCTGGTGACGTCCTGCGCCAGGCGCCAGGCCCGGGCCAGGAACTTCGCAGAGCCCGACGGCGAAACGTCCGCCCAGTCGACGTCGTCCTCCGGCGGGGAGGCGAAGATCATGGTGAGGCGCACGGCGTCCACGCCGAACTTGTCCAGCTGCTCGCCGAGGTCAACACCGTTGCCCAGGGACTTGCTCATGGCCTTGCCCCCGTTGAGGACCTGGCCCTGGTTGAGCAGTGCGCTGAACGGCTCGTCGGCGTCGATCATGCCCAGGTCGTGGATGACCTTAGTGAAGAACCGCGCGTACAACAGGTGCAGGATGGCGTGCTCCACGCCGCCCACGTACTGCCCCACGGGCATCCAGTCGTTGATTTTCTCCGGATCGAACGGACCCTCGGTGTACTGCGGGGAAACGAACCGCAGGAAGTACCAGGAGGAGTCAACGAACGTGTCCATGGTGTCCGTGTCGCGCTTGGCAGGACCGTGGCAGTTGGGGCACTCAACATTGACCCAGGCTTCGGCGGCGGCCAGCGGCGACGTGCCCTTCGGGGACAGGTCCTCGCCGCGCAGGTCGGCCGGAAGGGTGACGGGCAGCTGCTCGTCGGGAACAGGAACCTCGCCGCAGGCAGGGCAGTGGATGATCGGGATGGGCGTGCCCCAGAAGCGCTGGCGGCTAAGCAGCCAGTCACGCAGACGGAAGTTGACGAACTTTTCGCCCGTGCCCTGCTTCTCCAGCATGGCGATCGCTGCCGGGATGGCTTCAGACTTGGGCAGGCCGTCAAGGTTGCCGGAGTTGATCAGCGTGCCCTCGCCCGCGGTGGCCGTTCCCGTCACTGCAGGGTCGTCCTCCCCTGTGTCCAGCACGGCGCGGACGGGCAGGTCGAAGGTTTTGGCAAAGTCGAGGTCGCGCTGGTCGTGAGCCGGGACCGCCATGATGGCGCCCGTACCGTAGTCTGCCAGCACGTAGTCAGCGGCCCAGACCGGCAGCTTCTCGCCGTTCAGCGGGTTGACGGCGTACCGGCCGGTGAACACGCCGGTCTTCTCGCGCTCCGTGGACTGGCGTTCGATCTCGGACAGTACTTTGACCTGCTCGCGGTAGGCGTCCAGGGCTGCGGCGTGCTCGTCCGTGACCAGTTCCACTGCCAGCGGCGCATCGGCCGCGACCACAAAGAACGTGGCGCCGTACAGCGTGTCAGGTCGGGTGGTGAAGACCGTGACATCCTTGGCGGGCTTGCGGCCGTCGGCTTCAATGACGAAGTTGACGTGGGCACCTTCGGACCGGCCGATCCAGTTCTTCTGCATCGCCAGGACGCGCTCAGGCCAGTGGCCGCGCAGTTCGTCCATGTCATCCAGCAGGCGGTCGGCGTAGTCGGTGATCTTGAAGTACCACTGGTTCAGCGACTTCTTGGTCACGGCGGTGCCGCACCGTTCGCAGGCACCGTTGACCACCTGCTCGTTGGCCAGCACAGTCTGGTCCTTGGGGCACCAGTTGACGGGTGAATCCTTGCGGTACGCCAGGCCGCGTTCGTAGAAGCGCTTGAACAGCCACTGGGTCCAGCGGTAGTACTCGGGATCCGAAGTGTGCAGGCGCCGCGACCAGTCCGCCGAGATGGCGTAGCGCTTGAAGGACGCCGCCTGGGTGTCGATGTTGGCGTAGGTCCACTCGCTGGGGTGTGCATTGCGCTTGATGGCGGCGTTCTCGGCCGGCAGGCCGAAGGAGTCCCAGCCGATCGGGTGCAGGACGTCGAAGCCCTTCTGCCGCAGGTACCGTGCCACGACGTCGCCCATGGCAAACGCTTCAGCGTGGCCCATGTGCAGGTCACCTGACGGGTAGGGGAACATGTCGAGGACGTAGCGGCGCTCGCGCGAGCCGTCATCGACCGGTGTGAACACCTTGAGGTCTTCCCACACCTGCGGCCACTTGGCCTCCATCGCGGCAAAGCTGTAGGTGCCCTCCTCGGGGCCTTCCGTCGCGACTGCTGCTGTTCCGGTCTCTGTCTCCGGCTGAACGCTCACTGCTGCCCTCTTCTGTTCTGTACCGCTTTTCGTACGGCCACGGCGTGCTGTCCCGCCCCGGCCCCCTGATCCCCTGCTTGCGGGCCGGGAGATACCCCAGACACACAAAAGCCCCTCGACATGGAGGGGCGGCCGCTCGGCAATCCGTATTTGGTCGGGATACCGGGCGGCTAGCTAAGCAGAAGGATCGCACGCATAGAACTACTTTAGCGCACCCTCACCCTGCGCTAAACGTAAGTCGCCACGAGCGGCTGAAGTAGGCAAGTGTGCGAAGAGGGGGGCCGGTGACTCCCCGCCATGGTGTGGTGGGCACCGCGAAGCGGGCGGGCGGGAGTCACCGGCCCCTCTCTCATTTCAACTCACGCCTACTTCACGTCCTCGTCGACCCAGTCCATGGACTTCGTAACGGCCTTCTTCCAGAGGCGCATCTGGCGGTCCCGCTCGGCCTCGTCCATCTGCGGTTCCCAGCGCTTGTCCTCGGACCAGTTGGCCGAGCACTCCCCCAGGTCCTTCCAGAAGCCGACGGCCAGGCCGGCTGCGTAGGCGGCACCGAGGGCCGTGGTCTCCACGACCTTCGGCCGGATCACCGGAACGCCCAGAATGTCCGCCTGGAACTGCATCAGGGCGTCATTGGCAACCATGCCGCCGTCGACCTTCAACTCCGTCAGCGGAACACCGGAGTCCGCGTTGACGGCGTCGAGCACCTCACGGGTCTGGAAGGCCGTGGCCTCCAGGGCCGCACGGGCGATGTGGTTCCTGTTCACGAAGCGGGTCAGGCCAACGATGGCGCCGCGGGCGTCGGACCGCCAGTAAGGTGCGAACAGTCCGGAGAACGCCGGCACGATGTAGACCCCGCCGTTGTCCTTGACGGCGGCCGCCAGCGTCTCCACTTCCGGGGCGCTGCTGATCAGGCCGAGGTTGTCGCGCAGCCACTGGATGAGGGATCCGGTGACGGCGATGGAGCCTTCCAGCGCGTAGTGCGGAGCCGCGTCCCCTAGCTTGTAGCCCACGGTGGTCAGCAGGCCGTTCTTGGAGTGGACAATCTCCTCGCCGGTGTTGAAGATCAGGAAGCAGCCCGTCCCGTACGTGTTCTTGGCTTCGCCGGCATCAAATGCCGCCTGGCCGAACGTGGCTGCCTGCTGGTCGCCGAGGATGCCGGCAACCGGCACTTCCCGGAGCAACTGGGAGGTGTGGACGGTGCCGTAGACCTCGGAGGAAGACTTGATGGCGGGCATCATGGAGGCGGGAACACCGAAGGCGTCCAGGATCTCCTGGTCCCAGGACAGCGTGTCCAGGTCCATGAACATGGTCCGGGAGGCGTTGGTGACGTCCGTGACGTGCACGCCGCCATCCACTCCGCCGGTGAGGTTCCACAGAACCCAGCAGTCAGTATTGCCAAAGACCAGGTCGCCGGCTTCGGCTTTGGCGCGGGCGCCTTCCACGTTGTCCAGGATCCACTTGATCTTGGTGCCGGAGAAGTACGTGGCCAGCGGCAGGCCCACCTTCTGCTTGAAACGCTCCGGTCCACCGTCCTTGGCCAGTTCATCCACGATGTCCTGGGTCCGGGTGTCCTGCCAGACGATGGCGTTGTAGATCGCCTTGCCCGTTGTCTTGTCCCACACGACCGCGGTTTCGCGCTGGTTGGTGATGCCGACGGCGGCGATGTCGTGCCGCGTCAGGTTCGCCTTGGACAGTGCGGAGGCAATGACTTCGCGGGTGTTGTTCCAGATTTCGGCGGGGTCGTGCTCCACCCAGCCGGCCTGCGGGAAGATCTGCTCGTGTTCCATCTGCCCGGAGGAGACGATGCTGCCGCTGTGGTCGAAGACGATGGCGCGCGTGCTGGTGGTGCCCTGGTCGATGGCGATTACGTACTGGTTCATGTTGACGTCCTTGTCTGTTGTCTGAAGGGCTTGGTCTGGGTTTTGGTCCGCAGGGCGGGAATCAGGAGGCTGCCGCGGCGATGATCGGGACCACTGCCGCCACGGCACCGGCGAGGCTGCCGCCTACCAGTGGCCCGACAACCGGGATCCACGAGTAGCTCCAGTCGCTGGAGCCCTTGCCCTTGATGGGGAGCAGGGCGTGCGCGACACGGGGGCCAAGGTCACGGGCGGGGTTGATGGCGTAGCCGGTGGGTCCGCCGAGGGACACGCCGATGCCGACAACCAGCAGGGCCACAGCGAGCGGGCCCAGGCCGGAGGGGGTGCCGCCGAACGTCAGGATGACGAAGACGAGCACGAACGTGCCGATGATCTCGGTGATCAGGTTCCAGGGGGTGGAGCGGATGGCGGGGCCGGTGGAGAACACGGCGAGCTTGCTGGCGGGCGCCGGTTCGGCGTCAAAGTGCTGCTTGTGGGCCAGCCACATGACTACTGCGCCCAGGAACGCACCGAGGAATTCACCGCCGAAGTAGGTCAGCGTGGATGCGAAGTCGACGCTGACGCCGGGAGCATACTCCGCCTTTCCGTTGACCAGCAGGCCAAGGGTCACGGCCGGGTTGAGGTGCGCGCCGGATCTGGCGGCGACGTACACGCCGGCGAAGACTGCGATGCCCCACCCCCATGTGACCATCAAGAATCCGCCGTTGTTGCCCTTGGTGCCTTTGAGCGCGACGTTTGCCACGACGCCGCAACCCAGCAGGGTAAGCATCGCGGTTCCGAATACTTCGGAAAGGAAAACTATTCCAAGAGACATCTTTGACTCCTCTATTTTCTGTTGTCAGCCCCTCGCGAGTTTGAGGGGCTGTGGGGCCGGCATCGTTTGTTGCGATGCCGGCCGGCCGCTGCGCCGGTGCTCCTCCAGCGGAACCGCGCAGCCCTTGCGCCCGGGCATCGCCGCCCGGGCACGCAAGCTTTCTAAGCGACCAGGCTGTGGACCTGGACGCCGTGGAAGCGTTCAAGCACCTCCTGGGCATGATGGATTTCGGCTGTCTTGGCGGCGGCGTCCCAGCCCAGCGGACCAGCAAGGACCTCCGCGACCTCGTTGAGGAGCTCACCGGTCACCAGCCCGCGGAAGGCCAGGGACGTGCGCCGGATCAAGATATCGACGAGATGTCCCACCTGTTCGTTCCGCGCCATGAACTCCAGTTCGCGGACGCTGAGTTCCCGGGTGGAGTGCAGGGGCCGGTCCGGTCCGGCGTCGAGGTAGTGCAGGACCTCTTCGGCGCGGGTTCCGTAACGGGTCAGCAGTCCGGAGATCCGGTCGGCGTCGCGGCCGGCGGACATATGCGCCTTGATCCACTGCTGGATCCCTGCGTCGGTGTCCGGGAATCCGGCCCCGCCGCCGATGGCGAGCTTCGCCGTCGAAACCTTCCGCTCCAGGCCCAGTTCCTTAAGCACGTCATTCGTGAGGTGTTCGGCCAGCGCCCGGAACGTGGTCCATTTGCCGCCCACCAAACTGAGTACGACGGCGCCGCTGGCTGACATTGCCTGTCCGCCGGACACCGCTTCCTGCCCGCCGGCCCTGCGTTCGATCCGGTAGTCGCGGCTGACGAAGCCGGGCTGGGTGGCGTCGTGCTTCGGCAGCGGGCGGACGCCGGCGAAGGTGTAGACGATCTGGTCCCTGTTCACGGCAACGTCCGGGAAGACGTGGCCGATCAGGTCGAAGAAGTAGTCGATCTCGGCGTCGGTGCAGACGGCGTCTTCGGCCATGTCCGCGTCCACGTCGGTGGTGCCCACGAGGACGCGGTCGCCCATCGGATAGATGAGGACGATCCGCCCGTCGGTGTGTTCGAAGAAGATTTCACGGCCGTTGCAGGCTTCGAGGAGCTCGGGGTGGTCCAGCACGATGTGTGAGCCCTTGGTGCCGCCCATGAAGGTGGACGCGGCGCCCATGGCCTGGTTGGTCAGGTCCACCCAGGCGCCCGTGGTGTTCACGATAACGTCCGCCGTGAAGTCAAAGACCTCACCAGTGAGCTCGTCGCGCAACTGGACTGTGCTACCGCCGGTGGGCCCCGTCGGGTTCCCTGCTCCGCCCATGGACAGGAGCGAAAGGTAGTTGCTGGCCCGCGCATCGCTGTGGCCGCTGGCGCCGGCCTTCTCGCCGTCCTGGAGTACATCGAGGGTGAGGCGCTCGGGGTTGTGGACCGATGCGTCGAAGTAGGTGGCCGCGTACTTGATGCCCGGGTGGAGCCGCGGCAACTCCGCCAGGGCCCGCGTCCGGCCGCGGAACTGGTGACGCGGAACCGTGCCGCCGTCGCGTGAGAAGAAGTCGTACATGCTGAGGCCGAGCTTGATCAGGAAGGCACCGCGTTCTTTGGGTTTGCCCTGCTGCTTGTGGGTCAGGAACCGCAGCGGCGCGGACAGTACACCAGAGAAGGTGCTGAAGATGGGGATGGTGGTCTGGAGCGGCTTGACGTAGTGGGGAGCGATACGCAGGAGCCTGTTGCGTTCTACGACGGACTCCTGGACCAGCCGGAACTCACCGTTCTCCAGGTACCGGATCCCGCCGTGGATCATGTGCGACGACGCACCGCTGGCCCCCTGGCAGTAATCACCCCGTTCAACGAGCGCAACGTCGACGCCCTGCAGTGCCAGGTCACGGAACGTGCCGACTCCGTTGATCCCGCCGCCGATGATCAGGACTTGTGCGCGGGGCCGCCGGCGCAGGCTCTGCACTGATGACCGCTGGCGGCTGGAAGCCGGATGGCCGGATGAATCGTTGGTTCCCAAATCTGCTCCTTTGGGTTTGGTCCTGTGCGGCGCGCCTCACAGCGCGGCGCCGTTCACCACTATTGTTTGGAGTAATGGAAAATGGAGTCAAGCACTATGCACAAACGTGCAGAACGGAAGCCCGATGCCGCGTTCACGCCACTCAGAAGCCCTCAGGGCTGCACAACTGTATTACCTCCAGGACCTGACCATGGACGCCATAGCCAGGGAACTCCGGACCTCAAGATCCACGGTTTCACGGCTTCTTTCGGCTGCCCGGGAGACCGGGCTGGTCCAGATCCAGATCCGCAATCCGCTCGACACCGGCCCGGAACTGGAGAACATGATCCGGGCCCAATACCGGGTGGATGTCCACGTTGTTCCGGTGGTGGACACCCTGAATGAGGCGGAGACCCTTGACAGGGTAGCCATGCAGGCCGCAAGGACCATCGGCCCGCTGGTTGACTCCAACGCCATCATCGGAGTCGCCTGGGGCTCCACGCTCAGCGCCGTGAGCCGGCACCTCACCCGGAAGATCACCCATGACAGCGTGATCGTCCAGCTCAACGGCGCCGGCAACATGCAGACCACCGGCATCACCTACGCGAGTGACATCATGCGCAGGTTCGGCAGCGCCTACGGTGCACGCGTTGAACAGTTTCCCGTTCCGGCCTTCTTTGACCATGCGGCCACCAAGACCGCCATGTGGAATGAACGCAGCGTCCAGCGCATCCTGGAACTGCAGTCGCGCATGAGCATCGCCATCTTCGGCGTGGGATCCGTGGACGCCGACTACCCTAGCCACGTGTACGCCGGCGGCTACCTCGACGAAAGCGACCTGAACATCCTGGCCACCTCGGACGTGGTGGGGGACGTAGCCACGGTGTTCTTCCGGGGCGACGGGTCCTCCGACGGCATCACGCTCAACGAAAGGTCCACCGGCCCTGCGCTGGCGCAGTTGCGGCAGGTCCGGCGGCGCATCTGCGTCGTTTCGGGTGCTTCGAAAATCAACGGGCTGCGCGGCGCCCTCGCCGCAGGGCTTGCCACGGACCTGATCCTCGATGAGGCCACGGCACGGCGCCTGGTGAGTACTGACGGGCTGTCCTGACCCCGGCCGCCAGCCACGCCCGGCCTGTCCAGGGGAGGAAGGCGGTGCCGAGTCGGTAGAGTCAGTGCTATGAAAAATTCGCCCCGGCTGAGCCTTAATAACGGTGTGCTGATCGACCAATTGGGCTTCGGGCTCTACAAAGTTCCGCCGGCTGACGCTGCCGGCCTGGTGACCATGGCGCTGGAGGCCGGTTACCGCCACTTCGATACCGCCGCCATGTACGGGAACGAAACCGGGGTGGGCAAGGCCATTGGCGGGCTCTCCGGCTTTGCCGGAGGCGGTCCGGCCGGAGGCTCCGGCGAGGCCGCACCCTCCCTCTCCCGTGAGGACCTCTTCGTCACCACGAAGGTGTGGAACGACGACCATGGTTACGACGCAACGATGCGGGCCTTCGACACGTCCATGTTCAACCTGGGGATGGAGTACGTTGACCTGTACCTCATCCATTGGCCATGCGCCGGCCGCGGGCTCTTCACGGAAAGCTACCGGGCCATGGAGACGCTTTACCGCGAAGGCAGGATCCGGGCCATAGGCGTGTCCAACTTCCAGCCCGCCCATCTTGAGCGCCTCCTGGAAACCGCCGAGGTGGTCCCCGCCGTGAACCAGATTGAGCTCCACCCCTGGCTGCAGCAGGAGGAACTCCGCCAGCTGCACTCCCGGCTCGGGATCCGCACCGAGGCCTGGAGCCCGCTCGGCCGGGGCAAGGTACTGGAGGATCCGGTGGTCCTGGAACTGGCGGCCGTGCACCGCCGGACCGCGGCCCAGATCATCCTGCGCTGGCACGTCCAGCTGGGCAACGTGGTGATCCCGAAGGCCAGCTCCTACACCCGGATCCGCGAAAACCTGAACGTCTTCGGCTTTGCGTTGAATGACCAGGACATGGCCGCACTGGCCGCCCTGGAACGCGGCCAGCGGACAGGTTCCCACCCGGACGACGTCAACTAGGATTCAACAGCATGGAACAAGTGGACACCGGACCGGCGCAGGCCCCGCCCCTCTTCAGCGGGCAACTCGATGACAGGACGCAGGCCGCCAGTGTGGACCTGCACGGCTGCAACGTGGACTACTGGGTCTACGAACCGCTCAGCGTGACGGCTGAGACGAGGACCATCCTGGTGATCCATGGCTTCCGCGGCGACCATCACGGCCTGCTCCGGGTCGCGGACCAGCTCCCGGACATGCGGCTCATCATGCCGGACCTGCCCGGGTTCGGCAGTTCGGACGCCTTCACGGACGGCGAACACAGCGTCGGGCGGTACGGGCAGTTCATCAGCGACTTCATGGCGGCCGTGGGCCTCGGTCCTGACACGGTGCTGCTGGGACATTCCTTCGGATCCATTATTGCCGGCCATTTCGTGGCGGCGAACCCAGGTGCGGTGTACCCGCTGATCCTCATCAACCCCATCGCGGCGCCGGCACTGGAGGGACCCAAGGGCGTCATGACCAAGCTTGCCGTCCTCTACTACGAGGCCTCCGCCAGGCTGCCCCGCACGCTCGGCCTTTACCTCCTTCGCAGCCGGCTGATCGTGAGAGTCATGAGCGTGGCCATGGCCAAGACCAGGGACAAACGGCTCCTGAGCTTCATCCACGGGCAGCACAGTGCTTACTTCTCCGCATTCGCCAACCGGGACAGCCTGCTCGAATCCTTCAAGGCATCCGTCGGGAGCAACGTGTCCGAAGTTGCCGCTGACCTGGCACTGCCGGTACTGCTGGTTGCCGGCGAGAAGGACGAGATCGCGATGCTTCCGGACCAGCACAAGCTGAAGGCGCTGCTGCCGGACGGCACCCTGGAGGTCATTCCCGGCGTGGGGCACCTCATCCATTACGAGACACCCGAACCGGCCGCCGGCTACATCAGACGCTTCCTGAAGGACCATCCCGCGTGAAAATCATCATCGACGCCCGCTTCACCCGACTGGACCACCACGACGGCATCAGCAGGTACGGCGCCAGCCTGATCGCGGCCACGGCCAAAATTGCCGACGTCTCAATGCTCATCAGCGACCCGAGGCAGCTGGCACTGCTCCCGGATGTGCCTTACACGCTGATCAACAGCCCGCTCTCCCCCGCGGAACTGTTCGTGGCTGCCAAAGTCAACAAGCTGGGCGCCGACGTCGTGGTCTGCCCGATGCAGACCATGGGGACGCTCGGCCGGAAATACGCCCTGGTGCTGACGCTTCACGACCTGATCTACTATGAGCACCCTGCCCCGCCGGGCTTCCTGCCGGCGCCTGTCCGCGTGCTCTGGCGCCTCTACCACAAGGCGTACTGGCCGCAGCGGATGCTCCTGAACCGGGCGGACGTGGTGGCCACCATCAGCCACACAACCGAAGCCCTGATCGCAAAGCACCGCCTCACCCGCCGGCCGGTCCGGATTGTGGGAAACGCCCCGCAGCACGGCCACACACCGCGCGACCCCGGAGCCGGCGCTGACCGGACCCTCCTCTACATGGGCTCGTTCATGCCGTACAAGAACGTGGAAACCATGGTGCGCGGGATGGCCGAACTGCCCGACATGACGCTCCACCTCCTCAGCCGCATCACGCCGCAGCGCAGGGCGGAACTCGAAGCCCTGGTGCCGCCTGGCGCCGACGTTGTGTTCCACAACGGCGTCACGGACGCTGAATACGAGGAATTCCTGGCCCGGACCACGGCCCTGATCAGCCTTTCGCGTGCGGAGGGTTACGGACTCCCGCTCGTGGAGGCGATGTCCCACGGCACACCCGTGATCGCCAGCGACATCCCTATTTTCCGTGAAGTGGGGCACGACGCCGTGAGCTATGTCCATCCGGATTCCCCGTCCGAGTTCGCCGAAGCTGTTCGGAGGCTGGAGGAGCCGGAAGTATGGAAGGCGCTGTCCCGCCGTTCCGTGGAACGGGCAGCGGAGTTCAGCTGGGACCACTCCGCGCGGCAACTCGTGCAGCTGGCCGGGGAAGCCGCCGGAATCAACCGGCGCTGAGGCCCGGCCGCCGGGGCTCCTCCGGTACACAGGACGTCTTACAGGACGTCCACGCCGTCGAGCCTCAGCTGGACGGGATCATCGCTGCGCCGCGCGGCCGCCGCCGCCTTGACCGCCCGCATCACGCGCGTCGCCTCGGCCGCCTGGGCATACGGAATGAACAGCAGGGTCCGGACGTCCTCGCCGGCGTCCCGCCGGGGCGCCCGCGCGTCAGTCAGCACCAGGGGCGCCGGCCCGGCGGCCCGAAGGTGGATGCCCTGTCTGGCCAACTGCTGATCAATCGCTTCGGTAAAGTGCACGACGGCGGTCCGGCCGCCGGTTACGGAGGCAATCCTGACAGCCGGGGGCAGCTGGAGTTCCTGCCGCAGTGCGAGCTCGCGCCGGGCGTACCCTCCGGCGTCCCAGCGAAGCAGCGCACCGACTCCGGCGGTGTCGTCGGCAGTGATCACCACCAGCCCGCCCTCGCGGGCGGGCCTGACGAGCGCTGCGGCGTTGAACCAGCGCCGGACGGCGTCCTCCCCCGCGCGGAGATTTTCGCGGCGGAGCAACGAGTCTCCGTCCAGGAGCAGCGCTGCGGCATAACCCCCGGCTGCCACCGGTTCCGCTCCAATCGTGGCCACGACGAGGGACTTTGTGTCCGGGACAGTGGCTTTGACGTGGTCCCCCGACGAAGTGACCACGGGCTTGCCGGGAAACGCCCGGCCCAGTTCCTCCGCGGTGCGCATCACCCCGGTGGCGGACCGGCGCAGCCTGGGGCTGGTGCAGTGGCTGCAACGCCAGTCCGGAGCGGAAGCGGAACACCAGCGGCAGTGCGGCACGGCCGGGCTGCCGGCGGCACCGGCAACAGCGAGGGGTCCACTGCACGCAGGGCACCGGGCCGGTTCCCGGCAGGAATCACAAACCAGCGACGGCGCATAGCCGGACCGGGCCACCTGTACCAGCACCGGACCGCGCTCCAGGCCTTCCTTGGCGGCGCGCCAGGCCGCCCCCGGCAGCCTGGCGATCCGGGCAAGGGGGTCGCGTTCCTGTTCGAAGCTGTCCGCCGTATTGACCACGCGCGGCACGGTGCGGCGCACTTCCTGCCGGCCGGCTTCCACTGGCCGGGCCCAGCCCGCCTCCACCAGTCGCTCGAGTTCGGTGCTGCGCGTGTGTGCGGCCAGCAGGCACGCCGCACGTTCCTGGTCCGCCCGCAGGAGGAGGACGTCGCGGGTATGGGCATAGGGCGACCGCTGTTCGATATGGAGGTCGTCGCCGTCGTCCCAGCACACCACAAGGCCCAGGTTATGCACGGGAGCGTAGGCCGCCGAGCGGGTACCGACCACCACCCCGGCGCTGCCGGTGAGCACACGGAGGTAATTGCGGTAGCGGGGCGTCGGACCGTCGTCCGCGGTAAGCCTGGCGATGTCTTCGCGTGGAAGGAGCACGGCCAGCGCCTCCTCGACGCGGTCCAGGTCGCGGTAATCCGGAACCACCACCACCGCACCCCGGCCCGAGGCCCGGACGCCCGCCACGGCCTCGGCAATGAGGGCGGGCCAGCCGGCCGGCCCGAAGCCCTGCAGGGCGCTCAACACGGCCCGCGGCGACTCGCCGGCCCGAAGGTGCTGCATGAATGCCGCTCCGCTGACGTACTTAGACCAGTTCCCGGGCGCCTGGTCCCGGTCCGTTGCGGGACCCTGATACGCCGCAGGCCCCGGGTCAGTTGCGGGAACCGGCTCGGCCCCGGCGCCGGAAACGGCCGGGCTTCCCGGGAGTGTGCCCTCTGCGGCGAGTTCCTTCTCGAGCCGGGCCACCCGCGGGGGAATGGCCACGCGCAGCACGTCGCTGATGGTGCCGGCATAGCGGGCGGCAACCTTCCCGGCAAGGTCGGCCAGTCCCGGAGTGAGCACCCGGACAGGCGAAACCACCTTGTGGAGCGGAACGAGCGTGTGCCCGGCGTCGGATTCGGCTATCCGGTCCAGGATGTAGCCGCCGAGTTCCTGCCCGTTGAATTTGACCTTGACGCGCACCCCCGGCTGCGCGGCGTCGTCGAACGCGGCGGGCACGCTGTAGTCAAAGGGCCTGTCCAGGTGCGGCAGCGAGGATTCGATGAGCACCCGGGCGACGGGCAGCGACGGGGCGAGGGCAGGACCGCCGGGCATTTGCGGGCGGCCGGCCGGGAAGCCCTGCAGCAGGGACAGCTGGAGCGGCTCGTCGGTGGCCGAAGTGTCGCCGGGAAAGGAAGCGATGGGACCAACCTCCGTTCAGCATCCTGCCAGTTGTGGCGCCAGTGGTTCCGTTGCCTTGAATGAAGCGCCATCAGCCGGAAAGCACTGTAGCAGGGCCGCCCGGACGGGGGCCCTGCTACAGCCAAACACATGGCACCGACAGTAATCGGTTCTAGGCGTTAAAGAACGCCTTGAGGTCGTCCACGCGGTCAAGCCGTTCCCAGGTGAAGTCGGGATCGTCGCGGCCGAAGTGTCCGTGCGCCGCGGTCTTGGCGTAGATGGGCCGCTTGAGGTCCAGTGCGTCGATGATGGCGCGGGGACGGAGGTCGAAGATCTCCGAAATCGCTGCGCTGATGCGGTCCGGATCCACGGTCTCGGTGCCGAAGGTCTCCACGTAGGTGCCCACGGGGCGTGCCTGGCCGATGGCGTAGGCGATCTGGATTTCGGCCCGCTTGGCAAGTCCTGCGGCAACCACGTTCTTGGCCACCCAGCGCATGGCGTAGGCCGCCGAGCGGTCAACCTTGGACGGATCCTTGCCCGAGAAGGCACCGCCGCCGTGGCGGGCCATGCCGCCGTAGGTGTCCACGATAATCTTGCGGCCGGTCAGGCCGGCGTCGCCCACGGGTCCGCCGATCACGAACGCACCGGCAGGGTTAAGGATGTTGCGGGTACGGGAGATGTCCAGGTTGGCCGCCGCCAGCACGGGATTGATCACGTGGGTGGCGAGGTCGGCGCGCAACTGCTCCAGGCTGGCACCTTCCGCGTGCTGGCTGGAGATCACGATGGTTTCGACAGAGACGGGCCGGTCACGGTCGTAGCCGATGGTGGCCTGGGTCTTGCCGTCCGGGCGGAGGTAGGGAAGCTCGCCGTTCTTGCGCACTTCGGTAAGCCGTTCAGAAAGGCGGTGCGCGATCCAGATCGGCACCGGCATGTAGGACGGCGTCTCATCGCTGGCGTAGCCGAACATGAGGCCCTGGTCCCCGGCCCCCTGGAGGTCGTAGTCGTCTTCCTGGCGGCCTTCACGGGCCTCCAGGGAATTGAACACGCCGCCGGCGATGTCGTTGGACTGCTGGCCGATGGACACGGAGACACCGCAGCGGGCACCGTCGAACCCGTTGGCGGAGGAGTCGTAGCCGATCCCCAGGATGGTCTCGCGAACGATCTGCGGAATTTCCACGTAAGCGTCGGTGGTGACTTCACCCGCAACGTGAACCAGCCCGGTGGTGGCCAGCGTCTCAACGGCCACGCGCGACTCGGGGTCCTTCGCCAGCAGGGCATCCAGGATTGCATCGCTGATCTGGTCGCAGATCTTATCCGGATGGCCTTCAGTCACGGACTCCGACGTGAAGAGGCGAAGGGATGGCGGCGTCGCGCCATGGGAAGCGGGAATGTGCAGCGGTAAAGTCACTCAACTACCTTACTGGTTGGGGATCGGTCAGGCCTCAGCATGTGTCCCCCTGCTAAGGAGGCCTTGCACACGCCGGGCCCTCAGGCTCTTGGAAAAACGCGGCTCAACTCGGAGCTGATGCGGTCAATAACGGCGGCCGCAACATCGTCCTTCGAACCGGATGCCGCTTGTGGTTCGGAGCCGGAGCGGGAAAGGATGACCACCGAGTTGTTGTCCTGTCCGAACACCAGGCCCTCACCTACGTGGTTGACAACCAGCAGGTCGCAGCCTTTCTTGCGCAGTTTGGCTTCGGCGTGGGCCAGCACGTCCCCGTCGGCGTCGCCGGTTTCCGCGGCAAAACCCACGATCAGCTGACCGGGCCTGGTCGCCCCGCGCACCTCCACGAGTTCCTGCAGGATGTCCGGGTTGCGGAGCAGGTTGATCACCGGGTCGGCGGTATCGTCACGCTTCTTGATCTTGGTGTCCGACACCTCAGCGGGCCGGAAGTCCGCAACAGCGGCGGCCATGATGACGACGTCGGAATCGGCTGCCGCGCGCAGCGCCGCTTCCCGGAGCTGCAGTGCCGTTTCCACGCGGACCACCTCGACGCCGTCGGGAGCTGGCACGTCCATGTGGGCCGCCAGCAGCCGGACGCTCGCGCCGGCGTCGCGGGCCGCCACGGCAAGCGCAACCCCCTGTTTGCCGGACGAGCGGTTGCCGAGGAACCGGACCGGGTCCAGCGGTTCGCGCGTGCCGCCTGCACTGATGGTGACGGTGCGCCCGGCCAGCGGTAGCTGCCCGGCGATTCCGCCGTCCTGCATCAGGGCCATGGCGGCTGAGAAGATGGCCTCAGGTTCGGGCAGCCGGCCCGGACCCGAATCGGAGCCGGTGAGCCGGCCGCTCGCAGGTTCAAGGACGGTGACACCACGCCGGCGCAGCGTTTCCACGTTGGCCTGGGTGGCGGCGTGCAGCCACATTTCGGTGTGCATGGCCGGTGCCATCAGCACGGGACCGCTGGCCATCAGCAGTGTGTTGGTCAGGAGGTCGTTGGCATGGCCGCCGGCGGCACGGGCCAGGAGGTCGGCTGTAGCCGGAGCCACCACGATCAAATCCGCTTCATGCCCCAGACGAACATGGTTTACCGACGGAACGTCGTCGAAGACGCTGTTGCTGACGGGGTTCCCGGACAGGGCCTCCCACGTGGCGACCCCGACAAAGCGGTTGGCCGCCTCCGTGGGAATCACCGTGACGTTGTGTCCGGCTTCAGTAAAAAGCCGGAGGAGCGATGCCACCTTGTAGGCGGCAATCCCTCCCCCGACTCCGAGGACTATGCGCACGTGACCTCCGTCAACAGGCAGTCTTTGTATGTACGGCGATCTACTCTGCGGGTTCGATCGGCGTGGAAACGAGCTTGCCTTCATTGATCTCGCGCAGGGCGATGGACAGCGACTTCTCGTTCAGCTTGGTGTCGACCAGCGGGCCAACGTATTCGAACAGGCCCTCGTGCAGCTGGGCGTAGTATGCGTTGATCTGACGTGCACGCTTGGCACCGAAGATCACCAGGCCGTACTTGGAATCAGCTGCCTTCAGCAGTTCGTCGATCGGCGGGTTGATGATGCCTTCAAGGTTCGTGGACACGAATTCTCCAAATTCTAACGGGCCGATCCGACCCGGCGGCTAGTGCGGGTGCGGGGTCAGCCCCATGAGTGAAACAAGCTCGTCCGCTGCGCGTCGAACGTCATCATTGATAACGGTGTGATCGAACTCCGGCTCAGCGGCAAGTTCTAGTTTAGCGGTTTCCAGTCTCTGCTGCTGTTCGTCGGCTGTTTCCGTGCCGCGGCCCACCAGTCGGCGGACCATTTCCTCCCAGCTGGGCGGTGCCAGGAAGACGAACTGCGCCTCCGGAACGGCCTGCTTGACCTGGCGTGCGCCTTGCAGATCGATCTCCAGCAGCACGGAGCGGCCATCGGCGATAGCGGCGTCCACGGTGCTCCGGAGCGTGCCGTAACGGTTACGGCCATGGACCACGGCCCACTCCAGCAGCTCCCCGCCGGCCACCAGGGCGTCGAATTCCTCGGCTGACTTGAAAAAGTAGTGAACCCCGTCCTGCTCCCCCGGCCGCGGCGGACGGGTGGTGGCCGAAACGGAAAGCCAGACTTCGGGGTAGTTGTCCCGGATGTAGGTGGACACTGTGCCTTTGCCAACAGCCGTCGGACCGGCGAGGACTGTCAGTCCCGGTTTCTTGCTCACATATTCCTTTGGGCGTTATTCGGATGGACGTGATTCTCGTTCATAAAATCTACCAGCGCGCGGCGCTGGTGAATGCCGAGCCCCCGCAGCCTGCGGGACGCGGCAATGCCCAGGTCGTCCATGATGGCGGCTGCGGTGACGCGGCCTATCCCCGGCAGTGCCTCCAGCATCTCGGAAACCTTCATTCGCGCGATGGCGGAATCGCCGTCGCCGGACGCGAGAAGGTCAGCCACCGAGAGTGTTCCGGACTTAAGCTGCTCCTTGGCTTCGGCCCGGGCCGCGCGGGCCGCTGCCGCCTTGCCCAGGGCTTCTGCGCGTTCCTGGTCCGTCAGGGGCCGCAAGCTCACTCAAGTCACCCCCGAAATCGTCAGTCCGAACCAAGGCAAAGGCCGTTGGAGTCCTCCTGAACCTACCCTTTGCCCGGCGCGGAAATCAATGGACACGGAAATCAGCAAATCAGTTGGACAGCAAGGGCTCCAGAGTACGCACGGCAGCCTCCCGGAGTCCGCCCACGGCGGGCCCTGCCGAGAGGATGTCCCGGCTCGAGGTACCCAGGACCTGCGGGTACGCTGCACCGAACGTTGCCCGCAAATCAGCGGCCGTGGCGCCCTGTGCACCGAGACCGGGTGCCAGGATGATTCCCCGCACCGCAGCCAGGTCCAGGTGCAGCTCCTGCAGGGCTCTTCCCACCGTGGCGCCCACCACCAGGCCGACGGAGCCCAGGGTGCCCTGGTACCGGAGGTTTTCCCCCGCGGCCGCCTCTGCGATCCGGCGCGCCACGGAATCCGCGCCGCCCACGTGCTGGACCGAGGCGCCTTCAGGATTGGACGTCAGCGCCAGGACAAAGACGCCGCGGCCGTATTCAGCCGCCAGGTCAAGGGCCGGGCGCAGGGATTCGAAGCCAAGGTAAGGACTCAGGGTGACCGAATCCGCGGCCAGTGACGAGCCGTCCCGGAGCCAGGCGTCCGCGTAGGCCGCCATCGTGGAGCCGATGTCGCCCCGCTTGGCGTCGGCGATGGTCAGCACGCCGGCATCAGCGGCGGCTGCGAGGGTGCGTTCAAGCACCGCCATACCCGCAGAACCGTGCCGTTCGTACAACGCCACCTGCGGCTTCACGGCGGCAGCGAGCGAACCTACTGCGTCCACGACGGTGAGCGAGAAGCGCTCCAGGCCGGCGGCGTCGTCGTTCAGTCCCCAGGCCTTCAGCAGCGCGGGGTGCGGATCGATCCCGACGCATAGCGGACCGCGGTCCGCCATGGCCCGGCCGAGCCGGGAGCCGAAGGACTCCCGGCCGGCTGTGGCTGGTGCCTCGTGATCAGCCATTCTGTAGTGCTGCATTCTGTGAGGCCACCAGCGCCGCGGCGTGTTCCTGCAGGCTGGTCACGGACCATTCGTAGGTGCGCTGGGCTTCGATGGCCTGGACTGCTGCGTTGAACTCGGCCACCGTGGTGATGCACGGGATGCCGATGGAGGTTGCCGCGGCACGCAGTTCGTAGCCGTCGATCCGGGCTTCGCCGCCGGAAGGCGTGTTGAAGACCATGTCGATCTCGCCGGCGATGATGAGGTCCGCGATGGTGCCTTCGCCTTCGGCGCTGCTGCCTTCGGCGACCTTGCGGACCGGGGTGGCCTGGATGCCGTTACGGCGCAGGACGTCGGCGGTGCCGCCGGTGGAGACGATCTCGAAGCCGAGGTCGGAGAGGCGCTTCACGCCCATGATCACCGAGCGCTTGTCCCGGTTGGCCACGGAAACGAAGATCTTCCCTTCGGTGGGCAGCGCGTTGTTGGCGGCCGCCTGGCTCTTGGCGAAGGCCGTGTCGAAGTGCTTGTCGATGCCCATGACCTCGCCGGTGGAGCGCATTTCCGGGCCGAGGAGGGAATCGACAACCTTGCCCTCCGGCGTGCGGAAGCGGCTGAAGGGCAGCACGGCTTCCTTGACCGAAACGGGGGCATCGAACGGCAGCGTGGAACCGTCACCCGTTTCCGGCAGCATCTTGTAGGCGCTGCGGAGCTGGTTGATGGTCACTCCGGTGCCGATCAGGGCAGCCGCTTTGGCCATCTGGACGCCCGTTGCCTTGGAGACGAAAGGCACCGTGCGGGAGGCCCGCGGGTTGGCTTCGAGGACGTACAGGACGTCCGATGCCAGGGCGAACTGGATGTTGATGAGCCCGCGGACTCCCACTCCCTCGGCGATGGCCAGGGTGGCGGTCCGTACGCGTTCGATCACGTTGTTGCCGAGCGTGATCGGAGGCAGCACACACGCGGAGTCACCGGAGTGGATGCCGGCCTCTTCGATGTGCTCCATGATGCCGCCGAGGTACATTTCGGTTCCGTCGTAGAGGGCGTCGACGTCGATTTCGACGGCGTCCTCCAGGAACCGGTCGATCAGCACGGGGTGCTCGGTGGTGATCTCGGTGGCGTTGGCGATGTAGCGGGAGAGGTTGGGCTCGTCGTAGACGATCTCCATGCCGCGGCCGCCCAGCACGTAGGACGGGCGGACCAGGACCGGGTAGCCGATTTCGTCGGCGATCTTCTTGGCGTCCTCGAACGACACGGCGGTGCCGTTCTTGGGCGAGATCAGTCCGGCCTCATCCAGCACCCGGGAGAACGCGCCGCGGTGTTCGGCCAGATCGATCGCTTCCGGCGACGTGCCGAGGATCGGCACTCCGGCGTCGGCCAGCTGCTGCGCGAGCTTGAGCGGGGTCTGGCCGCCAAGCTGGACGAACACGCCCATCACGCCGCCTGTGCGTTCCTCGGCTGCGATGACTTCAAGGACGTCCTCAAGGGTCAACGGCTCGAAGTAGAGGCGCGTGGAGACGTCGTAGTCCGTGGAGACGGTTTCCGGGTTGCAGTTGACCATGACGGTCTCGTAGCCGGCCTTGCGGAGCGCCATCGAGGCGTGCACGCAGGAGTAGTCGAACTCGATGCCCTGGCCGATGCGGTTCGGGCCGGAACCCAGGATGATGATGGACGGCTTGGAGTGCAGCGCCACCTCGTCCTCCTCGTCGTAGGACGAGTAGTGGTACGGGGTGTAGGCGGCGAACTCCGCGGCGCAGGTGTCCACGGTCTTGTAGACGGGACGGATGCCCAGAGCCTGGCGGACACCTCTGACCACGGCCTCCTGGTTGTTGGTGAGGGCGCCGATCTGCTCGTCCGAGAACCCGTGGCGCTTGGCGCGCTGCAGCATTTCCCGGGTCAGGGCGGTGGACTGGCGGATCTCCCGGGAGATCTCGTTGAGCAGCTGGAGCTGGTCCAGGTACCAGGGGTCGATCTTCGTGGCCTCGAAGAGCTGCTCCACCGTGGCACCGCCGAGCAGCGCGCGCTGCACCTGGTGCAGGCGTTCGGTGGTGGGCCGCTTGGCCTTTTCGATCAGCTCCGGGACTTCCCATTCCGGAACGTGGCTGAAGTCCAACTGCGAGCCCTTCTGCTCGAGGGAACGCAGGGCTTTCTGCAGGGCTTCGGTGAAGTTGCGGCCCATGGCCATGGCCTCGCCCACCGACTTCATGGTGGTGGTGAGCGTGGGGTCCGCTGCCGGGAACTTCTCGAAGGCGAAGCGCGGAACCTTGACCACAACGTAGTCCAGCGTCGGCTCAAAGGAGGCCGGCGTCTTCTGGGTGATGTCGTTGGGGATCTCATCCAGGGTGTAGCCCAGGGACAGCTTGGTGGCGATCTTGGCGATGGCAAAGCCGGTGGCCTTGGACGCCAGCGCGGATGACCGGGAGACGCGCGGGTTCATTTCGATAACGACGACGCGTCCCGTGTCCGGCTCGACGGCGAACTGGATGTTGCAGCCGCCGGTGTCCACGCCGACTTCGCGGATGACCGCGATGGAGATGTCGCGCAGGCGCTGGTATTCGCGGTCCGTGAGGGTCAGGGCGGGGGCCACCGTGATGGAGTCGCCGGTGTGGACGCCTACGGGGTCGAAGTTCTCGATGGAACAGACAACAACCACGTTATCGTTCTTGTCCCGCATCATCTCCAGCTCGTATTCCTTCCAGCCGAGGATGCTCTCTTCGAGCAGGACCTCGCTGGTGGGGCTGTACTGCAGGCCCTGGCCGACGATCCGGCGCAGGTCATCCTCCGTGTAGGCGAGGCCGGAGCCGAGGCCGCCCATGGTGAAGGACGGGCGGACCACCATGGGGTAACCGAGGTCTTCGGCCGCCTTCAGCGCCTCATCCATGCTGTGGATGATGTGGCTGCGGGCGGACTCCGCACCGCAACGCTCCACCACACCCTTGAACTTCTCGCGGTCCTCGCCAAGTTCGATCGCCGCGATGTTCGCGCCGATAAGTTCGACGTTGTATTTTTCCAGCACGCCGTTCTTGTCCAGCGCGATGGCGGTGTTGAGGGCCGTCTGGCCGCCCAGGGTGGGCAGGATCGCGTCGGGGCGTTCCTTGGCGATGATCTTCTCCACCACCTCGGGGGTGATGGGCTCCACGTAGGTGGCGTCGGCGAACTCGGGGTCCGTCATGATGGTTGCCGGGTTGGAGTTGACCAGGATAACGCGCAGGCCTTCCTCCTTGAGGACGCGGAGAGCCTGGGTACCGGAGTAGTCGAATTCGGCGGCCTGGCCGATCACGATGGGACCGGAACCGATGACCAGGACGCTCTTAAGGTCAGTTCTCTTGGGCATTACTTCTTGTCCTCAGTCTTGGATTCGGTGGAAGTTTTGGAATCGGCGCCAACCGAAGCGGTGGCTGCCTTCTTCGTGTCCGCCATCAGCTCGATGAAGCGGTCAAAGAGGTACGCGGCATCGTGCGGACCCGCGGCGGCTTCCGGGTGGTACTGCACCGAGAAGGCGGGGATGTCCAGGCAGGAGAGGCCTTCCACGACGTCGTCGTTAAGGCTGACGTGGCTGACTTCCACGCGGCCGAACCGCTCCTCGGGAGCCTGGGTGGCGCCGTCGAGGGGGGCGTCCACGGCAAAGCCGTGGTTCTGCGACGTGATCTCAACCTTGCCGGTGCGGCGGTCCATGACGGGCTGGTTGATGCCGCGGTGTCCGTAGCGGAGCTTGTACGTCCCGAAGCCGAGGGCGCGGCCCAGGATCTGGTTGCCGAAGCAGATCCCGAAATAGGGCAGCTTCTCGTCCAGCACCGAGCGGAGCAGCTTGACCTGGTTGTCGGCCGTGGCGGGGTCGCCCGGGCCGTTGGACATGAAGAACCCGTCCGGGTTGACGGCCTTGACGTCAGCCAGGGTGGCCGTGGCGGGCAGGACGTGCACGCGGACACCGCGCTCAGCGAAGCGGATGGGTGTCATCCGCTTGATGCCGAGGTCGATGGCGGCGATGCTGAAGCGCGGCTCGCCGTCCCATCCCCAGTCCTTGGGCTCCACAATGTAGGCCTCGTCAACGCTGACTTCCTCAGCCAGGCGGGCGCCTTCCATGGGGGCGCTGGCCAGCACGGCGTCGATCAGTTCCTTGTCCGTGGCGGTGGCCGCCTCGCCGGAGAAGATCCCGGCACGCATGGTCTTGTGCTCGCGCAGGTGCCGGGTAATGGCCCTGGTGTCCACGCCCTGGATGCCCACAATGCCCTGTTCCACGAGCTCGTCGTCGAGGGAACGCTCGGAGCGCCAGTTGGAGGGCCGGCGTGCGGCATCGCGGACAATGTAGCCGGCCACCCAGATGCGGCGGGATTCGGCGTCGTCGGCGTTGACGCCGGTGTTGCCGATGTGCGGTGCCGTCTGGACTACCAGCTGGCGGGCGTAGGAGGGATCGGTGATGGTCTCCTGGTAGCCGGTCATGCCGGTGGCGAAGACTGCCTCGCCGAGGGCTGTGCCGGTGGCGCCGTAGCTGGTGCCGCGGAAGATGCGGCCGTCCTCCAGTACCAGCACCGCGGGCACGGAAGTTCCTTGTTCAGGTGCAGTATCTGCGTTTGCTGTTACTTCGGTTTCTGTCACGTTGTTACTTTCCACTATCGGCATCTGCCTGAGGGGCTGCGGAGATCAATTCTTGAAAGGCTTCGAGGACGGCCGGTTTGTCGTCGGCCCGCCGGGTCCGGAACCCGGTATCCAGTTCCCGGCCGCCGAGCGTCCAGCTGACCACCAGGAGTCCGTCTTTTTCGACGAACTTTCCGGCCATGCCGCTGTCCTGGCGGACGCCGGTGACCCTGTTCGCCGGGATGAACAACGGCCCGGCTCCGGAACGCTCGAACAGCACGCCTTCCGGGTGGACGGTGAGTTCGGCGTCGGTGCGGATCCCCAGTCCGTGGACGGCGATGCGGTCCAGCCAGTCGCCGGACGTGGTGGTGGCGACGTACTGGCCGTCGGCGGCGGCCAGCGGGAGGCTCAGTTCCTGCGGAACCGCGGGCAGCTGTTCGACGTCGGACTGGCGCCGCAGGCGGTTGCGCCAGCCCAGCCCGATCATGAGCAGTACGACGGCGATCAGCGGCAGCGTGATGACCAGCGTCAGGATTTTGTTGTCCATCAGGACCCGCTGGCCGGCGTTGCGGCCGGGGCTGTTTCCTGGCCTGACCCGTGCCTGTACGGGGTGTTGAGCTTGCCGTCCAGGACGGTGGGGTGGCCCTTGAAGAAGGTCGCCACAACCTTGCCCGGGAGTTCCCTTCCGGCGAACGGAGAGTTACGGCCCATGGTCGCCATCTTGGAAGGGTCCACCGTCCAGCGCGCAGCCGGGTCCACCAGTGTGACATTCGCGGCTTCGCCGGCCTCGAGCGGCCGTCCCTGGTCCGCCACCCGTCCGATCACGGCGGGCACGGTGGACGTGACGCGGGCGAAGTCCGCCCAGCCCATGAGGCCGGTTTCGATCATGGTCTCCTGAACCACGGAGAGCGCTGTTTCAAGGCCGGTCATGCCCATGGCCGCCTGCGCCCATTCGCATTCCTTGTGTTCGCTCGGGTGCGGAGCGTGGTCGGTGCCGATGACGTCAATGGTGCCGTCCGCCAGCGCGGCGCGCAGTGCCTGGACATCGGAGTCCGTGCGCAGCGGCGGGTTGACCTTGTAGACGGGATCGTAGCTGCGGACCAGTTCGTCGGTCAGGATCAGGTGGTGGGGCGTCACTTCAGCGGTGACGTTGATCCCCCGCGCCTTGGCCCACCGGATGATCTCCACCGAACCTGCCGTGGAAACGTGGCAGACGTGCAGCCTGGACCCGACATGCTGGGCCAGCAGGACGTCGCGGGCAATGATGCTTTCCTCGGCCACCGCAGGCCAGCCGGCCAGGCCTAGGACAGCAGAGACGTCGCCCTCGTTCATCTGGGCGCCGGCGGTGAGCCGGGGCTCCTGCGCGTGCTGTGCCACCACGCCGTCGAACGCCTTGACGTATTCGAGCGCACGGCGCATGAGAACGGGATCGTGGACGCAGATGCCGTCGTCGGAGAAGACGCGTACCTGGGCGCGGGAGTCGGCCATGGCGCCAAGTTCAGCGAGCTGCTCGCCTGCGAGGCCGACGGTGACGGCACCCACGGGGCGGACATCCACCCAGCCGGCGGCACGTCCGAGGGTGTGGACTTGTTCCACCACTCCTGCGGTGTCTGCCACGGGGTTGCTGTTGGCCATGGCGTGCACCGCCGTGTACCCGCCGAGGGCTGCGGCGCGGGTACCGGTTTCCACGGTTTCGGCGTCTTCGCGGCCGGGTTCGCGGAGGTGGGTGTGGATGTCCACCATGCCGGGCAGCGCCACCAGGCCGGCGGCCTCGATGACGGTGGCACCGTCAGCTGCGTCTGTCCCGGCGAGGTCGGTGCCGCGTGCGGCGATGATGCCGTCGCGGATCAGGAGGTCTTCGGCTGCGCCGCCGAGGATCGCTGCGCCGCGGATGAGGTATGCCCCGGTGGTGGCTGCATCCTGGTGATCGTGTGCCATCAGTGGCTCTCCTTGGTGGAATAGGCGGCGTTGGAATAGGCGACGGTGGAGGCTGCGGCTGGTTCGCGGGTGTCCCCGGAGAGCAGCAGGTACAGGGCGGCCATGCGGACGGAGACGCCGTTGCGCACCTGTGCCAGCACGGTGGAACGGGGCGAATCCGCAGCCGCGGAGGAAATCTCCAGGCCGCGGTTCATGGGGCCGGGGTGCATGATGATGGTGTCCTTCAGGCCAAGGCTGTCCAGGGCACGGAGACGGTTGTCGTCGAACCCCCAGCGGCGGGAGTACTCGCGCGTGGTGGGGAAGAAGGAGGCGTTCATCCGTTCGCCCTGGACCCGCAGCATCATGACGGCGTCCACGCCCTTCGCCAGGGTTTCGTCCATGTCGTAGCTCACGCTGCAGGGCCATTGTCCGACGCCGATGGGCAGCAGGGTAGGCGGCGCCACCAGCGTGACCTCGGCACCGAGGGTGCGGAGCAGCCACACATTCGAGCGGGCCACCCGGGAGTGCAGGACGTCGCCGGCGATGGCGACGCGCATGCCCTTCAGGTCCCCGCCGGCGGACGGCGTCCCGTGGAGCCTTGCCCAGTGCCGCCGCATCGTGAAAGCGTCCAGCAGCGCCTGGGTGGGGTGCTCATGGGTGCCGTCGCCGGCGTTGATCACGGCGGCGTCGATCCAGTCCGTTGCCGCCAGCCGGTGCGGCGCACCGGAGGCCCAGTGGCGGATGACGACGGCGTCCGCCCCCATGGCGGCCAGCGTCTGGGCGGTGTCCTTCAGGGATTCGCCCTTGGAGACGGACGATCCCTTCGCTGCGAAGTTGATGACGTCCGCGGACAGCCGCTTCGCCGCCGCTTCGAAGGAGATCCGGGTGCGGGTGGAATCCTCGAAGAACAGGTTCACCACAGTCCGGCCCCGGAGGGCGGGGAGCTTCTTGACTTCGCGGTCCCCCACGGCCGCCATCTCTTCGGCTGTGTCGAGGATGCGGATGGCGTTGGCCAGGCTGAGGTCTTCGGTGGAAAGCAGGTGCTTCATGCGCCTGCCTCGATGACCACTTCGTTGACCGGTGTGCCGTCAATGGAGTCGGTCTCTTCGAGCCGGACCCGGACCTTTTCGGAGGAGGAGGTGGGGAGGTTCTTGCCGACGTGGTCTGCGCGGATGGGCAGTTCGCGGTGGCCGCGGTCAATCATGACTGCCAGCCGGACAATGCGCGGACGGCCAAGGTCAACGATGGCGTCCAGTGCGGCGCGGATGGTCCTGCCGGAGTACAGCACGTCATCAATCAGGACCACGACCTTGTTGTCGATGCCGGTGCGGGGCAGCTGCGTGGGATAAGGCGGCCGCGTGGGCTGGTGGGACAGGTCGTCCCGGAACATGGTGACGTCCAGCTGGCCCACGATGGCGGACGCGTCCACGGCCGGATCGGCGGCGGCGATTTTCCTGGCAAGGCGGACGGCCAGCGGATAGCCGCGGCGGGGTATACCCAGCAGCACCAGATCCTGGGAACCCTTGTTGGCCTCGAGGATCTCATGGGCGATACGAGTGAGTGCACGGTCAATGTCCGCAGAGTTGAGCACAACCCTGGCCGGAACCGGTGCTTCTGTGACTGATGTCAACGCTCGTCTCCCCTTTCCCCGCCTCACGGGACGGAATTAAAAAAGGAACATTTGCTCTTCAAAATTACCACACCCAGCTCCCCTGCCCGCGTGCCCGACTGACGCCGTGGGGGCGTTTAACATCACACCCGCGGGCTGGTGAGCCATGCCCCGGGGACGGCCCAAACGCCGTCCGCCCATTGCCTTGGAAGGGCCAGCTACGGGCACGTAGGCTCAGTCCCATGACATCGAACGCGCCCTGGCCGCAGCACGATCCCGCGGGCGGCCACCGAAACGGGCAACAGCCCGCATGGCCCCGGCAGACCAACCCCACCTGGATGGGCCACGTCCGGCCGGATCAGTACCGTGCGGCGCCTGCCAACACGTACGCTCCCGCCGTGAACCCCGTAATGCCGCCGGCTGCCGCCCTCAACCGCTCGGGGGCGGGCGTGGTAGCCCTCGTAGCCGGCGGCGGCCTCCTGGCCTTCGCCAGCCTCTTCCTGGTTCTCCCCTACCTTGTGGGCAACACCGGCATCACCGGTTTCGTGATCGGCTTCATCGCGTCACTGCTTCCCTTAGCCGCCGTCCTCCTGGCCGTCTACGTCATTGACCGCTGGGAACCCGAGCCCAAGCGGCTGCTGCTGTTCGCATTCCTCTGGGGTGCCATGGTGTCCATTTCCGTCACGATGCTCATCCAGCCGTTCTTCGCGCTGGCGGCGGCTCCCCCGGCCGGCATGGACTACAGGACCTTTGCCGTCACCGTCCAGGCGCCGGTGGTGGAGGAATTCGCCAAGTCGCTTGGCCTGCTGCTGCTCCTGCTGCTGGCGCGGAAGCACTTCGACGGGCCGGTGGACGGCGTGGTGTTTGCCTTCACGATTGCCGGCGGATTCGCCTTCACCGAGAACATCCTCTACTTCGGCCGGGCCATTGCCGAATCGGCTACGCCCGGCGCCGACCTCGCGGTGGTCTTCTTCCTCCGGGGCGTCATGTCCCCGTTCGCCCACGCCATCTTCACCGGCACCACCGGACTCATCCTGGGCTTCGCGGCGCGGCGCTGGCACACAGGAATGGTGGTGGTGGCATTTGGCGTCGGCCTGGTTCCGGCGATGATCCTGCACAGCATGTGGAACAGCATGGGCCAGAACTTCCTGCTGCAGTACATCGTCGTGCAGGTCCCCATCTTCGTGCTGGCCGTCGTCGTTATTGTCCTGCTGCGCGTGGCGGAGAACCGGTTGACGCGGCAGCGCCTGCTGGAATACGCGGCGGCAGGCTGGTTCACGCCGCCGGAAGTGGACATGCTGGCCACGGCAGGCGGGCGCCGTTCCGCGGTCAGGTGGGCGAAGCAGTTTGGCCGGGGGCCCCAGATGAAGGCTTTCCTGCACGCGGCCACGCAGCTTGCCTTCACCCGGCAACGCATCCTCAGCGGCCGGGATGTTCCCGCCCACCAGCTCGACGAACACCGCCAGCTTGCGGAAATCGTGGCCTGCAGGGACGCGGTCCTCCGCTGAGCGGGCCAACAAAAAGAGCCGGTGTCCGCCACTATGGGCGGGCACCGGCTCTTCTTCTGTACTGCTAAGCCATGAAGGGCCTAAGCCAGCAGCGAAGGCTTCAGCTGCTGGAGCCTTCCCAGCAGGCCGTTGATGAACGACGGCGATTCGTCCGTGGACAGCGTCTTAGCCAGGGCTACGGCCTCGCTGACGGCCACGCCGTCCGGAACGTCGTCGTTGTAAAGCAGTTCCCAAGTGCCGATCCGCAGGATGATGCGGTCCACCGAAGGCATGCGCTCCAGTGTCCAGCCCTGGGAGTAGGTCTCCAGGAATTCATCGATAGCAGCCTGGTGGGATACCACGCCTTCGACAATCTCGAGCGTGTAGGGGTTGACGATCTGATCGGTCTTTTCACGGCGGGACCGCAGCACATCAAAAGCCGAGAGGGAGCGCTGCTCAGCCTCGAAGAGAACATCCAGGGCCCGGTTACGGGCCTTACCGCGGGCGCTCACTAGTCGTTGACCCGGCCGAGGTAGCTGCCGTCGCGGGTGTCGACCTTAACCTTGGTGTTGTTCTCAACGAACAGCGGCACCTGGATCTCGTAGCCGGTTTCCAGCGTTGCCGGCTTGGTGCCTGCCGAGGAGCGGTCGCCCTGCAGGCCCGGCTCGGTGTAGGTGATTTCGAGCACGACGCTCGGCGGCAGTTCAATGTACAGCGGGGTGCCTTCGTGGATGGCGATGTTGACCATCTGGTTTTCCAGCATGAAGTTGGTGGCGTCGCCTACCGTGGCACCGGAAACGGTGATCTGGTCGAAGTCCTGCGTGTCCATGAACACGAAGTCCGCGCCGTCCTGGTACAGGTACTGGTAGTCGCGGCGGTCAACAGTGGCGGTCTCGATCTTGAGGCCGGCGTTGAACGTCTTGTCGACCACCTTGCCGGACATAACGTTGCGCATCTTGGTGCGGACAAAAGCGCCGCCCTTGCCCGGCTTGACGTGCTGGAACTCGATAATGTTCCAGAGCTGGCCCTCAAGCTTCAGCACGGTTCCGTTCTTGATGTCGTTTGTGGTTGCCACTGGTATCCTCTGGTTTGTCTCTGACTGCTTTAGCTGCCAGCCGGTTATGTCACGCAGGCGCGCCAAAAGGCGGCCAGCGAGTATTTGTCAAAAATCCAAGAACCATTCTACCGGTAATGCCGGCGGACTCCTGCGTCGGCCGCTACGAGGCCATTTCCAGGACGTTCCGGGCCCGTTGCAGCGCGACGGTGGATGAGTAGATCAGCGCGGCGTCCGCGGCCCCGGCTACACGCAGGTCCAGGGCTTTGGCGAACTCCTCGACGGCGGCCGCGGTGTTGCCGCCGGCGTAGAGGGCGCGCCCGAGGTGCTGGTGCGCGAGGGCCTCCAGCCCGGTTCCTTGAACCTCGGCCAGGAGCTGGCGGTAAAGGTCCACGGCCCGGTCATAGCGCTTGGACACCCGAAGGACTTCAGCTTCAAAGGCGCGCAGCCGGAAGGACTCGGGATCTTTGTAGCGGGCTTCGGCCAGGAGCTCCGCGGCATCGCCGGCATGGCCTTCGGCCAGGAGGACCATGATGCGGTCTGCCGGATCGGAGGATGCCTGGAGCGCAGAGTTGCAGGCTTCTTCGTTGACGATTCCCGGCATCAGGGTGTCCGGGTTGATCTTGATGCCCGGGAACCCCGCATCCGGCCACTCGCTCGTTCCGCCCATGGCGTCCAACATCACGTCGCTCATCATCAAGAGGCAATCTCCTGGTACGCGGCGAACAGCAGGGACGTGTCCGGGACATCGAGGATTCCCGGGCGGGCAACGCCGTCGAGCACTACAAAACGCAACAGGTCCCCCCGCGACTTCTTGTCGCGCCGCATGCCGTCCAGGAGTCCCTGCCAGCGGTCCCGGCGGTACGTGATGGGCAGTCCCAGCGTTTCCAGGATCGCGCGGTGGCGGTCGGCGTCGGCATCGCTGAGGCGCCCCACGCTGCGGGCGAGTTCGGCAGCGAACATCATTCCCACGGACACGGCAGCGCCGTGCCGCCAGGAATACCGTTCCACCAGCTCGATCGCGTGGCCCAGGGTATGGCCGTAATTGAGGAATTCCCGCCGGCCTGTTTCCTTGAGGTCCTCAGACACGACGTCGGCCTTGACGGCAATGGCCCGTTCGATGAGCTCGCGCAGGACCGCTGACTGCGGATCGGTGACGGCCGTCGGGTCCTTTTCGATAAGGTCCAGGATGGCGGGGTCTGCGATGAACCCGCATTTGACGACTTCGGCCATCCCGGAAATCAGCTCGTTCTTCGGCAGGGTGTTGAGCGTATCAAGGTCCGTGAGGACGGCGGCGGGCGGGTGGAACGCGCCCACCAGGTTCTTGCCTTCGGCTGTGTTGATGCCGGTTTTGCCGCCCACTGCTGCGTCCACCATGCCGAGCAGGCTGGTGGGCATGTGGATGACCTTGACTCCCCGGAGCCAGGTTGCGGCCACGAACCCCGCGAGGTCGGTGACGGCGCCGCCGCCGACCGCCACCACGGCGTCGGACCGGGTGAAGTCGTTTTGTCCCAGGACCTGCCAGCAGAAAGCGGCGACCTGGATGTGCTTGCCTTCTTCGGCGTCGGGGATCTCGGCGGTGAGGGCGGTGAATCCGGCCGAAGCCAGTTCGTCGCGGACAGTGTCGCCGGTGAGCCGGAGGGCCCGCGGGTGGATGACCAGGACGCGTTTGACGCGCTCCCCCAGCAGTTCCGGAAGGCGTTCGAGCAGGCCGCGGCCCACAACGACGTCGTAGTTGTCAGCGGCAGTCTTGCCGGTGACTTTGATGACGGTTGATTCGCTACTCACTTTTCAACTTCCTTTGTTGCGGCCACTGGCTCCGCCGCTGCGGTCTGCGCCGCCGCGTACCCGCGCAGCGCCTCTTCCAGCCGATGCCCCAGATCCGCCACGGACCCCTTGCGGACATCGAAAACGAGATCGGCAAGCCGTTCGTACACGGGCTGCCGGGTGGCGAACAGAGCCCGCCAACGGCCCATGGCATCGCCGGCCAGGAGCGGGCGGCCCGAATTCCGGGCAATGCGCTCCGAAACGGTGTCGGCGTCGCACTCAAGGTAGACAACGGTGCACCTGCCCAGCAGTTGCTGCGTCCCGGAGTCAAGGACCGCTCCCCCGCCGAGGGAAATGACGGTGGCGGTGTTCTCCGCCTCTTCGATGACCCGGGCAACGGTCCGGGCCTCAATCTCACGGAACGCACGCTCACCGCGGGCTGCAAAGATGTCCGGGATCGTGCCGTGGTTTTCCACGATCACGACATCGGTATCGACAAACGCCGCCCCGAGCTGCTGTGCCAGCTGGTGGCCGATTGCCGACTTGCCGACAGCCATGGGTCCGATAAGGGCGATGGGCCGCGTTGGCACGGCGCCGTTCCTGCTGCTGACGGGCACTACTGGCCGATCGAGTCCAGGGACGCCGGAATGTTGTCCAGGTAACCCTTGATGTTTCGAGCGGTCTCCGTGACCGAATCGCCGCCGAACTTCTCCGCCACTGCCTCGGCAAGGACCAAGGCCACCATGGCCTCGGCCACGACCCCGGCGGCGGGGACGGCGCAGACGTCCGAGCGCTGATGGTGCGCCTTGGCGGCTTCCCCGGTGCTGACATCGATGGTTTTCAGGGCCCGCGGAACGGTGGCAATGGGCTTCATTGCGGCACGGACGCGCAGCACGTCGCCGATGCTCATGCCGCCCTCGATGCCGCCGGCACGGTTGCTGGTGCGGATGATCCGGCCGTCTGAGTCCTTGACGATTTCGTCGTGGGCGGCAGAGCCCCGGCGGGAAGCGGTCAGGAAACCGTCACCGACCTCGACGCCCTTAATGGCCTGGATGCCCATCAGGGCGGCGGCCAGGCGGGAGTCAAGGCGGCGGTCCCAGTGAACGTAGCTGCCGAGTCCGGGCGGAAGGCCGTAGGCCAGCACCTCCACCACGCCGCCAAGGGTTTCGCCTTCCTTGTGGGCGGCATCCACCTCGGCCACCATGGCGTCCGAGGTTTCCCGGTCGAAGCAGCGGAGCGGATCCGCATCGAGGGCGATCACGTTCGCAGGCACGGGCAGCGGGCGCCCTTCAGGCACGGCAACGCTGGCGATTGAAACCGTGTGGCTAACCAGTTCGATTCCCAGTTGCTTGAGGAACTGCGACGCCACCGTTCCCAACGCAACGCGGGTGGCGGTTTCACGGGCGCTGGCGCGCTCCAGGACGGGCCGCGCTTCGTCGAAGCCGTACTTCTGCATTCCGGTGAAGTCCGCGTGGCCGGGGCGCGGCCGCGTCAGCGGCGCATTGCGCGCCTGGTCGGCGAGG
Organism: Arthrobacter oryzae; assembly: GCF_030718995.1. NCBI lineage: Bacteria > Bacillati > Actinomycetota > Actinomycetes > Micrococcales > Micrococcaceae > Arthrobacter > Arthrobacter oryzae. Next base: position 4,237,692 of record NZ_CP132204.1, read on the forward strand.
ATCTCGGGGGCCACGGGGTCCGAAGCCATGATCTGCTCCCACTTGGGCCACTCTGTGTTGCCCACCTGGATGGCCACCGGACCACCCTGGGTGATGCCGTGGCGCACGCCGCCCAGGACGGTCACGACGTCCTGTTCGAACTTCATCCGGGCACCGCGGCCGTACCCGAGGCGCCGGCGGGCGAGGGCATCGGCGATCTGGCTGCTGGTGAGTTCCACACCGGCAGGGACGCCTTCAATTATTCCGACCAGTGCCGGTCCATGGGATTCACCGGCAGTCAACCAACGCAACATAAAATCCATCCTGCCACGTAGGGCGGTTAGAACACTCGTCGAGGTGCCCCGACTGCGTCACACATCACATCTATGACTTCGGCCGTGACGTCGTCGCCAAGGCCGCTGAAAAACCGGACCTGCTCCACTGCCTGATACAGCAGCATCTCCAGGCCGGGGACCACGGCGCCTCCCCCGTCGCGCCAGACTGAGGCAATGCGGCTGGGCCAGGGGTCGTAGGCGACATCCAGCAGCACCCCCGGGGTCAGGGTCCGGAGGCCGGCCAGCTCCTCCGCCAGGGCATCGGCCCCGTGCGGCGGGAGGGTGGAAATCACGACGTCGGCGGCGGCCATAGCTGGTGCCGCGCCGGAGAGCGGGAGAATGCGGACCGGAAGGCCCACACCCGCGGAAGCGGCCCGTGCTTCCGCAGCACGGCCCACGTCACGCACGTAGATATCGGCGGACGGCGCGCCCAGGTCCTTGAGCGCTGCGATCGCGGCCGCGGCAGTTCCGCCGCCGCCCACGACCACAGCTGACGGTGCGGACACCACGCCGGCATGACGCACGGCGTTGACGATCCCTGCGACGTCGGTGTTGTAACCGATCCGGCGGACGGCCGGACCGTCAGCTTCAAACACAACGGTGTTGACCACACCGAGAATGCGTGCCACGCCGCGGACCTCGTCCACTTCGGAGAACATCGCGGTCTTGAGCGGCATGGTCACGGACAGTCCGCGCCAGCCTGGCTCGTTGCGGGCTGCTGCCATGAAAGCCGGGAGGTCAGCGACGCTGACGTCGATGGCGGAATACTCCACGTCCACACCCAGGCGGGCGTAGGCGGCACGGTGGAGCGCCGGGGACTGTGAATGGCCGATCGGGTGCCCCAGAACGGCAGCCTTCAAGGTCACGTGCAGCGGCCCGCGTTGGCGGCACACCATGCGTTGTACTGCTCCACGTAGACGTTGTGCTCAGCCAGCGTCTTGGAGAACTTCGTCTCCTTGGTGTCCAGGTTGATGGTCACCCAGTACATGTATTCGTTCGCCTTCGGCTTCGCAGCCGCATCGATGGCATTCTTGCCCGGCGAACCGATGGGTCCCACCGGGAGCCCCTGGTTGGCGTAGGTGTTGTACGGGTTCGACTTGTCGGCCTTCTGGTCCTCGTCGATGTGGAAGCTCTTGATTCCCAGCCCGTAGGTCACCGTGGCGTCGGACTGGATCAGGCCGGCCGTCTCGGTGTTGTTCGGCTTGAGGCGGTTGTAGATGGCACCGGCGACGTCGCCGTACTCGGCCTGGCCGCCCTCGGCCTGCACGATGCTGGCCACCGTCACGACGTCGTACTGCTTCGCGGGATCGGTCACGCCTTGTGCCTTGAGCTCGTCGACGGTGGTGGTCACGAGGTTTTGGAGGATCTCCTTGGCCGGCGTTCCCACCGGGAAGCGGTGCTCGCCGGGCGCGAGATAGCCCTCAAGGTTCTTGGCCTTCTCCGGCAGCCCGAACTGGGCCGGGGAGTCGCTGAGGGCCTGCAGCTCCGCCACCGGGATACCGGACCCCTGGGCGATGGCCTGCAGTGACTCACCGATCCGCAGTCCGGCGCTCAAGGCAAAGTACAGGACCTTGCCTTCGCCTTGGCCCAGCAGCACGGCTACGGCATCGGAGTTCTTCATTTCCTGGCGGAACTGGAAGTCACCCGGTGCAATGGTGCCTCCGGACGCGGTCAGCTCCCGCAGGAAGGTGTCCGCGTTGGCGACAACCTTCTGGTCCTCGAGCTTCGTGGCGACAGACCTGGTGCCTTCACCGGGCTCGACAGATACATTCACTTCCCCGGTGCCGGGGCCGGGGTAGTCGGCAATGGTGTCCCCGCCGAGCAGGGGTTTCAGGAACTGGGCGCCCACCACCAAGGCGGTGACGAAGACCCCGAGCGTCAGCAGGAGCGCGAGCCACCGGCGGCGGCGGCGGACCTTCTTGGATTTGGCCGGGGCAGCAGCGACAGACCCGGCTCCGGCCATCAAAGGATGGTCCGGTTCGTCAAAGTGCTGCTCGGAGTGGTGTTCCGCTGCATAGACGCCGGCGTCCTCGTAGACATGGTGGGCCTCGTCCTCGTGGTGAACCGCGTAGTCCGGGTGGTCAGCGTAGACCGGGTGCGCAGCCTCGTCGGGGTGCCCGGCCTCGCCCGGGTGCGCAGCGTCGGTGTGCCCTGCGTACGCATGGTCAGCGGCCACGGCATGATCCACAGCGAAGTCAGGGTGGGCGGCTACGCCGTGCAGTCCGACGTGCGGGTCATATGCTTCCGGCTCAGCATGGGGGTCGCCCTCCGCGGAGTTTGCTTGGTGCACGGGTTCTTCGTGGTGCACGGGTTCCTCCTGGTGCGGCTGCACGCGATGGTGCGCCGGTTCGTCCTGGCGCAATTCCTCGTGCGCCAGCGGCGTGTGGTGCTGAACAGCGTCCTGCTGGACAGTGGGCGGTTCCGCCGGCATGGCGGGAGGAACCTGCGGCGAAGGGCCGGTTTCGAACGCCTGCGGTGGCACGACGTCATTGCCTTCGGTCGTCAGGGATTTTTCCCTGGCCCGAATTTCCTTGCGCGTCAGTTGACGTCCGGAGTCACTGAATTCCTCACCCGAGGACTCGTCGCTGTTGACCGGGCTCACTGTAGCCTTCCATTTTCCGAAGATTGCACATTGATTCCTGAGACGGCCTGCTCAGCGTCTTCCGCTGCGGCGTCTCCGGAAAGCCCCGGCCGGGAAGCAGCAATTACGCGGCTTCCCACATCCGTTCCCCTGGCTTTTTGCATGTCGATTGCGTGCTGCAGAATTCCTGCGGCGGCAACCTGATCCACTACCTTACGGTGATTCCGGCTGCTCATGCCAGCTTCGTGCAGGTTGCGGTGGGCGGTCACCGTGCTCAGACGCTCGTCAATAAGCTGCACCGGAATGTCAGAACCACGGCCCGCAAGTTCCTGTGCCAACAGCTCCGCGTAGTCCGTCGCCATCCTGGCCGACGCGTGCTCTTCGCCCTTGAGGGTGCGCGGCAGGCCCACGAAGATCTGGACGGCGCCAAGCTCGGCGGCCAGGGCCGCCAGGACACGGACGTCCGTGTTCTTCCTGGCGTTCCTTTCCAACGTCTTCAACGGTGTGGCCAGGATGCCGTCGCGGTCGCAGACGGCAACGCCTACGCGGACGGTGCCCACGTCCACCCCCAGTTTGATGCCCTGGGGGTAGGCGCCGGATGCAGCAGATTGATTCACGGTTCGGCTATCGCCTCGTGATGGCGTCCACGACGGCGGTCAGCGCCGCCGGCACCTTCGCGGCATCCGTGCCGCCGCCTTGCGCGACGTCATCCTTGCCACCCCCGCCTCCGCCGAGAATGCCGGCCGCGAGCCGGACGAGGGCTCCTGCCTTGACGCCGGCCGCACGGGCTGCCTCATTCGTGGCAACCAGGATGACGGGGCGGTCATTGCTGACGCCCGCCACCGCGACGGCGGCGGCCTCTGAGCCAAGCCGGCTGCGCAGGTCGAGCGCCAGTCCGCGGAGGTCGTCAGCGCCGCTGACCTGTCCCGCGTCGTGGGCAATGACCTTCACGCCGGCAGCATCCGTTGCCGTACCGACCAGCTGTGCGGCGGCAGCGGTCAACTGCTCCTTGCGCAGGCGCTCCAGTTCCTTTTCCACGGCCTTGAGCTTGGTGAGGGTGGTGGCGATACGGTCTGCCAGCAGGCCTGACGGCACCTTCAGCATTTCCGTGAGCTCCGTGACCAGTGCACGCTCGGCGGCGAGGTGGCGGAAGGCCTCCATTCCCACGAAGGCTTCCACACGGCGGTTTCCGGAGCCTACCGACTGGTCACCGAGCAGGGACAAGCTGCCAATGAGCGAGGTGTTGGCCACATGGGTGCCGCCGCAAAGCTCGCGCGACCAGGCGCCGTCGATCTCCACGACGCGCACCTCGTTTCCGTAGTTCTCGCCGAAGAGCGCCATGGCACCGAGGGCTTTGGCCTCAGCCAGTGCCATGACCTTGGTCTCCACCTGGAAGTTGTTGCGGATGGCGAGGTTGGAAACTTCCTCGATTTCGGAACGGGTGGCAGCACTGAGGCCCTCGCCCCAGGCGAAGTCAAAGCGCAGGTAGCCGGCTTTGTTGTACGAGCCGCGCTGCAGCGCCTCCGGGCCGAGGATCTGGTGCAGTGCGGCATGCACGATGTGCGTCCCGGTGTGGGCCTGCTCCGCGGAGTGGCGCCGTTCGCGGTCCACCGCGGCCTGCACGAGCGAGTCCGCGCCGATTTCGCCCTCGCGGACGATCGCCTTGTGCACGCTCAGCCCCTTGACGGGCCGCTGGACATCCAGGACCTCGACGACGAAGCCGTCGCCCGTGATGAGCCCGGTGTCCGCGGCCTGGCCGCCGGCCTCCGCGTAGAACGGGGTCTCTGCGAGGACAAGTTCAATTTCCTCGCCCGTGGAGGCCTGGGAGACCTTGCGGCCGCCTGACAGGATGCCGCGGACCTTGGACTCGCCGGCGAGCTCCGTGTAGCCGGTGAAGACCGTCTCGCCCTCGGCGAGCAGCTCCTGGAAGGCGCTGAGATCGGCGTGCGATCCCTTCTTGCCCTTGGCGTCCGCCTGGGCGCGCTGCCGCTGTTCCAGCATCAGCTTCCGGAATTCGGGTTCGTCAACCTTCAGGCCGGCCTCTTCCGCCATTTCCAGCGTCAGGTCGATCGGGAAACCGTAGGTGTCATGCAGGGCAAAAGCATCGGCCCCGGACAGCGGCTGGCCCGCTGCCTTGGAATCCTTCACGGCGTCCTCGAGGCGGGCCGTGCCGGACGCAATGGTCCGCAGGAACGCCTTCTCTTCGGCGTAGGCGATACGGCTGATGCGGTCGAAATCGGTCTCCACTACCGGGTAGACACCCTTCATCGCGTCGCGGGATGCGGGCAGGAGGTCCGGCAGGCAGGCCTTTTCGACGCCGAGCAGGCGCATGGAGCGCACGGCACGGCGGATGAGGCGGCGCAGCACGTAGCCGCGGCCTTCGTTGGAGGGCGTGACGCCGTCTGCGATCAGCATCAGTGCGGACCGAATGTGGTCCGCCACCACGCGCATCCGGACATCGTCGGTGTGGTGGGGATCGTCGGCGGACTCGGCCGAGGTGTATTCCTTGCCGGACAATGCAGCGGCCTTGTCGATGACAGGACGGACCTGGTCGGTCTCGTACATGTTCTCGACATCCTGCAGGATCATTGCCAGGCGTTCCATGCCCAGGCCGGTGTCGATGTTTTTCTTGGGCAGTTCGCCGGTGATGTCGAAGTCCACCTTGGAGCGGACGTTGTCAATCTGGTACTGCATGAAGACGAGGTTCCAGATTTCGACATAGCGGTTCTCGTCGGCGATCGGGCCGCCCTCGACACCATAGGACGGGCCGCGGTCGTAGTAGATCTCGGAGCAGGGGCCGGCCGGGCCGGGCTGGCCGGTGGACCAGTAGTTGTCCGCCTTGCCCATCCGCTGGATCCGGTCGGCGGGCATACCCGTGTTCTTGAGCCAGAGCTGTTCGGCTTCGTCGTCTTCTTCGTAGACGGTGACCCAGAGCTTGTCGGCCGGGAGGCCGTAGCCGCCGTCGTCGACGCCCGTTGTCAGCAGTTCCCAGGCGAACTTGATGGCGTCTTCCTTGAAGTAGTCGCCGAAGGAGAAGTTGCCGCACATCTGGAAGAACGTGCCGTGGCGGGCCGTCTTGCCCACTTCCTCGATGTCACCGGTGCGGATGCACTTCTGCACGCTGGTGGCGCGGTTGTAGGGCGCTTCTTCGCGGGCCGTCAGGTAGGGAATGAAGGGGACCATGCCGGCCACCGTGAACAGCAGGGAGGGGTCGCTGGAGACAAGGGATGCGGATGGCACCGCCGTGTGGCCCTTGCTGACGAAAAAGTCGATCCAGCGCTTGGTGATCTCCTGCGACTTCATAACCTTGTTACTTACCCTTCTTGGTTCACGCGTTCTCCCGCGTGAAAGTTTGATTCAGATGGCAGTACCGAAATACCGGCTACTGCCTGTTTAATTCTCCCGCAACTGCGGCTAGCGCCGCACCACGTCCTGGGTGTCGATGCCCAGGGCTGCCCTGAGGTCGGATTCCCGTTCCTGCATGCCGTCCCGGACCGCGTCAGCGAAGTCGTAGATGCCATCGGCGAGCCGGCCCACCGCACGGTTAAGGCCTTCGGGCCCAAGGGTGGACTGGGCTTCAGTGATCTTACGGAAGGCGATAACGCCAATGGCGACGCCGATTCCCATCCAGAGGATTCTTTTCATTGGGTGCTCCGTCAGGATTAGCGGCTGCGACGGCCGGTGGCGGGTTTCTTGCGGGCGGACAGGGCGGAGCGGACTCCGTAGCTGAAGGCTGCCACCTTGATCAGCGGGGATCCCACGGTTGCCGCCACGAGGGAGGAAAGCGCGGAGATGTTGGCCGAAGCGTCCGAGACGTTGGACGAGATGCCGTCAACCTTCTTCAGCTGCTGGTTGGTAGTGGAAACCGTGGCCGTGACTTCGTCCATGAGGGGTGTCGCGCCGTCGCTGATCGAACGGATGGAGGTCCGGACCTCGTCAAAAACCCGCCCGAGCTTCAGGATGGGCACGGCGAGCAGCAGCACCAAAAGCGCAAACACCCCTGCCGCGATCAGGCCGGCAATATCGCCACCAGACATAGACGTTCATCTCCTTGTGTTTCCGTGGAATGCTGCGGGTTCCGCACCGGCATCATGGCCGCTCTTGCGGAACTCCCCCCAGTACCTTACATACAAAGAAGCCCGCGGCGCTTGCCACGGGCTTCTTTGGATACGCTGCTTTTATTTAGCGTGCGTAGAATTCGACGACGAGCTGCTCTTCGCAGGTTACGGGAACCTCGGAGCGCTTCGGGCGGCGAACCAGGCGGGCCTGCAGGGCGTCAAGCTTGACGTCCAGGTAGGCCGGAACCTGGGGCAGGACGTCGCGGTGGGCGCCGGCTGCTGCAACCTGGAACGGCGGCATGGTCTCGCTGCGGCTGTGAACGTGGACCAGCTGGCCCTCGGAGACGCGGAAAGACGGGCGGTCAACGCGGATGCCGTCAACCAGGATGTGGCGGTGCACAACCAGCTGGCGGGCCTGGGCGATGGTGCGGGCGAAGCCGGCACGCAGCACGAGGGCGTCGAGACGCATTTCGAGCAGTTCGATCAGGTTTTCACCGGTCAGGCCCTTGGTGCGGCGTGCTTCTTCGAAGGCACGGGTCATCTGGGCTTCGCGGATGCCGTACTGGGCGCGCAGGCGCTGCTTTTCGCGCAGGCGTACGGCGTAGTCGGAGTCCTGCTTCTTGCGGGCACGGCCATGCTCACCGGGGCCGTACGGGCGGCGCTCCATGTACTTGGCGGCCTTGGGGGTCAGAGCAATGCCGAGTGCACGCGAAAGGCGTGCGGTACGGCGAGCACGAGTGTTATTAGCCACTTGTGTCCTTCCAATATCTGCGGTGTGTCAGTGTTACTGGCCTCCACGATGGAGAGCATCGGCCAACCGCTGCCTTTTGCTACTGGGCACAGGCGTAACCTCATCAAAGTGAATTTGTTGGGATTGCGCGTCCGTGCCTTGCCAGACAACGAACTATCCTACCATGATGCGGCTTGCCGCCCCGGCCGGGCCGGCTAACTGTCGCGGTTAGGTACGGGCGTGGACGCCGCGGCTGGTTTGCCGGCCGAAGGAAGCGGCGCCCAGGAACTCGACGGCGATGAACGGCTGGTTGCCCACCACCCACTCGTCGTGGCCCGGAGGCAGCGTATAGGTGTCGTTGGCATGGATCGTGGAACGGCCTCCGTCGGCGGTTTCCACTTCAAGCACACCGGAGACACAGAAGCCGAGGTGGTTGTGCTGGCAGAACTCGGTTTTTTCGAAGGGCTTGATGCTCTCCGACCACCGCCAGCCGGGGTCGAGTATCAACCGGGCCACCGAGTAGTCGTTGACCGTGACAAGGTCGAATTCCGCCTTGTCAGGGCAGCGCTTCTTGTCCGGAACGTCGAACGACTTCACGGACAGTGCAGTAACGAAGTTTGCGGACATGGGACACTACCTGGGAACTGGGGAAAGGACGCATGAACACTGTGTCAAACGAATTTCGGGGCGGCTGCCGACCTGAGGCCTGGGCGTACGAACAACCGGCATTTGTGCTGATGTCCCCCTCATGGCACGCACGTTCAACAGATCTGTGCTGACGTAATTCAACGTTAGCCCTCCACCGCCGGAAGTCAACGGGGCAGGGGTCGGCGGGGCATTTGGCGCGGCCGCCGGTGGTGACCTCTTCGCCCCGTCAGCCGCCGCGGATGATTTTCCGGAGCCGCTCCAGGCGGGTGGAAATGTCTCGTTCGGCGCCGTTGGCGGTGGGCAGGTAATAGTCGCGGCCCACGAGGTCGTCCGGCGGATACTGCTGCGTGGCCACGCCGTGCGGAGCGTCGTGCGCGTACTTGTAGCCCTTCCCGTGCCCGAGCTGTTTGGATCCCGGATAGTGCGCGTCCCGCAGGTGTGCCGGGATGCCGTTGCCCAGTCCCGCCCGGACGTCGGCCGTGGCCTTGTTGATGCCCATGTAGGCGGCGTTGGACTTCGGTGCCGTCGCCAGGTGGACCACCGCCTCTGCCAGCACGATCCGCCCTTCGGGCATGCCGATCAGCTGCACGGCCTGGGCAGCGGCCACGGCGGTCTGCAGCGCCGTGGGGTCTGCCATTCCGACATCCTCCGCAGCTGAAATCACGATCCGGCGGGCAATAAACCTGGGGTCCTCCCCTGCTTCCAGCATGCGGGCCAGGTAATGCAGTGCGGCGTCCACGTCGGAGCCGCGAATGGATTTGATGAAGGCGCTGGCCACGTCATAGTGCTGGTCACCGGCACGGTCGTACCTGACCGCGGCAACATCCAGGGCACGTTCGGTGTGCCGCAGTTCCACCGTTACCGGACCGTCGTCGGCGTCGTCAGCATCTCCGAAAGCCACCCCGGCGGCCGCTTCAAGCGCCGTCAGCGCACGGCGCGCGTCTCCACCTGAAAGCCGGACCAGGTGGGCCAATGCCTCCTCGCTGAGGTTCACTTTCCCGTTGAGCCCGCGTGCATCAGCGACAGCCCGCTGGACGAGTCCTTCGATGTCGGCATCCGTCAGCGGGCGGAGTGTCAACAGCAGCGAACGGGACAGCAACGGGGAGACGACCGAAAAGGAAGGATTCTCCGTAGTTGCGGCAACCAGCACCACCCAGCGGTTTTCGACGCCGGGCAGCAGTGCGTCCTGCTGCGCCTTGTTGAACCGGTGGATCTCGTCGAGGAACAGCACCGTGGTGGTCTTGTAGAGGTCCCGGGCAGTGAGGGCCTCGTCCATCACGCGCCGGACATCCTTCACGCCGGCGGTAATGGCGGAGAGTTCCACGAACTTCCGGCCCGGGCCTTTGGCGATCACGTGGGCCAGCGTGGTCTTCCCGGTTCCCGGAGGGCCCCACAGGATGAGCGAGGTCGGTCCGGCCGGTCCGGCGGAGTCGGCTCCGGCGCCGGCGGCCAGCTGCCGCAGCGGGGATCCTTGCCCCAGCAGGTGCTGCTGGCCCACCACGTCGTCCAGGGTCCGCGGACGCATCCGTACTGCCAGCGGGCTCCGTGGCTGCGTCCGGCCGGCGGCCAGCCCGGAAACCGCCGACGCGGACGGCGCCGCTGTCCCGCCGTCGTCGTCGTTATCCGGCCCCTGGCCAAAGAGATCATCCACATAGATAGGCTACTTCTAGTTCATGAAGCCACTAACAACGGAGAATCCCACGATGCCCGCACCAGAGTCCCGCGTGGCGTTCGTGTCGGGTGAGCGGCTTCCGGGGTGGGTGGCGCGATTTGCCGCAAGCCACGGCACAGTCGGGGTGGAAGAGCTCGACGGCGGGCTGCAGCTGTCAGCGGCGGACGGCGCCGTGGCGCTGCTCCAGCCGCCGTGGCCGCCGGACGGCCGGCCGGGCCGCGGCAGCGATGCGGTGGAACGGCTGGCGTCGCTGGCGGCACAGTCCCGGACGCTCGGCCTGGTGCTTGTCCGCCGCGGCGGATACTCCGTGGCGGCGGTCCGCGACGGCGCCGCCCTGGCCGCCAAGAGCGGCACCCGCCACATCCAGTCCAGAACGGCCGCCGGCGGATCATCCCAGCAGCGCTTCGCCCGGCGGCGCGCCAACCAGGCGGATGCCCTGGTGGAAGCGGTCGCGGAGCACGCGGAGCGGATCTTCGCCGAACAGCGGATCGAATACCTTGTGCCGGGCGGCGACCGCACACTCGCCGAGCAGGTCCTCGGCGCACCCGTGCTGAAACGCTACGCGGCGCTGAAACGGCTGCCGTTCCTGGACGTCCCGGATCCGCGCGCCGCCGTGTTGAAGCAGGCCGCGGCGGACGCCTGCTCAATTCGAATCACGGTGACCGATCCCGCTTAGGGCTTCCTACTCGTTGCCCACTCCTTCAACACGGGCTCTCAGGCTACTCAGGTAGGCCTGGCCGCCTGCGCGTTGCGTCCGCGAAAAGAACAAGTAATCACCACTCGTTTCTGCCGCCTATTCCCAAAGTTAGACTCGCCACATCAATTCGTCTCAGGTCTCGAATAAATGCGGGGGGTCGCTCAGTGAATACTTTAATCACTACGATCGCGCGGGTGTCACAACTGGGCATAGGAGCCACATATTCACCGCCCTTAGGCCAGTTCCATCGTGGGGGTGTGGTGTGATGAAAAAGTCACCTCGGATGACAACTCTCATTGCAGCGACGCTTTCGCTCTTGTTTACTGCCAGCTATTTCGCGCACGCGCCTATCGCAGCTTCAGCCGCCGAGCCTATCAATCTCGTCAAGAATCCCTCGCTGGAACTAGGCAACGGCCAGCCCACGTGTTTCAAACCCTCAGGCTGGGGCACCCCTGGCAAATGGTCGTTCGCCGAGGGGCGCAACGGTGGGCGCTCCTATAGCGTGACGGTCACCGGGTACACCCAGGGGGATCGCAAACTGCTGCAGACAGAGAGCGTAGACTGCGCCCCCAAGGTCATCCCGGGACAAACCTACGAGATGGGCATCTGGTACAAGTCCACCGCATCGGTGTCGCTGACCGTCTTCCGGCATACTGCCCAGGGGTGGAGCTACTGGGGCGACATCGAGCGGGAGGCGCCAGCGGTCGGCTGGACCCTCGCCGCCGCCGCTACTCCGGTAATTCCTGAAGGTACCGATCAAATTGCCTTCGGCCTTTCCCTCTCGGGAAATGGAACGTTAACCACCGACGACTATTCATTAGTTCAGAATGTCATCGATCAACCGGCCCCGAACACCGGGCAGCTTATTATTAATGGCAATCTGGCGTCCGGAACACAAATACCAACGTGTTTTAGCCTCGGCGGCTGGGGAAATCGCCAGTTGACCTCTTCGCTTTCCACCGATGTGCCCGCTAATTCGACCGTCGGCACCCGATCGTATGATCTGACAATTGCTTCCTACGTTTCCGGCGATGCAAAACTCATTCAGTCGGAGCAGGCCGGCTGCGCCCCCGCCGTCGTACCAGGAGCGCAATACGACCTCAAGGTCGATTACAAGACATCTGCCGTTCCGGGCACAAACCTCACGGTCTTCGCCCACACTGCAACGGGCTGGCAATACTGGACCGACCTGAAGACGTTGCCGGCCAGTGCAGCCTGGACTACGGCCCAGGCGCGGACACCGGTGATACCCGAAGGCGTTGACCGGATCTCCTTTGGTTTGTCCCTCAGCTCCAACGGCTCGCTGAAGACCACCAACTACTCAATGGTCAAGTACGACCCTGCGCCGCCGGTTGCCGGCGGACCTGAACTCGTGGGCTCGTGGGATGTCCTCACAACGCAGCTTCCCATCCGGGCTATTCATTCCACCCTGCTCCACGACGGACGGCTGCTGCTGATCGCAGGTTCGGGGAACGACGGGGCAGCCTTCACGGCGGGATCGTTCAAGGCCGTGATCTGGACACCGAGCACCAACGCCTTCAAGGACGTCCCCGTTCCCTACGACATGTTCTGCGCCGGCCACGTCACCCTGCCGGACGGCAAGGTCCTGCTGGCGGGCGGCACGTCAGCCTTCCCAGCCAACACTGACGGACCCACCGCCTTCAAGGGCGCGAAGCAGAGCTACTATTTCGATCCGGCAGACGACCAGTTCCACCAGATCGGTGACATGACCGGCGCCCACTGGTACCCGTCGCTCACCAAGCTGGGTAACGGCGACGTGTGGTCCGCTGGCGGAATCGACGACCAGGCCAAGGGAACCGTCCTCACGGAAATGTTCGACACATCGGCAATGGACTGGCTCCCGCAGAACCAGGTCCCGCAGACGTGGAGCTACTGGGGCACTTACCCGCACATGTTCCTGCTGGACGACGGCAAAATGTTCTACACGGGGGGCCACACGTTCGGTAATGGCCTGCCCGGCACCGGTGCCAGGGTGTACGACTGGACCTCGGCGCAGATGTGGGACGTACCGGGGCTGCGGCAAAAGGACATGAGGGACCAGGCCGGTTCCGTCTTCATCGGGCCCGCCCAGGACCAGAAGCTGATGATTGTGGGCGGCGGCAATACGGACGGAAACGCCCCGGCCATAAACCTCGTGGACATCATCGACTTCAAACAGGCAGCACCCGCGTACGTCCCCGGTCCGGATCTTCCCGGGCCCGGCAAGACTTACGTCAACTTGGTCAATCTTCCGGACCGGACGGTGCTCGCCGCGAACGGCGCTCAACTGAACCGCGCCGGCAACGTTCAAACCGCTTCCCTCTACAACCCCGTGAGCAACTCCTGGAAGGAAATCGGGGCTGATCCGGTGGGACGCAACTACCATTCGACGTCGATCCTGCTGCCCGACGGCAAGGTGGCTATCCTGGGTTCCAATCCGCTGGACAACTCCTTCGAGCTTCGGATCTCCGTCTACAGCCCGCCCTACCTGTTCAAAGGCACGCGCCCCACGCTCACTGCCGTCCCGGGATCAGCAAGCTACGGCCAGACCATCGAGCTGGGGGTCACGGGCAACGTTTCCTCCGCTTCCCTCATGTCGCCGATGTCCGCAACCCACCAGACGGACACCAACGCCCGCCTGGTAGACCTTCCCATCGCGGGAACAGGCGGCAGCCGCACTGCACAGATACCCGACAACCCGAACCTTCTACCGCCGGGACCCTACATGCTCTCAGTCCTCGATACGGATGGCGTTCCCAGCATCTCCAAGTGGGTGTGGATCTCATGATGAATCTCAGGAAAGTAACCCGGCGCACACCAAGCCGCGGCTGTCGCTGGACCACGGTGCTGGCCGCTTCAGGCCTTGCCGTGGCGGCGGCCGTGACATGGGGCGGCATGTCCGCCGCCTCCACCGTGGCGACGGTTAGAGCTGCCGCAAACCTGGCCGCGGCCCCGGCGGAACCGCTACCGCTACAGGGGTCAGTATCCGGCGGGAAATCCGACCCCGCACACCACGACTCCGCGGCCAGGCCGGCAGCCCAACCGGAAGCGCTTCCGGAGGTTGCCAGGTACGACGATCCGGCGGCAGGCCGCTCTGATGAAACGCACGGAATCGGCAACAAGGCTGAGGTTTCACTCAACCAGGCGGCAGGCTCCGAAGTGGGTCCGGCAGCGGGCGCCCGGCGCGACGGCCGGGACCGTTCCTCCGGCCTCGCGAAACAGGCGCCCGTTGACCCGGCCGCGGTGCTGGGCTCCGCGGAGCTCTCCCTTGGCGGCTGCCTGCCCCAGTACGGAGAGTCCGGCCAGTGCCTGCCCGCGGTTCCACCCAGCCAAAGCCAGCATCTCCAGGACATGAGGAGCGCAGGCCTTGATCCCGGTTCGATGGCCCACGACTGGAACTGCGCTGAAGTCCGCGAATACTTCCCGAATGGCATCGTCGTCCGGCAGGTAAGCGTCGACCCCCAGAAGCTGGACCCGAACGACGACGGAATGGCCTGCGGCCCGGCCGACTGACCACAGCGCTGCACCCCGAACCGACCGCCTGAGTTTCACCCACCAAGCCATTCGAGCCCGCCACCTTTCATTGGAGCTACCCCATGCCCGTTTCCGTGCTGGCCAGCGCCCTGGTCGTCCTGATTGCTTTGGCGTTGTTCGCCATTGCGTTGTCTACTCTGTACCTCAATACGTATGCGTGGTGGGATCCCAAGACCCAAATCCGCACGTCGTACTCGGGGCTGCAAGCCTCGGAATCGTGCTCCTTCTCGCTGATCATGCCGTGCAGGAACGAGCGGGAGGACGTGATGCGGGCAACTCTGTCTGCGCTCCTGGCCCAGACGCATTCCCGTAAGGAAGTAATCATCTCGGTGGGTCATGACGATCCTGAAACTGTTCAGACGGCACACAAGCTCGCCCGTGAATTTCCCGATTTCGTCCGGGTTAGCGTCGACGTCAGCGAAACCAAGAACAAGCCGCGGCAGCTCAACAAAGCGCTGTCCATGTGCCGCAACACTGTGGTGGGGGTGTTCGATGCTGAATCGATTGCGGCGAAAGAGTTGCTCGCACACATCGACAGCGTTTTTGCGGCCAAGAACGCAGACGTGGTCCAAGGAGCTGTCCAGCTCATCAACTACCGGGACACCTGGTACTCATTGCGCAATTGCTTGGAATACTTCACCTGGTTCAGGTCCAGACTGCACGCCCACTCCCGGCAGGGGTTCATTCCTTTGGGCGGCAACACGGTGTTCATCAAGCGTGAGCTCCTCAACGAAGTCCGCGGCTGGGACGGAAACTGCCTTGCCGAGGACTGCGACCTGGGTGTCCGGCTATCCACCCTGGGGCGGAAGATCGTCGTGGCGTACTCCCCCGAGCTAGTCACCCGTGAGGAGACTCCGGACACCCTGAAAGCCCTGGTGCGTCAGAGGACCCGTTGGTCGCTGGGATTTATGCAGGTTTTCGCCAAAGGTGACTGGAAAAACCTGCCAACCCGAAAGATGCGTGCAATTGCCTGGTGGACCCTGATGCAACAACATTTCATGGCCTTCGCCGGCGTCTGCATTCCCGTCGCCATCTTCGCAGCCGTCTGGGGAGGTTTTCCGCTCGTGGTCACGCTCATAGCTTTCCTTCCGCTGGTACCCACCCTGGCGACGATAGCCTTCGACATCTGCATGCTCCAGGAGTTTGGCCGGGACCATAAGTTCACCATTTCCTGGTACGACTACTTCCGGCTGATCGTCGGCACACCCATCTACCAGCTGGTCCTTGCATTTTCCGCCCTGCGGGCCCTTGTCAAGTTCATCCGGCGCGATTTCGGCTGGGAAAAGACCGACCATTCCGGATCCCATCTTTCTTACATTGATACCGCAGTTGCCGCCCCTGTCCGTCCGTAAGGTCATCTCGACCCTCCATAGGTTCATTGCAACAACCAGACTAAGAAGGAGGAAACCATGGCAGTCGCGGAGCTTGAACCGCCCCTTGCGGAACGCAAGGACAGCCCCTCACCCCAGCACCGGGGCCCGGGGCCCGACGCGCCTTTTTCCCTGACACAGCTTTCCTCCTGGGACCGCATCACTCTGTGGGTGCTTTCTGCTATGGCAGCAGTCCTCAGTCTGTGGAACCTGACGGGCGCACCCAGCTACCAGGACGACGAAGGAACCTATACGGCCCAGGCCTTCGCCGTCCAGTCCGGAAGCTTGGCCCCCTACACGTACTGGTATGACCACCCGCCGCTCGGCTGGATCCAGATCGCGGGCCTGAATTGGCTTCCCACAATGCTGGGACTGGGTGACGGCACCGCCATCGGCGCCACGCGGTATGTCATCGCCGCTTTCTTTGTTGCCAGCGCTCTCCTGCTATATATGCTGGCGAGGCGCATGAAGGTCCGTATCCCGTTTGCTGCGCTGACCACCGTAATTTTTGTCCTGTCCCCGCTCTCGCTCGTTCTGGGACGGCAGATTTACCTGGACAATATCGGTGTCCCCTGGCTACTACTGGCCTTCTACCTTGCATTGTCATCCCGTGACGCACTGTGGCACCACGTGTGCGCAGGGATCTGTTTCGCCGTGGCCGTCCTGTCCAAAGAGACCTTAGCCATTTTCGGTCCTGCCTTGCTGATGGCTCTCATGTACCGTCCGCGCTGGAGCAACCGTACGTTCTCCGTGGTTGGATTCCTCACGGTGGGAGGGCTGATGCTCGCCTTCTACCCGCTGTCGGCGCTGCTACGGAACGAGCTCCTCTCCGGCCCGGACCACGTGTCCCTCCAGGACGCTCTGTCGTACCAGTTCTTGGAGCGCTCAGGCTCGGGAACGATCTTTGAAGCCGGTTCGAGCCGCGCGGAGCTGTTGGCAGGCTGGCTCTACTTCGACAAGTACCTCATTGCTGCAGGCCTTGCAGCCGCCGTCCTCTGCATCCTGAGGAAGCAGTCCCGCGTCCTGACGGTGGCTATACTCTCCTTCGCCATCCCGATTGTCCTGGGCCAAGGCTACCTGCCGGCAATGTACATCATCGGAGTGATTCCGTTCCTTGCCCTGGCACTAGGCACTGGCGTCGATATCGCGTGGTCCGGGTTGGAGAAACTGGGTAAGAACCGGCCCCACCACCGGCGACCACTGCGGTCAGCGTTCGTTGCAGTTCTTTGCTCTGCACTGTTCCTCATGTCCGTGCCGCAATGGTTTGAACAGGACCGGGATCTTTTGACAGCCGAGACCAATGCGAACTGGCGGCAAACCCTCAACTGGGTTCAGGACAACGTCTCCCGCGATGACGTAGTCCTGGCACCCTACTCCATGTGGTACGACCTCAACTCCAGCGGTTGGAACGACGCCTGGACCATGATTGCAACGGAAAAACCGGACCTCGACAAGCAATTCGAATCAGTCCACCCCGGTGGTTGGCAGGAGATCGAATGGGTCATCGTCGGCCCGTCCGTGACGTCCAACATCGACAGCCTGGGCCTGAGCCGGGCAGCTTCCGCGCTAAAGCACTCTACGACTGTCCAATCGTTTGGCGAGTGGAGCATCCGCCGGGTCGATCCTCCGGCCTCACCGCAATCTACCGAGCGTTAGGAACTGGTGTAGTGAAACTTTCAGTGATCGTACCGACCTCCAACGAAGCGCCCAACATCGAGCAGCTCGTCAACCGTGTAGCGGCGGCCTGCCGGGCTCTGGATGCCGAGATCATCTTCGTTGATGACTCAACGGACAACACGCCCGAAGTCATAGGCCGCGTTGCCTCGGCTGCGCCGCTCCCGGTCCGGATGATCCACCGTCCCGCGCCGGATGATGGTTTGAGCGGGGCCGTCCTCCAGGGGCTGCTGTCGAGCTCGTCCGACTACTGCCTTGTGATGGATGGCGACCTCCAGCACCCGCCCGAGCTGATCCCGGTCCTTCTCGCGGAACTCGAAGGCGGCATTGCGGACGTAGTGGTTGCGTCCCGGTATTGCGGACAGGGAAGCAGCCCCAATGGATTAGGAAATGTTTATCGCCGCATAGTTTCCGGCGGTGCGTCGATGCTTACTCGTTGTCTGTTCCCGTCACGATTGCGCGGGTGTTCCGACCCCCTGACCGGCTTCTTCGTGTTGCGCCGCTCGAGGGTGGACTATGGCAGGCTCCGCCCTGGTGGCTTCAAGATACTCCTTGAGATTCTTGGCAGGCATCGCCTGGTCGTCTCTGAGGTTCCCTTCATTTTCGGAAAGCGCACCGCCGGCAGATCCAAAGCAGGCATCCGGGCGGGACTGAGTTTCCTCCTTCAGTTGATGCAACTCCGAGTCGGTCGAGCGGGAGTTTTCGCAGGCGTGGGCGCTGTTGGCGCAGTGCTCAACCTTTTGATCATGGGCCTCCTGTTAGGCGCGGGAGCACACTACGTTTTCGCGGCCATCATGGCTGCGGAGCTGACCATCGTGTCGAACTTCCTGATGCAGGAGCGGCTGGTTTTTGGCGCACTCCTGCACGAGGCAAATGCGCGGACCACCCGGTTCCTACACTCTTTCGGGTTCAACAACGCCGAGGCACTGCTGCGGCTGCCGGTTCTGATGGTCGCCGTCGAAACGCTCATGGTCAACAGCGTCATAGCGCAGGGACTGACTCTTGTGGCTGCGTTCACCCTGAGGTATTTCTTCCATTCCAAAGTGGTCTACCGGTCCAGGCCTGTTGCACCGGACTCGGAAAAGGTCAGTAAGCCATTCGTGAGCAAGGTGCAGAGCGACCCCGTCATGTAAGGGGTCCCACCCCCCCCGACCGTGGACTTCGTTTTGCTAAGACTGACCCGCCACGACGCTGGCCGCGCGGTCCGCATCCCGGCTGGCCGCGAGTTTGGCGATGTCCCGGCCCGCCCGGTACCCGAATACGAGGGCCGGCCCTATGTGCGAACCGTAGCCCGGATAGCCGCCGCCGAAAACGCTCACGGCGGCCGCGCCGACGGCAAGCAGGCCGGGGACTGCCGTTCCCTCCGTGGTGACAACTTCCGAATGCTCATTGACCCCCACTCCGGCAAAGGTGCCCAGGTCGCCCATCTGGATCTTTGCGGCGTAGTACGGACCCTTGCCGACCGGGGCCAGGTTCGGATTCGGCTTGTGCTCAAGGTCGCCGCGGAAGTGGTTGTAGAGGGTGGAGCCGCGGCCGAACGCCGGATCCTCGCCGCGCACTGCCGCCGGGTTGAAGTCAACCACGGTGGCAGCGAGGCCTTCGGCGTCGATGCCGAGCTTTCCGGCCAGTTCCGCCAGGGTGTTTCCCTTGACCAGATACCCGGTCCGGTAGAAGTAGCCGCGCGGCATCGGCCAGGGTTTGGCGTAGCCGATGCCTTACTTGTGCATCGTCTTCGCATCGCCGATCACGTAGCCAAACGTCCCGTCCTCGTCCTTGTTGTGCCGGATCATCGCGCCGCCGAAGTCGTGGTAGCTTAGCGCCTCGTTTCCGAAGCGCTTGCCGTGGCGGTCGACGGCGATCAGGCCCGGCAGCCCGATGGCCCGCAGGTGCGGGAACAGCCGTTCCTTGCCGTCCAGGTACTTGAAGACGGTTACCGGGGCCCACGAGCCCACGCTGAACACGGAGTCATCGATGTGCCCGCCGGCACTCATCGCCAGGGTGGCGGCATCCCCGCCGTGGCCCACTGTCGGCGTGAAGTGGTCGTCGCCGCCGGCGTCGTGCGGGAAGTACTGCTGCCGCAGTTCCCTGTTGCCCGAGAAGCCGCCGGCGGCGAGGATCACGCCCAGACGTGCTGCCACCGTGCCGGCATGCTCTCCCCCGAGGACAGCCCCGGTGACGGTTCCGGCGTCGTCACGGGTCAAGGCAAGGGCCGGCGAAGACTTCCACAACCGCACACCCAGGTCGTCGGCGCTCTTGACCATGCGGGTCATCAGGGCGTTGCCGTTGGAACGCAGGACCGGGCGCTTGTAGCGGGCGGCGCCGGCCCACGTGCGCAGCAGCTTCTTCGCCACATAGACGAAGGATTTGACCGATTGGTTCACATGGAAGAACTCGTTGATGTCGGGGCCCACCTGCGGCATGTAGCCGAACGCGGTGTAGGAGCTCATGTAGGGCTGCATGAGGAGCCGCTTCTCCCCCAGCACGCGGGCGTCGACGTCCTGCGGCAGGATGGCACGGCCGGACAGCTTCGCCCCGGGCAGGTCCATCTGGTAGTCCGGGGACTTTTCCGGGTAGGTGAACTTCACCTCGGTTTCGTTCTCGAAAAAGGAGATGGCCTCGGGGACGGTATCCAGGAAGTCCCTGACGCCCGCTTCGTTGAACGTCTCCGGGGCCAGGCTCTTCAGGTACGTCTCGGCGTCCTCGCGCGTATCGCCCTGGGCCACGCCGTGCTTGTTGCCGGGGACCCACGCCCAGCCCGCGGAAATGGCTGTGGTCCCGCCAAAGTACTGTTCCTTTTCCGCAACAATCACAGTCAATCCCTGTGAAGCGGCCTTCAATGCTGCGGCCATCCCGGCGACGCCGGAGCCGATGACGAGGACGTCACAGACAGTAGTGCTCGTGGTCGGTTTCTTGCTCATGGTTGTTGCCTTGCTCATCAATCCTGGCTCCATTCAGTCGGCTGCACGCATCCCCGCGGCGGCCGGTTGGAAGGCTAAACCCCCAGTAGACCCGGCGGCACCAGCACGCGGGAGGAGGATTACCATTGAGCGGGAATCCTGAGGAGGAACTGTGGCCAATTCCGCGTCGGGCGAGTCGATTATCGGCCGCTTCGTAAAAATCGTGAGCGCGTTCGACGACCGGCACACCTCCATGAGCGCCGCCGAGCTCGGGCGCAGGACCGGGCTCCCGGTCACCACCACTTACCGGCTGGTGAATGACCTGTTGCGGGAACGCCTCCTCGAACGCGAACCCGGCGGCGACATCCACATCGGAACCAGGATGTGGGAGCTGGTTTCCCGAGGGTCCAAGATGCTCGGTTTGAGGGAGGCGGCGCTGCCGTTCATGGAGGACGTCCAGGCGGTGGTGCAGCACTCCACCACGCTCGGCATCCTGGATTCGGACGAGGTGCTGTACATCGAGCGGCTCGGCTCGGACAAGACCATCGTGGACATCACCAAAATCGCGGGCAGGCTGCCACTGCACGCAACGTCTTCGGGCCTGGTCCTGCTGGCGCACGCCCCGACCGCCTACCAGGACAGCTTCCTGGCCCGGCCGCTGACCAAGTTCACCGAAACCACCCTCACGGAACCGCCCCAGCTGCGCCGCCACCTGGCCGAGATCAGGCAGCGGGGTTTTGCCGCCATGCCGGGCGTGATCGTGCCCGAATCCAGCGGCATCGCCGTACCGGTCTTCGGGCCCGACAACACCGTCCGCGCAGCGCTCAGCGTGGTAGTGCCGCGCAACGAGGAGAACACAGCCGCCCGCGTCCCCGTCCTGATGGCAGCGGCCCGGGGCATATCGCGGGCCCTCGGCTGGCGGGGCGAGCTGAAGGGCACTCTTCGCCAGAGCCACTAAGGACCACGATTTCCGTTCATCGGGAATCATGTGGTTCCAGTCACACCGCCCCTGCGACTCTGGCTAGGTGCAGCAAGGAAGCTGCACGAGTTACGAGGAGCACACCACATGAACACCACAGCGAACCGAGTGGCCGGCAAGACCGCAATCGTTACTGGCGGCCGCGGCGACCTGGGCAGCGCCACCGCCGCCCTGCTGGCCGAGCACGGCGCAAAAGTAGCAAGCCTGGACGTCGCCGGGATCCCGGCTGGTGCGGCGCACCGAAACATCAGCGAGTACGACGTCGATGTCACCAGCGAGGAGAGCGTCGCCAACGCCATCCGCCGGGTCCGGGACGAACTGGGCACGCCGGACATCCTGGTCAACGCCGCCGGAATCATCGGCCCCGCCGGAGCCTCCCACACCGCGTCGGTCACGGACTTCGACACGATCTTCAACGTCAACGTCAAGGGCGTCTGGCTGATGACCAAGCACGTGGTCCCCGGCATGATCGAAAAGGGCACCGGCAGCATCGTCAACTTCTCCTCCATCCACGGCATCACCGGCGGACGGAATGTGCCGCTGTACCACGCCACGAAGGGCGCGGTCCGGCTGCTGAGCAAGTCCGACGCCGCGGCCTACGGAAGCCACGGCATCCGCGTGAACTCCATCCACCCCGGCTCCATGGACACGCGGATGAGCCGCCGCTCGGCCGAGCAGTCAGATGTCGGCGCCGAGGCCTACTACAAGCAGCTGGTGGGCTCCAACCCGCTCCCCCGCCAAGGTAAGCCGGACGAGATCGCCTACGGGGTGCTGTACCTGGCCTCCGACGAATCCCGCTTCACCACGGGCTCCGAGCTCGTGATCGACGGCGGCTACACCGCCGTCTGATCCGGCCCTGCGCCATATTTCATCCTCCTGAAAGGCAACACCCATGAAATTCGTCAATGGCAACCCGGCGGAAAGCTACGACGTCGTCATCGTCGGTTCCGGCGCCGGCGCCCTGACCGCTGCGGCCACCGCGGCCCGTGCCGGCAAATCCGTCGTCGTCCTCGAGAAGAGTGCCCTGCTGGGCGGGACCTCGGCCGTCTCCGGCGGCATGCTGTGGGTGGCAGACAACCACCATGCCCGCGAGGCCGGCATCACGGATTCCAAGGAAGCGGCCGCAGAATACGTGCGCGCCGTGGCCCGGGGACGCGGCCGCGATGAACTGCTGGCCGCGGCTCTGAACTATGGGGACCAGATGCTCCGCTTCGTCGAGGAAGAGTGCGGGCTCGGCTTCATCTTCCTGGACAACTTCCCCGACTACCGCCAGGACCTGCCCGGTGCCGTGGAAGGCGGCCGCACGGTGGAGCCGGAGCTGTTCAACAGCCGGGAGGCCCTGGGCGGCCTCAAGGAACACGTGCGTAGCGACGGCCGCGCCCCGTTCACCATGCAGGAATACGAAAACTGGGGTGCGTTCACCAAGTTCCCCTGGGACGACCTCAACCGGCGCCAGGCCGACGGGCTGGTGGCCAAAGGCCAGGCCCTCGTGTCCATGCTGCTCGCCAGCCTGGTCCGTGACGGAGCAGCGCTCGTGACCGGGGCACGGGGACACCGGCTGCTTACCGACGGCGGCCGGGTGACCGGCGTCGAGCTTGAATCCGGTGAGGTGTTCCACGCGAACGACGGCGTGGTGCTGGCCACCGGCGGCTTCGAATGGGACAAGGCACTGGCCGACTCAATGCTCGCCTCGCGGCTCTACACGATGTGCTCGCCGCCCTCGAACACCGGCGACGGCCTGCGGATGGCCCAGCGGATCGGCGGCCAGACCCGCGGCACCAGGGAAGCCTGGTGGGCCCCGATGTCAGTCACCGGCGACACCCGCGACGGGCAGCCCATCGGCACCCTGCTGCGCTTCGAACGCCAGGGCCCGGGATCGATCATGGTGAACCGGCACGGCCGCCGCTTCGCCAACGAGTCGCAGAACTACAACGACCTCGCCCGGAGCCTGCAGTCCTGGGACTCCGCCGCGAACCGGACCCTCAACACCCCGGCCCACGTGATCGTGGACCACGCCTACATGGAGCGCTATGGCATCCTGGCCCACCGCGCCGGCCAGCCCACTCCCGGCTACCTGATCGAGGCGGCGACACTGGAAGAACTTGCCGCAAAGATCAACGTTCCCGCGGAAAACCTCAGCGCAACGGTGGCGCGGTTCAACGAATACGCCGTGAACGGCGAAGACCCGGACTTCGGTCGCGGCGAAAGCGCGTACGACAAGTACTGGGGCGACGAGGAGAACCTGTACCCGAACCCGTCCCTGGGTCCGCTGCAGACCGGACCCTTCTACGCCATGGAAGTGGTCAACGGCGCCTTCGGCACCAACGGCGGCGTGGCCACCGACGGGCTGGCCCGCGTGCTCGACGTCGATAACCAGCCCATCGAGGGCCTGTTCGCCGCAGGCAACACCACCGAAAACGCCTACGCCGCGGGCTACCCGGGCGCGGGCGCCACCCTTGGCCCGATCATGACCATGGGCTACCTCGCCGGGCGGACAATCGCCGGCCAGTCCGCGGAGTACAGCGCGGCAGAACAGACAGAATCCACATCAGAACTGGTAGGAGCCTGAGATGATCCGCCACACCGTACTCTTCAAGTTCAAACCGGACTTCCCGCCCGCCGACAAGCAGGCATGGATCGCCGGACTCAACAGGATGACCGGGAACATCCCCGGCATGCTCAGCCTGAGCCACGGCCAGGACGTGCTCAACACGGAGCGTTCCTTCGACTACGCCATTGTGGCGGACTTTGAAACGGTTGAGGACATAGCGGTGTACAACACGCATCCGCTCCACGAGCCGCTGAAGGCGTACTCGTTCCCCAACAGCCAGCAGATCCTCTCGGTGGATTTCCACCTCGGGGACCCCGCGCCGGCGCCCGCTAAGACACCGACGTCTTAAGGAGACCCCCATGCAGTCCGTATCCCCAACCCATTCCGCAGCACGCCCGACCCAACGCAAGACCCCGGGCAAGGCCGCCCTGGCGTCATTCCTCGGCAGCACCCTGGAGTATTACGATTTCTTCATTTACGGGACCGCGGCCGCGCTCGTGTTCCCGCACCTTTTCTTCCCGTCTGCGGACCCCGCCATCGGCCTGATCGGCGCCTTCGCAACCTTCGGCGTCGCCTACGTGGCACGGCCGGTGGGCGGCCTGGTCATGGGCCACTTCGGCGACAAGCTGGGCCGGAAAAAGATCCTGCTGCTGACCCTGGGCATCATGGGTCTGGCATCCTTGGGAATCGGGTTCCTGCCCACCTATGAGCAGGTGGGCGTCTGGGCGCCCATCCTGCTGGTGACCGGCCGGCTGGCACAGGGCTTCTCCGCTGGCGCTGAATCGGCGGGCGCCTCCACCCTCACGCTCGAGCACTCGCCGGAGGGCAGGCGCGGCTTCTTCACCAGCTTCGTGATGACCGGTTACGCTTCCGGCATGGTGCTGGCCACCCTGGTCTTCATTCCGGTCACCGCCCTCCCGAAGGACGCGATGATGACCTGGGGCTGGCGCATCCCGTTCTGGCTCTCCATCGTGGTGCTGGCCATCGCCTACTGGGTGCGTACGCACCTGGACGAAACACCCGTCTTCGAAGAGGCACAGGAAAGCCGGCAGGTCGCCCCGATGCCCATCGGAGAAGTGCTCCGCTTCCAGGCCACCGACGTGCTGCGCGTCGTCGGGATGTCCATCATGTCCGTAATGCAAACAATCTTCACGGTTTTCGGACTGGCATACGCCACGTCCACGGCAGGTTTTGACCGGGCCTCCATCCTGACCGTCAACGCCGTCGCTATCGGGCTGTCCATGTTTGCCATGCCACTGGCGGCACGGCTTTCAGACCGGATCGGCCGCCGGCCCCTTCTGCTCACCGCAGCCTTCGGGTGCTCCGCCACAATCTTCGTGTATTTCCTTGCACTGTCCTCCGGCAACATCGTCCTGGTGTTCCTGGCGGCGTTCCTGAACATGACCGTGCTGTACTCGGGATTCAACGGAATCTGGCCCTCGTTCTTCGCCGAACAGTTCGCCGCCCCGGTCCGCTACACCGGGATGGCGCTGGGAAACCAGCTGGGACTCGTCCTGGCCGGCTTCGCCCCGATGATCGCCGGCATGCTCCTGACCCCGGGTGTCACCGGATGGGTTCCCGTTGCTGTCTTCGGCACAGCCTGCATGCTCGTTGCGGCCGCCTCCGTGTACTACTCCCGCGAGACGTTCAAAACGCCGATCGAGGAACTGGGCGCTCCCTACTTGGCCAGAACGGCGAAACGCAGGGAAATGCACAACGCTTGAATACCTTGAAGGTTCCTAGCACCCGGTCAGGTGGCGCTTGGGACGCTCCTGGCGGTAGTAGTAGCGGCCGGCTTCCGTGAACCCGGCCTTTGAGTACAGCTCCCGGGCGCCGGCATTGGCCGCCGTGACCAGCAGCCAGTAGCTGCCGAGGCCCCGGGTGTCGCCTTCACGCAGCAAAGACTGGAGAACCCGGGTTCCGTAGCCGCGGCGCCGGTTTTCCCGGTGGGTTGCCATGCAGTACAAGCCGCCCGCCCCGCCGGAAGGAAGAGCAAGGCGTCCGACGGCGGCGGGAACGCCGCCGTCGTCGCGCACCAGTGCGTATAGCGACTGACAGCCCCGGAGGATGCTGCGGGCGGTACCGAGGGAATCGTCTCCGCCGCGGCCGTCCACACTCCACCAGAGCCGCAGCCACTCATCCGACGGCTCAGCGGAAAGCTCGACGCCGGTGTCCCGGGGCGCGGACCCGCCGGCGTCGCGCACCAGGATCAGGGTTTCGGACTGCCGGGTGAAGCCTTCCTCATCGAGGACAGCGTTCAGCGCGGCACTGCGGGGGTCGTCAAAGACCTGGAAGATCACAGGGAGCCGGCGGCTGCGGTACCAGGTCCTGGCTTCCCGCAGTGAAGCCAGCCGGCTGTGGTTTGTGCCGTCAGGTTCCGAGCGCGGCCAGATCGAGTTGGCCCGCTGGGTGACGCCGTCCGCAGCGCGCAGCACCCAGCCGCCGGCCTCCTCCCGGTCAGGGCTGGGCCAGGCCGCATCCATCAACGTTTCCAGGGAGGGCAGTGCCGCCAGGGCGGGCATGGCCTGCCGTTCCATGGGACTCCTCACTGATTTGTTTGTGGGAAAGCCAAGGCTCCCCGGTTTCCCGGAGAGCCTTGGCTGGCAGTTCACGCTACTTTGCTGCGTCCTCGGGGTTTTGGGGTACAGCCGTTGTCTTCTTGGCCTCCGGCTTGAAGTCGACGCCGGCCTCCTTGCGCTGCTGCGCGGTAATCGGCGCGGGAGCCTGGGTCAGCGGGTCGTAGCCGCCGCCGGACTTCGGGAAGGCGATGACGTCGCGGATCGACTCCACGCCGGCCAGCAGTGCCACAACGCGGTCCCAGCCGAAGGCGATGCCGCCGTGCGGCGGAGCGCCGAACTTGAAGCCTTCCAGGAGGAAGCCGAACTTCGTCTCGGCATCGGCTTTGTCCAGGCCCATGAGCTCGAAGACCCGCTCCTGGACGTCACGTTCGTGGATACGGATGGAGCCGCCGCCGATTTCGTTGCCGTTGCAGACAATGTCGTAGGCGTAGGACAGCGCGGACTCGGGGTCCTGGTCGAATGAATCCATGAACTCCGGCTTGGGCGAAGTGAAGGCGTGGTGGACGGCCGTCCACTTGCCGGCACCGACTGCCACGTCGCCAGAGGCCACTGCGGCGGCGGCCGGCTCGAACATCGGTGCATCCACCACCCAGCAGAACGCCCAGTCAGCGGGGTTGATCAGGCCGGTGCGGTGGCCGATTTCAACGCGGGCGGCACCGAGCAGTGCACGGGAGGGTGTCTTCTCGCCGGCGGCGAAGAAGATGCAGTCCCCGGGCTTGGCACCGACGGCGTCGGCCAGGCCGGCACGCTCGGTTTCGGTGAGGTTCTTGGCCACGGGACCGGCCAGTTCGCCGTCTTCCTTGAAGAGGACATAGGCGAGGCCCTTGGCTCCGCGCTGCTTGGCCCATTCCTGCCAGGCGTCCAGGGCACGGCGTGCCTGCGAGGCGCCGCCGGGCATGACCACGGCACCGACGTAGGGTGCCTTGAAGACGCCGAAGTTGGTGTCCTTGAAGAATTCGGTGAGTTCGGTCAGCTCCTGGCCGAAGCGGAGGTCCGGCTTGTCCGAGCCGTAGCGGGCCATGGCGTCGGCGTAGGTGATGCGCTGGATGGGCGTCGGGATTTCGACGTCGATCAGCTGCCACAGGGCTTTGACGATGTTTTCGCCGAGCGAAATGATGTCGTCCTGCTCCACGAAGCTCGCTTCGATGTCCAGCTGGGTGAATTCCGGCTGGCGGTCGGCACGGAAGTCCTCGTCGCGGTAGCAGCGCGCGATCTGGTAGTACTTTTCGAAGCCGCCCACCTGCAGGAGCTGCTTGAAAAGCTGCGGGGACTGCGGCAGGGCGTACCAGGAACCCGGCGCGAGGCGTGCGGGGACGACAAAGTCACGGGCGCCTTCCGGCGTCGACCGCGTCAGCGTGGGGGTCTCGATCTCAACGAAACCGTCCCGGTGGAGCAGCTCGCGCGCCACGCGGTTGGCCTCGGAGCGCAGGCGCATGTTCCGGGCGGGGCCCGGGCGGCGCAGGTCGAGGTAACGGTGCTTGAGCCGTGCTTCCTCGCCCACCTCGACGTGCTCGTCGATCTGGAAAGGCAGCGGTTCAGAGGTGTTGAGGATGGTCACCTTCTCGGCGATAACCTCGATCTGGCCGGTGGCCAGGGCCGGGTTTTCGTTGCCCTCCGGTCGCTGCGAAACCGTACCGATAACCTGCAGCACGTACTCATTGCGGAGTCCGTGGAAAACCTCTTCTTCGCGGACTACCACCTGGGAGACGCCTGAGGCGTCGCGAAGGTCAACGAATGCCACACCACCGTGATCACGACGCCGGCCCACCCAGCCGGCCAGGGTTACGGTTTGTCCAATGTGCTCGGAGCGAAGGGATCCGAGGTCATGTGTGCGCAGCACAGCACGCCTTTCTGAAGGAGACAGCAGGAATACAGAGATGATGTTGAATGGGACCGTTACGGGAACAGTCCCGTACGAGTTTACCCGTTGGAGAGGCTTTCCTTCCGCCATGCAGACCCATCAACGGCTTCAGCGCCGGCTCGGCGTGTTCGATGCAACCGCTATCGGACTTGGATCCATGCTCGGCGCCGGTGTATTCGTCGTCTTCTCCCCTGCCACCGCACTGGCCGGCCGGCTCATGATCGTCTCTGTGCTGATCGCCGGCGCGATTGCCTACTGCAATGCCGTTGCGTCCGCCCAGCTCGCCGCCAAATACCCGGCCAGCGGCGGGACCTATGTCTACGGCCGCAAGCAGCTGGGCGAATGGCCGGGCTTCATTGCCGGCTGGGGTTTCGTCACCGGAAAGACTGCATCGTGCGCGGCCATGGCCCTGACTTTCGGACATTATGTGGCACCGGACTATGCCACGCCCCTGGCTGTCGCCGCCGTCGCAGTGCTCACGGCGGTCAACCTCATGGGCATTACCCGTACGGCGCTGTTGACCAGGATCCTGCTCGGCATTGTCCTGGCCACCCTCGTCTTCGTTGCGGTCGCGGGCCTGACTGGACCCCACCCGGATCCGGGCGCCTCGGCGCAAAGCCCCGGCAATGCCTGGGGCATCCTTCCGGCCGCCGGGCTGATGTTCTTCGCCTTTGCCGGCTACGCACGGATCGCCACGCTGGGCGAAGAGGTCAAGGATCCCTCCCGTACCATTCCGCGGGCAATATTGGCCGCGCTGGCCGCCGCTTTCGTGATCTACCTGGGACTCGCCGCGCTGTTGCTCTGGCATCTGTCCCCGGGACGACTGGCTGACTCACTGTCACCGCTGCTGGACGCCGTGGCCCTCTCAGGCTTCAGCGCGGGTGGCCCTTTTGTCCAGGCCGGAGCAGCCGCCGCGTGCCTGGGAGCGCTGCTGGCTCTCATCACCGGAGTGGGCCGCACGGCCCTGGCCATGGCCCGGGAGCGGGACCTCCCGGCTGCCCTGGCCCGGGTGCACGGACGCCACACGGTGCCGGTCGCCGCCGAACTCTCGGTGGCCGCTGCCGTGATGCTCCTGCTTGCCACCACCGATGTCCTCACCGTGGTGGGCTTTTCCAGTTTCGGCGTGCTGATCTACTACTCGGTGACAAATGCCGCCGCCTTCACCTTGGCCGAGCGGCCGGGAAGCGCACCCCGCTGGCTGAACGCTGCGGGCTTCGCCGGCTGCCTCATCCTGGCCTTCACATTGCCGCTGGGCTCCGTGGCGGGCATGGTGGCCGTCCTGGCCACCGGCGTCGGCGGCCGGTTCCTGGTGCTGAAGTTCCGGAAGCGGCCGCCTGGGGCTTAAGGCCGCTTAGGCCTTCACGATCCGGACGTGCAGGTCCGCGTCCGACGGCGTCCAGCTGGCCGGATCGGCGTCTGCCTGCTCACCCGAGCGGATGTCCTTGACCTGGTGCCTGCCGTCGTCGTCCGTGAACCACACAAACGGGATGCCCCGGCGGTCGGCGAATTTGATCTGCTTGCCGAATTTGTCAGCTTTGGCGGCCACCTCGGTGGAGATTCCGCGGCTGCGGAGCTGGGCGGCGACGTCCTGCGCCGCGCCCCAGCTGTCGTCGTTGGTCAGGGCGACGAGCACTGCTGTGGGCACTGCACGGGTGGCCTGGGCCAGTTCCTGGCTCAGGATCCTGGAGACAAGGCGTGTCACTCCGATGGACAGGCCGACGCCCGGGAACTTCCGGTTTCCCTTGCTTGCCAGCGCGTCGTAGCGGCCGCCGGAGCAGATGGAGCCCAGCTGCTCATGGCCCACCAGGACAGTTTCCACCACGGTTCCTGTGTAGTAGTCGAGGCCGCGGGCGATGCTGAGGTCCGCCACCACTTTGCCGGGCGCACGCTCCGCCGCTGCGGCGATGACCTGTTCCAGCTCGTTCAGGCCTTCCTCCAGCAGTTCGTCCTTGACGCCCAGGGCACGGACCTTGTCAACGAAGGACGTGTCCTCGGTGCGGATGCCGGCCAGGCTCAAGGCAGCCTGCGCCTGGTCCTCCGAGGCTCCCAGCTCGGTCTTCAGCAGCTCGGCCACCTTGGCGGGACCAATTTTCTCGAGTTTGTCGATGCTTCGCAGGACTCCTGCGGTATCCGTCAGGCCGATACCGCGGTAAAAGCCCTCGGCCAGTTTGCGGTTGTTAATGCGGAGGCGGAAGTCCGGGATCGGAAGGGCGCTGAGGGCTTCGGCGATCACCAGCGCGATTTCGACGTCGTAGCGGAACGGAAGCTCGCCGTCGCCCACGATATCGATGTCCGCCTGGGTGAATTCACGCGCACGGCCCTCCTGGGGACGCTCACCGCGCCACACCTTCTGGATCTGGTATCGGCGGAACGGGAACGACAGGTAGCCGGCGTTTTCCACGACGTAACGGGCGAACGGCACCGTCAGGTCGAAGTGCAGGGCCAGGGAGTGGTGCTCGCCCTTGGCGGCCCGGGATTCTTCTTCGTCCTCCTGCAGCCGGCTGAGGCCATAGACCTCTTTGTCGATCTCACCCTTACGGAGGAGCTGGCCCACCGTTTCCACTGCACGGGTCTCGATCGAGGAGAAGCCGTGCAGCTCAAAGACGCGCCGAAGCGTGTCCAGCACATGGAGCTCCACCAGCCGCTCCTCGGGAAGCCACTCGGGGAATCCGGACAGGGAGGCGGTGCGTGCCATGGTGGATTTTCTCCTCAGGTAACAGAAGGCTGGAGTCCGCTGCCCGGTATTCCGGTTCCGCCATGTGATCAAAAAGCGGCGGGTAAGGGCGGGAGTCCAGCCAGTCATGCATAAACTATGTGCGGCAGTCAGTTTATGCTTTCGGCGCCCGCAACTCTAATGGGGCGGCCGGGAACATCGCCTGCCGCTTGCTGCCGGACACCGGACGTCGCCACTGGCCCGTTCGGGGGTGCGGCCCGACAACCAGGAGGACTTTTGGCGGCCAGTTCACGGAGCGCCCGCGAAGCAAAGCGGCGCATCCTGCAAATGGAAGCAAAGCGCGAGCTGCGGCGGCAGCAGGAGAAGCGCCGGAAGCGCGACAACGTGGTCGCCGCCGGTGCGGGCGCCGCAGCGCTGGTCCTCGCCGTCGTCCTCCAACTGACTGTCTTCTCGAGCAATCCGACGGAAGACGAATACGCCGCGGCACAGGCCGGCCTGACCAGCCCGTCAGCCACTCCGACGGCTCCGGCCACGAATGCCGCCAACATTCCCAGCCCGGAGACTGCGGCGGGCAAGGTCTTCAGCGGCGAGCTTAAGCTCAACAGCGGCGCCCTCGGCGTCGAACTGGACGGGACCAAGGCGCCGCAGGCAGCCGCAGTCTTCAAATCGCTTGCCGACGAAAACTACTTCAACGGGATCAGCTGCCACCGGCTGACGACCGGCGAAACGTTCGGCGTCCTGCAGTGCGGTTCAAAAACCGGCGACGGGCAGGGTGACCCCGCGTACACGTGGGGTCCGTTGGAGAACACGCCGGCAGACAACGCCTATCCGGCAGGGACCATCGCAGTGGCCCGCACCAGCGGCAACGCCTACGGGAACGGCACCCAGTTCTTCATCGTTTACAAGGACACGGTCATTCCGTCCGATGCGGCCGGCGGGTACACGGTGGTGGGCAAGGTGACCTCCGGCCTCGATGTGGTGGCAAAGATCGCCGACGGCGGTATTAAAGCGGGCGGAAGCGCAACAGACGGCGCTCCTGTGGAACCAGTCACGATAGACTCGTTCTCTCTGAAGTAACCAGCCCCGGCCTCCACGCTGCGGGTGCAGGTATTTCCCTCCAAGCGAAAGACTTTTAGCGGTGACAGACAGTCAGAAATCCGACGAAACAGTAACAGCAGCCTCCGAAGAAGCCGAGACCGGGGTTCAGGTGGTTGACGACGCGCAGGCGGCCGGCAACGACGCCGCTCCCGAGGCCGCGGCAGAAACGCAGCCAGCAACGCCCGAATCTTCCGCAACGGAGCCTGAATCCGACGCTCCGGCCACGGAGGAGGCGCCCGCCGAGGAGGCACCCGGTGAGCAGCCCGCCGCCGAGGAGGCACCTGCCACCCCGGCTCCGGCGCCGCGGCCGGCAGCGCGCCCGGCCCCTTCACCGGCCGCATTTGCTGCCCGGCCGAAGGCTGCGTCCTCTCCTACGGTTCCCGCCCCCGCTTCAGTCTCCTCTGCTGCCTCACTGGCCGAGGCCGCACGCTGGGGCCGGGTTGAAGGCGACGGCCACGTCTTCCTGACCATCGACGGCGGGGAACACCCCGTGGGTCAGTACCCGGACGTGAGCGACGAGGAAGCCCTCGGCTATTTCGCCCGGAAGTACGACGACGTCGTGGCCCAGATTGTCCTCCTGGAACAGCGCGTGGGCTCGAAGGCCCCGACCACCGACATGCAGAAGACCGTAACCCACCTGCGCGAGCAGCTGGCGGAACGGAACATGGTGGGAGATATCCGCGCCGCCGAAGCCCGCCTCGACACGCTGTCCACCCAGATCGCGGAACTCGAAAAGGCGGAAAAGGCCGAACACGATGCCGTCCGTGCCGCCGAGCTGGCTGCCCGCGAAGCAATCGTTGCGGAAGCAGAAGAAATCTCCGGCCACGATCCTGCGCAGATCCAGTGGAAGACTTCCAGTGCCCGCATGAACGAACTCTTCGAAAGCTGGAAGGCTGCGCAGAAGAACGGCGTACGCCTGGGACGAAGCAACGAAGACGCTCTCTGGAAGCGGTTCAGGGCAGCGCGGACTGTCTTTGACCGCCACCGCCGCGCGTACTTCTCGCAGCTGGACAGCAACAACTCGGCAGCCAAGGCTGCCAAGGAAAAGCTGATCGCTGAAGCCGAAGCGCTGTCCTCCTCCACCGACTGGGGCTTCGCGGCGGGCGAATACCGCCGCCTGATGGACGAGTGGAAGGCCTCACCGCGGGCCAGCCGCAAGGACGACGATGCACTGTGGGCCCGCTTCCGTGCCGCCCAGGACGTCTTCTTCACCTCGCGCCAGGCAGCCAACGACGAGATCGACCAGGAATACGGCGCCAACCTGACCGTTAAGGAAGCCCTCCTGGTCGAGGCGAATGCACTGCTGCCCATCAAGGACCTGGCCGCCGCGAAGAAGGCACTCCAGTCCATCCGTGACCGCTGGGAGGAAGCCGGGAAGGTTCCCCGGGCGGACATGAGCCGGATCGAAGCGGGGCTCCGGAAGGTGGAGGACGCCGTCCGCCACGCCGAGGACGAAAACTGGAAGCGGTCCAACCCGGAGACCAAGGCGCGGACCAACAGCGCCCTGTCGCAGCTGGAAGCCGCCATTGCGGGGCTGAAGGAAGACCTCGCCAAGGCGGAGAAGGCGGGCGACCAGCGCAAGATCAAGGCCGCCCAGGAAGCCCTCGAAGCCCGTCAGGCGTGGCTCGACCAGATTTCACGCTCGGCCAGCGAACTTTCCTAAACACGCTCGCGCCACGTACAGGCCCCCTTCCGGTTATCCACATAACCGGAAGGGGGCCTGTACGCGTTTGGGGCGGCAGGAAAGGATGGCTGAATGGCTACCCCTTCTCCGGAAATCTATTCCCCCGGCCGTGTCTTCTCATGGCCGGAACTTCAGGCCATGGCCGCAGACGGCATCCTCAACCAGCTGTATCAGCGCGGGTACGTGCTCCCCGGGACGGCCGCCACTCCACAGCTGCGGGCGCGTGCGGCGTCGTTCGCAGTCCCGCCGGCCATCCGGCAACGTGTCGTTGCCGGACGCATGACGGCGGCATGGATCTACGGCTGTGCCGGGGAACCGGACCGGCTGGCGCTCCTCGTGGACGCCACCCGACGTGTCTCGAGCCTGCGGTCGACCCGCGGGTGCACCCTTCACGAAGTCAGGCTCGGTCCGTTCGACGTCGTCAGCCTGGGCGGCCTGATGGTGTCCAGCCCGCTACGGACAGCGCTGGACATCGCCCTCCACGTGGACGCCGAGCGCGCCCTGCCGGCCCTGCGGAAAATGCTGGCGAGTCCCGAGCTCGACGTCAGGCTACGGTTGCTCATGCTAGCGGTCGAAGCCACTCCCCGGGTGCCGCACAAGAAGGCGGCCCTGGAAATACTCTCCGCCCTGAAGCTTGAACCTGGCTGACCCGGCCAGGGGGCGGCGCGGTGGCCGTCCTGGACTCAGCTGCGCCGCCGGTTGCCGGTGGTGCGGTAGACGTCGAATACTCCGTCGATGCGCCGCACGGCGCTGAGCACATGGCTCAGGTACTTTGGATCGCCCATCTCGAACGCGAACTTGGAGATGGCCACACGGTCAGTCGACGTGTGCACGCTGGCAGCCAGGATGTTGACGTGGTTCTCGGAGAGGATCCTGGTGACGTCGGAGAGCAGCGACTTCCGGTCCAGCGCCTCCACCTGGATCTCCACGAGGAAGACGCTGGACTGGGTAGGCGCCCAGTCCACCTCCACGATGCGGTCCGGCTGGTCCTTCAGGTCTGAGACGTTGGTGCAGTCCGTCCGGTGCACTGATACACCGGAGCCCCTCGTGACAAACCCCAGGATGGGATCCGGCGGTACCGGCGTGCAGCAGCGTGCAAGTTTCACCCACACGTCACCCACGCCGCGGACGATCACGCCGGAGTCGGAATACTTCGTCTTGCTGACCTGTGTGGGGATGCTGACCTCGGTCAGGTCATCCTCGGGCCCCTCATTGCCGCCGAGGGTTTCAACAAGCCGTTCCATCACCGACTGGGCCGACGTGTGCCCGTCGCCCACTCCGGCGTAGAGGCCGGAGATGTCCACGTACTTGAAGTGCTCTGCGACCTCTGCCAGGGCGTCGTGGGTCATCAGCCGCTGCAGGGGAAGGTTCTGCTTGCGCATGGCCTTCGTCAGCAGTTCCTTGCCGCGGTCGATTGCCTCTTCGCGGCGTTCCTTGCTGAACCACTGCCTGATCTTGTTGCGGGCGCGGGCACTTTTGACGAAGTGCTGCCAGTCCTGGCTGGGGCCGGCCCCCTCCGCCTTGGAGGTGAAGATCTCCACCCAGTCGCCGTGGTTCAGTTCGCTGTTGAGGGGAACGAGCTTTCCGTTGACCCTGGCGCCGATGGTCCGGTGGCCCACTTCGGTGTGGACGGCATAGGCGAAGTCCACCGGCGTCGATCCCGCCGGCAGGGCCATGACCTCGCCCTTCGGCGTGAAAACGAACACCTCGCGGGCGTTGATTTCGAAGCGCAGGGAATCCAGGAATTCGCCGGGATCGGAGGTTTCCTGCTGCCAGTCGACCAGCGACCGCAGCCAGCCCATGTCGCCGTCACGGGGACTTCCGGGGCCTGCGGCCGTCCGGTTGGGCTGGTCCTTGTACTTCCAGTGCGCCGCCACACCGTACTCGGCCCGGCGGTGCATCTCGTGGGTCCGGATCTGGATCTCCACCGGCTTGCCGCCGGGCCCGATGACCGTGGTGTGCAGGGACTGGTACATGTTGAACTTGGGCATCGCGATGTAGTCCTTGAAGCGCCCCGGAAGCGGGTTCCAGCGCGAATGCAGCGTGCCTAGGGCTGCATAACAGTCACGGACGGAGTCCACCAGGACCCGGACACCCATGAGGTCGTTGATGTCGTCGAAGTCCTTGTCGCGGACGATCATCTTCTGGTAGATCGAGTAGTAATGCTTCGGCCGGCCCGTGATGGTGGCCTTGATCTTCGCCGTCCGGAGATCTTCGGTGATCTGGTTCCGGATGACGCTCAGGCTTTTTTCACGCTCCGGGGTCCGGTCCCCCACCATCCGCACAATCTCTTCGTACACCTTCGGGTATAGCGCCGCGAAGGACAGGTCCTCGAGCTCCCACTTGATGGTGTTCATGCCGAGCCGGTGCGCCAGCGGAGCGAAGATTTCCAGCGTTTCCCGGGCTTTGCGGGCCGAGGACTCTGCCGAAACGAAGCGCCACGTGCGGGCATTGTGCAGCCGGTCGGCCAGCTTGATCATCAGCACGCGGATGTCCTTGGCCATTGCAACGACCATCTTGCGGACCGTTTCGGACTGTGCCGCTTCGCCGAAGCTCACCTTGTCCAGCTTGGTGACGCCGTCCACGAGCATGGCGACCTCGGGGCCGAAGTCCCTCTTGAGGTCGGCCAAGGTGTAAGGCGTATCTTCAACGGTGTCGTGCAGGAGCGCCGCCGCCAGCGTGGTGCCGCTCAGCCCCAGCTCGGCCAGGATGGTGGCCACTGCAACGGGATGCGTGATGTACGGGTCGCCGCTCTTGCGTTTCTGTCCCCGGTGGCTTTGTTCGGCCACCACGAAAGCCCGCTGGATGAGGTCGAAATCCTCTTTGGGGTTGTTCGCCCGGACGGTGCGGAGCAGCGGTTCAAGGATCGGGGAATACGTGGCCGTTCCGCGCCCGGTCAGCCGGGCCAGCCTGGACCTGGTGCGTTCGCGGCGTCCGGGAAAAGTAGGCCGGAACCCGGAACTGTCAACCGGCACGCCTGCATCCGGGCGTCCGGACGCGACCAAGCCGGTCTGCGGACCCTGGCCCGGACCTTCCCCACCGTCGGCCGTTGGCGCCGACGTCGAACGTTCTTCCAATGAAGCACCCCTCACGACCCGTTAATTATCCCAGTCTATTCCCGCGGCGGGGCACTTCCGTAACCGGAACGCAGATGCGAAGGGCCGGGCACCGTCACGGATGACGGCGCCCGGCCCTTCACGGCCGAACAGTTCAGGTTGTTGCGGTCTCCGGTGCGGCAGTTGCCTTCGCGGCCGATTCGGTCCGGCGGCGTTCAACCCGCTCGGCCTGCTTGACCAGCGCAGGTTCACCCTGGCGCAGCCAGGCGTACAGCGGGGCTGCGATGAAGATGGTCGCCGCGGTACCGATCAGGATGCCGACGAAGAGTGCCAGCGAGAGGTCCCGCAAGGTACCGGCCCCCAGCAGGCCGGCACCAATGAACAGGATGGCACCCACGGGGAGGATGGCCACCATCATGGTGTTGATGGACCGGACCAGCGTTTGGTTGACGGCAAGGTTGACCTCTTCCGCAAAAGTGCGGCGGGTGGAGGCATCCAGGTCGGCGGTGTTCTCGCGGATCTTGTCGAAGACCACCACAGTGTCATACAGCGAGTAGCTGAGCACCGTCAGGAAGCCGATGATGGCGGACGGCGTGACTTCGAAGTCGCTCAGTGCATAGACGCCGGCCGTGACGAACATGGTCACGAGCATGCCCACCAGCGCTGATAGCGACATCTTCCAGGTGCGGAAGTACAGGGCCATCAGGACGGCGGCGATGACCACGAAGATGACCAGGCCCAGGAGGGCCTGCTTGGTGACGTCGGCACCCCAGGTGGGACCCACGAACGTGGAGGTCACCTCGTTGTCCGTGACGCCGTACGCGGTGGTCAGCCCTTCCTTGATCCGGAGGGTTTCGTCATCGGTGAGCTTGTCCGTCTGGATGCGCATGGTGTTGCCGGCAACGTTGGCCACGCGTGGAATGCTGCCCTCCACCACGTCCTGGACGGCCTTCTCGCCAAGGGACGCTTCCGTGGTCTTAACGTTGGAAACGGTGAATTCGGATCCGCCCCGGAACTCGATGCCGAGGTTGAATCCGCCCTTGGCCACCGGGAGGAGGACGGACAGCGCCACGGCGACGGCCGCAATGATGAACCAGATCTTCTTGGAACTGACGAAGTTGTACGAGCGCTTGCCCGTATAGAGCTCGTTGCCGAACGTGGCAAAATTCGTGGTCATTTACTTGCCCTCCTTGGACGTGCTCTTGGAGGAACCGGCAAGCTGCTCCTGCTTTTCCGCCAGGCGGCGTTCTGCAATGGTCATCCGGCGCTCCGCTTCAGCTGCCGCGCCGGTGTTCTTGGCGCGCACCACGCCCGGCTTCTCGTCCGGCGTGCGGAGCCTGCCCGCACCGCGGTAGAGCGGCACGGCACCGAGCCGCTTCGGGTCAAGGCCGGAGAACCTGTGGCCCTCGCCGAAGAACTTGGTGCGGGCCAGGAGCTGCAGGGTCGGGTGGGTGAACATGAACACGACGATGAGGTCGGCGATGGCCGTCAGACCCAAGGTGAAGGCAAAGCCGCGGACGTTGCCCACGGCGACGAAGTAGAGCACGAGGGCTGCCAGCAGGTTCACTGCCTTGGACGCCAGGACGGTGCGCTTGGCACGCTTCCAGCCGTTCTCCACGGCGGAGACCAGCCCGCGGCCTTCCCGAAGTTCATCGCGGATTCGTTCGAAGTAGACGATGAACGAGTCGGCCGTCTGGCCGATGGCCACGATGAGGCCGGCCACACCGGCGAGTGACAGGCGGTAGTTTTCAGTCCAGCCCAGGATGGCAATCGCGAGGTACGTCAGCGCACCGGCCACCACGAGGGAGAGAATGGTGACGAATCCCAGTGCACGGTATTGGAAGAGCGAGTAGACCACCACCAGGAGCAGGCCGATGATGCCTGCGAGCAGGCCCATCTTGAGCTGTTCGCCGCCCAACGTAGCTGAAATCTGCTGTTCACTCTGGATCTCGAAGCTGATGGGGAGTGCACCGAAGCGCAGCTGGTCCGACAGGGCCTTGGCCGACTCCTCGGTGAATCCACCGGTGATCTGCGGACGGCCGTCAGTGATCACAGCCAGCGACCGCGGAGCTGAGATGACCTGGTCATCGAGGACAATGGCGAACTGGGCCTTCGGATCTGAGCCCGATTCACCACCGGCGGCCACGAAGAACTGGTACAGCCGTTCGGTGACTTCCTTGAACTTGGCGGTGCCCTGCTCGTCGAACTGGATGTTCACGGCCCACTCGTTGGTGACGGCACCCTGGGCACCCTGCTGCAGCTGGAAGGAGGAGGACTTGATGTTGGAGCCCTTGACTTCCACCGGACCCAGAATGTACTTGATGGCCGGGGACGTGGCCGTTGCCGGTTCACAGGTCACCAGCGGCTTGGCGGGGTCAGAGCGCTCCTGCTTGTCCTGCGACGGGTTGTCGCAGTCGAGGGTCTCGAACTTCTTGTACACCTCGGCCGTGACCCAGTTGACGTCGCTGCTGTTGGTCGGTTCGGCCGTCGGCTTGGGGAGCTGGTCGTCCGGCGTCAGGGATTCCGTAGGCACTGCGGCACCGGGACCGGCCTGGAGCACCGGCCGGAAGTTCATGTCGGCCGAGGCCTGGATGAGGGCGCGGGTCTCCTTGGAAGGCGTACCGGGGAGGCTGACCACCACATTGCGGCCGGACTGCGTGCTGATTTCGGCTTCCGCCACGCCTGAACCGTCCACGCGCTGGCGAATGATCGCAACGGCCTGATTGAGCTGATCCTCGTTGATGTCCGAACCGCCCTCGACCTTGGGCGCCAGGATCATCTGGGTTCCGCCCTCAAGGTCAAGTGCAAGCTTTGGTGCCCAGCTGGCCTGGCCGGAAATGGAGCCGCCGGCGAGCACGGCAGTCATGACGGCGAGGATAACGCCGAGCCAGACCAGCACCCTGAGTGCTGAGTTTTTGGGGCCAGTACGTGCCATTGTCGATCTTTCTATTGTTTACGGAGGAGCCGCCGGGGTGAGCTTGGCTCACACACCGGCGGCAGCCCGCGGCCGTCGTTCGTTCTACTTAGCGGGACTTGGCGGGAACGCCGGACTAGCTGTCTTTCTTGCCTTCGTCGTTGAGACGCTTCAGCGATTCTTCGGGCGTCTCGTTGACGGCGTCAGTGCGGACAGCCTCGGTGCGGTTGACGGCGTCGGTGCGGTCGGCGTCGTGCCCGGTCAGGGACGAGGCGTCGTCCGGAACAACGGTGGGCTCTTCGGCAGCAACAACCGGCTCAACGATCTTGGTGACGGCCTGGCGGTGCACGGTGGCCAGGTTGCCCGGGGACAGTTCGATGACGACCTTGTTTTCGTCCTCGTCGATGGAGACGATGCGGCCGTAGAGACCGAAGCTCGTCATGACCTCGACGCCCGGTGCGAACTGCGACTGAAGCGTTGCCTGCTGCTGCTGGGTCTTCTTGTTGCGGCGGAACATCATGAAGATGAAGACTCCGAGCATCACGAAGAGCAGGATGGTCATGATGTCGATGCCGCCGCCGGCCTGCGGCTGGGCCTGGGCAGTAATGTGTCCGAACACAGGAAGTTTCCGTTCTGTACTTGCGTAGCTGGTTGACAGCAACGTCGGCTTCATTTCGGCCCGCCCGGCAGGAAATTCATGCCCGGCCATCGGCGGCCGGAGCCGCCCACAGAAACAAAGGCCCGAACGTGCCGAGCGTCATCCCAGTCTAAAGGGAAAGTCAGCCGGACGCTGCTATTGGCCGTTCGGAAGCCACTCCGCCACCGGTTCCACGCCGAGGTCTTCCGCGTCGAACAGCGTCAGCGCCTCCTGGCCGAACACGCCGTCCGGAACCGCATAGCCCAGGTGCGTCCAGGCCGGAGCCATGGCGATCCGGCCACGGGGCGTTCGCCCCAGAAGCCCCTCGCGGACAAGGAACGGCTCCGCGACGGTTTCCACTGTTTCCGGTTCCTCGCCCACGGCAATGGCCAGGGTGGACAGTCCCACCGGGCCGCCGCCGAACTTGGTGATCAGGGCTTCGAGGACGGAGCGGTCCAGACGGTCAAGCCCCCGCTTGTCCACTTCATACATGTCCAGCGCGGCGGACGCCGCCCGCGCGTCGATTTGTTCGATGCCGTGGACCAGTGCCCAGTCGCGGACGCGGCGAAGGAGGCGGTTCGCGATTCGGGGCGTGCCCCGGGACCGGCCCGCGATTTCGCTGAACCCCGCCGAGTTGACCTTCAGGTCCAACAGACCGGCCGACCGCCTCAGGACCAGCTCCAGTTCCTCGACTGAGTAGAATTCCAGGTGCCCCGTGAAGCCGAACCTGTCCCGCAGCGGGCCGGGCAAAAGCCCGGCGCGGGTGGTGGCGCCCACGAGCGTAAAGGGCGGCAGCTCGAGTGGAATTGCCGTGGCTCCCGCCCCCTTGCCCACCACGATGTCCACCCGGAAATCTTCCATAGCCATGTACAGCATTTCCTCTGCCGGCCGGGACATGCGGTGGATTTCGTCAAGGAAAAGGACTTCACCCTCGGACAGCGAGGAAAGGATGGCTGCCAGGTCGCCGGCGTGCTGGATGGCCGGACCGCTGCTGATCCGCAGTGGAGCATTCATCTCGGCCGCGATGATCATGGACAACGTGGTCTTGCCGAGTCCGGGCGGGCCGGAGAGCAGGACATGGTCGGCGCTGCGTCCGCGCATCCGCGATGCTTCCAGCACCAGCGACAGCTGTTTGCGGACACGGTGCTGGCCCACGAAGTCATGCAGGTTCCTGGGCCGGAGGGCCGCCTCGATGACCCGTTCCTCCGGTTCCTCTCCCCCGCCGACCAGGGACGGCTCAGCCACGGGTGCCTACCCTGTTGCCGGCGCGGGCGCCGTCCTGGCCAAGCCACCGCAGAGTGGCCCGCAGGATCTCGGCCACCTGGCCGCCCGCTTCGAGTTCCGGGGAATCCGAGAGCGCTTTGTCGATGCTGGCGGCGGCGTCCTTTTCGGACCAGCCGAGGCTCGTCATGGCTGCCACCACCTGCGGCTTCCACGGCGCGGCGGCTGCTGCTGCGGGCGCTGCCGCCGCGCCGGTCCCGTGCGGCACCAGTTTCCCGGCAAGCTCCAGGACAATCCTTCCAGCGACCTTGGGCCCGATGCCGGGAACCTTCGTGAAGGCCTTGCCGTCGCCGGTATGCGCCGCAACGCGGATCGCTTCGGGGTCGTGGACGGCCAGCACAGCCAGGGCCAGCCGCGGCCCCACGCCGCTCACACTGAGCAGGACATCGAAGACTTCACGTTCGTCGTCGCTGGCGAATCCAAACAGCGTCAGGGAATCCTCGCGCACAATGAGGGACGTGAAGAGCTTGCCTTCCTCGCCGGTGCGCAGCCCGCTGAGGGTCTGGGGTGTGGCGTTTACGCTCATGCCGGCACCGTTGAGGTCGATCACGGCGGAGGACAACCCGACGTGCGCTACGGTTCCGCGGAGAAAACTGATCAAGGCCGGGCTCCTGGGTTACACAAAAAACTGGGTTTACATGAAAATACGGGGTTCCACTAATAACGGCCGGAACAAAACCCGCCATCCGAACATATCTACGAATACCCTAGCAAGTTCCCCGGCTGCACAGCCGGACATTCAGCGTGCCCGGCGCGCCTTGGCTTCCGCCTCGGCCCATGCCCGCTGCGCCGGGGTCAACGCCGAACTGCCCGGTCCCGTGGTAGAGATGGCCGCTCCGCTGCCCGCCCGCCACGCGTGGGTGATGGCCAGCGCCAGCGCATCGGCGGCGTCGGCGGGGCGGGGCGGGGCATCCAGGCGGAGGATCTTGGTGACGAGTTTCGTCACGGCATCCTTGTTGGATGTTCCGCTGCCGGTCACGGCCGCCTTGACTTCCGACGGCGTGTGCAGGGCAACGGGGATGCCGCGCCGGGCGGCGGCGGCAATCACCACGCCGGACGCCTGGGCAACCCCCATCACCGTGCTGACGTTCAGCTGGGAAAACACCCGCTCCACGGCGAGCACGTGGGGTTCGTAGCGGTCCAGCCAGTCATCGATCGACGTGGCGATCAGGAGTAGCCGCTGGTCCAGGCTTTCATCGGGCGACGTGCCCACCACGCCGACGGCCACCATGGTGGCGCGCCTGTTCTTCTCGACGTCCACGACGCCGATGCCGCAACGGGTGAGGCCCGGGTCGACTCCCAATACTCGGAGGGTCAAGGCCGGGCCTCAGTTTCACAGCAGGGCTGTGTGATCACTCGGCTTCCAGTGCGGCCTGCACTTCGTCGCTGAGGTCGGCGTTGCTGTAGACGTTCTGGACGTCGTCGAGCTCTTCCAGGGCGTCCACCAGCTTCATGAACTTCTTGGCGGCATCGAGGTCCAGCGGGACCTCCATGGACGGGACGAACTCAGCTTCATCGGTGTCATAGTCGATCCCGGCGTCCTTGAGGGCGTCGCGGATCGCCTGCAGGTCCTTGGGATCCGAGTGGATTTCCCAGTTGTCTCCGTTGTCCTTGACTTCCTCTGCACCGGCATCGAGCACGGCCATCAGGACGTCGTCCTCGCTGAGTCCGTTCTTGGGCAGCGTGACAACGCCTTTGCGGGAAAAGAGGTAGCTGACCGAGCCGGGATCGGCGATGGTGCCGCCGTTGCGGGAAATGGCGAGCCGGACCTCGGAGGCGGCGCGGTTCTTGTTGTCCGTGAGGCACTCGATCAGCAGGGCCGAACCCTGCGGGCCGCGGCATTCGTACATGATCTCCGTGTAGTCCACCACTTCGCCGGTGAGGCCGGCGCCGCGCTTGATGGCGCGGTCGATGTTGTCCGCGGGAACGGAGGTCTTCTTTGCCTTGGTGACGGCAAGTTCCAAACCGGGGTTGCCGGCGAGGTCAGGGCCGCCCATGCGGGCCGCGACTTCGATGTTCTTGATCAGCTTGGCGAACGACTTTGCCCGGCGGCTATCAAGGATGGCCTTCTTGTGCTTGGTCGTCGCCCATTTGGAGTGGCCTGACATGCTTTACGCTTCTCCTCTGATCATTCGAATAAACAGTTCATGCACGCGCTTCTCCCCCGTCACTTCCGGGTGGAAGGAGGTGGCCAGCAGGTGGCCTGAACGCACTGCAACAATTCTAGCCGTCCCCTGTAGCGCCGCCGCATGCGAGGCGTGCTCCGGATCCGCGGGCTCCACCTGGGCCAAGACCTCCACGCCGGGGCCTGCACGCTCCACCCAGGGACCGCGGATAAACACCGCGTGCACCGGGGCCACCCCCGAACCGGTGTCGCTGAAACCCAGTCCCTTGAATTCAAGATCTGTCTCGAAAGACTCGCGCTGGCGGCCGAACGCGTTACGGCGGACAGTGATGTCCAGTCCGCCGAACGTCTGCTGCGGGTTTCCTTCAAGGTCCGTGGCCGGGTCCGCGATCTCATCGGCGAGCAGGATCATGCCTGCACAGGAGCCGTATACGGGCAGCCCGTCGGCGATCAGTTTCCGCAAGGGATCGGCGACTTCGAAGGCCCGTGCAAGTTTGTCGATAGTGGTGGACTCGCCGCCGGGAATGATCAGGCCGTCAATGCCGTCAAGTT
The DNA here is from genome assembly GCF_030718995.1 of Arthrobacter oryzae. Lineage (NCBI taxonomy): Bacteria > Bacillati > Actinomycetota > Actinomycetes > Micrococcales > Micrococcaceae > Arthrobacter > Arthrobacter oryzae. Next base: position 4,281,858 of record NZ_CP132204.1, read on the forward strand.
CGGACGGGCGCCGGATTCCGATGCCCGTGGCGCCCATTGCTTCTGCCGCGCGCAGGTGCTCCCGGAAGTCGCCCTGGAGGGCCAGGACACCGATTCGCAGGCCCGCACCCGCGCGGGAGTAGTCCGTGGAAGGGGGGTTGGTCATCCAAACAGCATAGTGCTCCCGGCGCCTGCAGGCTTGCCGGAACGGGTGCTCCCGCCCGGTTCCATGCCGCGACTGGGATATATTACAGAGCATGCTTTACTTCAGCGTTCCGCTCGGCAAGCTCGTCCGCCGGGTCTCCCGGCTCAGGGGCGGAGGCTCTGCCCTCCCCGGCCTCGTGGTGGAGAAAATAGACCCGGGATTCATGCAACGGACACTGTCCACACTCCCCCTGGGCGTCGCCGTCGTGAGCGGGACGAACGGCAAGACCACCACCACCAAAATGGTGGTGGAACTGCTGGAGAGCCAGGGCCTGAAGGTTTTTACGAACCGCACCGGCAGCAACTTCACCCGCGGCGTCGCTGCTGCCCTGCTGGGCGACGTGGACTGGCGTGGGCGCCTGGATGCGGACATCGCGGTGCTGGAGCTGGATGAGGCGCATGCCGTGCACTTCGTCAACAGGGTTCCGCCGCGCTACAGCCTGCTGCTGAACGTCCTCCGCGACCAGCTGGACCGTTTCGGCGAGATCGACAAAACCGCGCAGCTCCTGCAGCACATTGCGTCCAAGACCACCGGAACGGTGGTCCTGAACCGCGAGGATCCGCGCGTCGCCCGCATCGCCGACACCCTGGACGGACCCGAGGTCCGGTACTTCGGCCTCGACGATTCCCTCCTGAGCACGTTCCCGAACGACGACGACCTGCGCGCCGGCCCCGGCAGCCCGGTGCCGGCGCTGCCCGCGAAGCCGCACGCCGACGTCGTGCTGCGCCGGGTGGGGACGGATGACGCCGACTTTGAGTACGACGGCGGCACGGTCACCACCGGGATGAAGCTCCGTGGCGTCTACAACATCTTCAACGCCGCGGCCGCCCTGGTCCTGGCGCGCTGCATCGCCGGCAACGGCGCCACGCCGACGGACCACGACGGCCTGCTGAAGGCCCTGTCCCGGGTTGCCCCTGCCTTTGGCCGCGGTGAAAGCCTGGTGGTTGACGGACTGCCGCTGGACCTGGTGCTGGTCAAGAACCCCAGCGGCTTCCGGCTGGGCCTGAAGTCCTTCCCCGCCGGCGGTTACGCCACCATGGTGGCGATTAATGACAACTATGCCGACGGCCGTGACATGTCCTGGCTCTGGGACGTCGAATTCGATTCGCTGCGTGAAGGCGGCGTGGACCAGTTGACCGGTTCCCGGGCTTACGACATGGCACTGCGCCTGCAATACGACGACGTCGCCATCGGCGCCGTCAACCCGGAGATCGCGCCCGCCCTGGCAGCCTTCATCCAGGGCGCGAAAGGTAAACCCAAGCGCATCTTCTGCACTTACACAGCGATGCTGGCCATCCGCCGCGAGCTGTCCAAAATCACCACTGTGGAGGTGGTCTCATGAGCAAGGGAACCATCAGGGTCCTTCAGCTGTACCCCCGTGACATGAACATCTACGGGGACTGGGGCAACGCCCTGGTGCTCCAGCAGCGCCTCCGCTGGCACGGCTACACGCCCGAACTCCTCGAATACAACGTCGGCGATGAGTTCCCGGCCGACGTCGACCTCATCGTGGGAGGCGGCGGCCAGGACAGCGGGCAACTGGTGATCCAGGACGACCTGCTCTCCCGTGAATCGACGCTGAAGGAGTTGGCCGAAACAGACACTCCCATGCTGCTGATCTGCGGGATGTACCAGCTCTTCGGGCGCTTCTTCAAGACCCGCACGGGATCAGTGATTCCCGGCATTGGCGTCCTGGACGTCGAGACGCACGGCACGGACGAACGCCTGATCGGCAATGTCAGCGTGTCTTCTCCCGAGTTCGGCGACATCCTGGGCTACGAAAACCACAGCGGGCAGACCACGCTTGGCCCCGGAGTCCGGCCGCTGGGCGCCACGCCCAAGGGCACGGGCAACAACAGCAAGGACGGCCAGGAAGGTGCCCGCTACCGGAATATCGTGGCGAGCTACCTGCACGGATCGCTCCTGCCGAAGAATCCTGCCATCGCAGACTTCCTGATCCGCACCGCCGTCGAACGCAAATATGGCAGCTTCACCCCGGGTGCGCCGGATGACCACTACGCCACCTTGGCGCGCGAGCACGCCGCGAAGCGTCCCCGCTAGAACCCGTCCCGTTCGCTCGGACGCCCCTCCGGCGCGCGGGCCGCCGGTGACGCTTTGTGACCGGCCGGAGACGGGGCCGTGGGAAACTGGTCCCATGGACACCGCATCCGCCAGCCTCCCGGAACATCTCCGCCGCCACTCCGGCCCGCGTGATCCGGGCGATGCCTGGGTGGAAGGCGCGGCAGGAAAATTCTGGGGCCGCTTCGGCTCCGCCGGGCTCCTGGTCCAGGATCCTGCAAAGGGAATCCTGCTGCAGCACCGCGCCACGTGGAGCCACCACGGCGGAACGTGGGGCCTGCCCGGCGGGGCGCTTCATCAGGGCGAAGACGCCATAGCGGGGGCGCTTCGCGAAGCCCACGAGGAAGCGGCTGTCCCTCCCGGGAACGTCCACGTCCTCTTCACGTCCGTGTTCGACGTCGGGTACTGGTCCTACACCACGGTGGCAGTCCGCGTTCTGGAATCCTTCGAACCGGCCATCAATGATCCCGAGAGCATCGAACTGACATGGGTGCCGGCCGATTCCGTCGAAGAAAGGGAACTCCACCCGGCGTTCGCCACGGCCTGGCCTGAGCTGTGGCGCCGGCTGTCGCAGCACCGCCACTGATTTCCCTGGCTGTTTCTCTGTAGGCGTAGCAACCACCGGAGTACCGCAGCGGACGAAGCCGTTGACATAGGTAGGCACCATGTCAGGAGGCACACCATGGCGGAAGTCAGCAGCGGACCCACCGGAGCCCACGAAACCGTCCCGGCCGAAGACCCGCTGGATTCCTATTCCGCAACCGTCATCCGCGTCGCGGAAACCGTTACCCCGCACGTCGCCGCCGTCGAAATGACCGGCAACGGACGTAACGGCAGATACCGGGCGGGGGCGGGCTCGGCCGTCCTGTTCACCTCGGACGGGTACCTGGTGACCAATGCCCATGTTGTGGGCTCTGCCGGGAAGGGTTTCGTGATCTTTGCCGACGGCACCCGGACGGCCGTAGAAGTGGTGGGTGCCGACCCCCTGTCCGACCTCGCCATCGTGCATGGCAGGGCACCCATGGTCCAGCCTGCCGAGTTCGGCGACGCTGAACGCCTCAAGGTGGGGCAACTGGTCATCGCTGTGGGTAATCCCCTGGGGCTCTCGGGCTCCGTGACGGCGGGAGTGGTCAGCGGCCTGGGCCGCTCCATCCCCGTGTGGTCCGGACGCAACCGCCGCGTGATCGAGGACGTCATCCAGACCGATGCCGCGCTTAACCCCGGGAACTCCGGCGGTGCCCTGGCGGACACCCGGGGCAGGATCGTGGGAATCAACACCGCTGTGGCCGGGGCGGGTCTGGGGCTGGCGGTACCGATCAACGCCACCTCGCGCCGGATCATCGCCTCGCTCCTCTCGGACGGACGGGTCCGGCGCGCCTATCTCGGACTCGTGAACACCCCCGTGCAGCTTCCGGTCGGCTCCGTGGTGCGGACCGGCCACCGTGACGGACTACTGGTGGTGGAGGTCCTTCCCGGATCGCCCGCCGAACGCGCCGGCCTCCGCGCCGGGGACGTGCTCCTAAGCGTTGGCCGGAAGTCTGTCTCGAATGCGGAAAGCCTACAGAAACTGCTCTTCTCGGAGGCGATCGGTGAGCCGCTGGACATTTCAGCGCTGCGTGACGGGGCGGAACTGCGGGTCGTGGCCGTCCCGGAAGAAATGACGGAGAACTAGCCGAAGCCTGCGGCCTTTTTAGGTCCGGCCCTCTGGCGCCGTAACATAGCCGGCGTCGCGCCGCACGAGAATGCTCCCGGGGCTCCAATCCTGCGAATGGCGCACACACGTGACAGGGGCAGGTTGGAAACTGTCCCAGCGACGAGGTTACCGCACCTGCGAAAGTAATAAACCCCTGCATCTGTTCCGCCTCCGGCCATCGCGCTATGGTTGGTGGTGAACAGCCCCTCCAACCACATCGATGTGGGGGACGAGCGCTGTTCCAGCACTACAGGCCGGTCACCGGATCACCGTTACCGGAGCCGGGATTGTGGATATTGGGGTAGGCACGGGGGTGCCCTCATATCGTTATCCGTGCGCTTTAACTTCACTCACCGTGAGGCACGGAGGTTTCCAAATGCGGCAGGGGCTCTGCGCCGCCGCTTTGAATCAGGCCACTGCAAAAATGGGGCATTGCGCCGATTCACGGAACGTATCGCCGCGTAAATTTGGGGCCACTAACCGCAGACAAACGTCCGACTGGAATCTCATATCCGGCGCAGCCACACCATGGCGTGCCGGAACCCACATTGATCCACGGTGGGTGATTCCGCGTGCCCGGACCCTGCGGCCTACACCTGGGAATGAACCACAAGATAGGAAGATCTCATGAAGAGGTCAATGGGATTGCTCGCATCCACCCTGCTGGCTGCAGGACTCAGCATCGGGGGGACGGCAATGGCTGCCGGACCCGCTGCGGCGGATTCCGGGCTGAAGTCCGTCACGATTTCCGCGACGAACTACCAGAGCTACACGGACCACGACAGGGACCGCGACCGCGACAAGAAGCGGGACTGGCGTCACGACCGCAAGTGGTGTGAGCGGCACGGCTACTGGCACCACCACAGGGGTGACAGGGACCACAGGGGCGGCTGGCACTTCCACAGCTATTGTGACGACGACCATCGGCGCGGCCGGCACTAGGCCGCCGGCGGTGATGTGACCGCACGGCAATAGCTGCAGGAGGGGCACCGCTTTCAGGCGATACCCCTCCTGCGCCATCCTTTGTGGCGTTCGCCCCGGCGAAGTCTTCCCGCGCACCCGATCCGATGCCAGAGTCGGTACATGAACACCTGGGACCCTGGAGCTGCCGGAGTCATCAGTTTCCCCTCCGGCCGGCGCATTCGCGGCCGCGCACTGCGTCATCCGCTCCCGCCGGGAGCGGTGCCCGATTTTGCCGTCTACCTGCTCGGGAAACCCCCGGCACCAACAGGATGGGAACAGCGGTGGGTGCGCTGGCCGGACTTCTGGTTGCCGGCAGACAGAACGGACGCCATGGACGCCCTGCGGGAAGCCTGGGTCCGCGCGGCATCTGAGCGCGTCGAGGTCGCCTGCCTGGGCGGCCACGGCAGGACCGGCACGGCACTTGCCTGCCTCGCTGTGATGGACGGCGTCCCGCCAGGGCAGGCGGTGTCCTTCGTGCGGGAACACTACGGGCCGGCGGTGGAGACTCCATGGCAGCATTGGTACGTCAGATACGTTGCCGGCCGGATCAGGTGAGCCTTTCTTCCTGGCAGGGCCGCCACACTTACCTTCCTTCGTCGGAAATGATCAGTTCCCGGGCACCCGCCTCGGCGGCGCCCATCGACTCCACCACGGACTTGGTCCGCAGCCGCGTTGCAGCGTCGGCTTCCGCCCCGGCACACGGCCCCTGCGGCGCGTCGGCCGCCACGGAACACCACCGGTACGGATCGCGGACAATCACTGACGGCACCCAGGCCAGGTCCGTTGCCGTCCATTTTCCGGCCGCGTCCTGGCTGAACTGTGCCCGCACCAGCAAGCCCTCGTTGTTCACCACATACCAGGGCGAGAGTTCCGTAACGCCGTTGCCCAGCCCGTACACAATCCACGTCCCCTTGTAGTTCTCAATGGGAAGCACGGAGTGCGTGTGGTGGCCGTAAACCATGGTGAATTCGCCGCTGTCCACGAGTGCATGGGCAGTGTCCTGCTGCTGGGCGTTGGGGGCGCCGGCATACTCGTCACCCGCATGCATGGCGCCGAGCACGATGTCCGCGCCAAGCGCCCTTGCCTTCTTCGCTTTGGCAATCATGGCCGGAGCGTCCAGCATGTCCACCTGCCAGGTGTGCTCGGGGAACTGCCCGTTGAGGCCGTAGGTGGCTTCGATTACGGCGATGCTGGCGGCTTCCGTCTGCAGGATCAGGATTCCCTGCGACTCCGCCTCGGTCCGGTAGGAACCGGTGTGCTTCAGACCCGCGGCGTCCAGGGCATCGAGGGTCCGGACCAGGCCGGTGGTCCCTTGGTCAATCGTGTGGTTGCTGGCCGTGGTGCAGGCCGCGTAGCCCACGTCTTTTGCCGCCGTGATGATCTGCGGAGGAACATTGAAGGACGGATAGGCCGAGAAAGGCCCGGCCGGGTCCGCAACCGGAGTTTCCTGGTGGCAGACGGCGACGTCGCTCTTCCCGATGTAGGCCCGCTGCCCCTCGAGCAACGGCGTGAAGTCCAGTCCTGGCTTTCCGATGGCCGCTGCGTCGGCCCGGGCCTGGTCCCACAGCTGGGCATGCACCAGCATGTCCCCCGTCACCAGGACGGAAGTGCACCGTACTGCAGGGCAGGGCGGGCCCTTGCCCGGCGTCGGTTCCGGAACGGGGGCCGGTTCCGGGGCGGCAGCCGACGACGCCGGCGCGGAGGCCGCCGTCGTCCGCGGTGAATCGGCGGACCGTTGTCCGTCGCCCTGCTCGGCGAGGACGCCGCACGACGAGAGCGCGAGCAGCACGAGCGCAAGCATCACGACGGCAGCGGCAAACGCCGGGGCGCTGCCTTTGCCGAGCCTGCTCGGTGCCCGTGGACGTAATTCCGGCATGGCGCCATCCTATGGGGGTCAGCGCCGGAAACCCGGCAAAATCACCATTGAGAACCTCCTGATTACATGAAAGGGTTGTTTCATGACTAACCCCCTCCTCACTCCCAGCCCTTTGCCGTTCGGGCTCCCGCCATTTGCAGACATCGAAGAGGCCGATTACGCCGAAGCAGTCCGTTCCGGCCTTGCGGAGCACCTGGCGGAAATCCAGGCAATCGTGGACAACCATGACCCTGCCACCTTCGAAAACACGGCCTTGGCAATGGAACGCTCGGGACAGCTCCTCCAGCGCGCCGCCGCGTCCTTCTTCACCCTGGTTTCGGCCGATGCCACGGACGGTATCCGGGCGCTCGAGACTGAATTGTCCCCGGAGTTTTCCGCCCATCAGGACGCTATTTACATGAACCGGCGGCTGTTCGACCGGTTCGCAGCTGTGGACACCACCGGTCTCGATGACGAATCCGCCAGGCTCGTGGAGGAGTACCTCAAGGAGTTCCGCCAGTCCGGAATCCAACTGGACGACCCGGGGCAGGAGAGGCTCAGGGCCGTCAACGCCGAACTGTCCCGGCTGGGCACCGACTTCGGACAGCGCACCAAGGAAGCGATGAAGACCTCCGCCCTGCTTCTCGATGATCCCGCGGAACTGTCCGGGTTGCCGGCGGACGACATTGCCAGCGCCGCAGAGGCAGCACGGGCGGCCGGGCACGACGGCAAATTCCTGCTGGCGCTCATCCAGCCCAGCAACCAGCCGGCCATGGCATCGCTGGAAAACCGCGACGTCCGCCGCCGCCTCTACCAGGCATCCATTAGCCGCGGAAGCAGCGGCGGCAGCCTCGACGTCCAGGACCTGGTGAAGTCCATGGTGGCGCTCCGTGCGGAGAAAGCACGCCTCCTGGGGTTCGCCAACTACGCCGAGCTCACTGTGGACCGCCAGACGGCCCCCGATTTCGAAGCCGTGCAAACCATGATGAACCGGCTGGCTCCCGCCGCCGTCCGGAATGCCGACGCCGAGGCCGCCGCCCTGGCTGACGTCGCGGGCCAACCGCTGGAGGCCTGGGACTGGGCGTACTATTCGGCGAAAGTGCGTCGCGAGCGGTACAGCGTGGACGAGCAGGCGTTGCGTCCCTATTTCGAGTTGGACCGGGTGCTTCGCGACGGCGTGTTTTTCGCCGCAACATCCCTCTACGGTGTCACTTTTCACGAACGGCCCGACCTCAAGGGCTACCACCCCGACGTCCGGGTCTGGGAAGTCCGCAACGAGGACGGTTCCGAACTGGGCCTGTTCCTGGGCGACTACTACGCCCGGGAGTCCAAGCGCGGCGGGGCCTGGATGAACTCTTTGGTGGACCAGTCCGCGCTCCTCGGGACGCAGCCAGTGGTGATCAACAACCTCAACATCTCCAAACCTCCGGCCGGCGAACCCACACTCCTGACCCTGGACGAGCTTCGGACCACGTTCCACGAGTTCGGCCACGCCCTCCACGGACTGTTTTCCAACGTCACCTTCCCGAGGTTCTCCGGCACAGCCGTTCCGCGGGACTTCGTGGAGTACCCCTCCCAGGTCAACGAAATGTGGATCATGTGGCCCGAGGTCCTGGCCAACTATGCCCGGCACCATGTCACCGGCGAGCCCCTTGCCCAGGAGGTCGTGGACAGGCTCAACGAATCGCAGCTGTGGGGAGAGGGATTCGGCACTACGGAGTATCTGGGCGCCGCTCTGCTGGACCTTGCCTGGCATGTCCTGGACGAATCAGGGGTCCCGGCTGACGTCCTGGCGTTCGAAGCCAAGGCCCTGGCGGCCGCCGGAGTGGCACACACCCTGATTCCCCCTAGATACCGCACCGGATACTTCCAGCACATCTTCGCGGGCGACGGCTACGCGGCGGGCTACTACTCCTATATCTGGAGCGAAGTGCTGGACGCGGACACCGTGGAATGGTTCAAGGAAAACGGCGGACTCAACCGCGCCAACGGAGACTTCTTCCGGAGCGAACTCCTGTCCCGCGGCAACAGCCGTGAACCGCTGGACTCGTTCCGTGCCTTCCGCGGCCGCGACGCTCAGCTGGAGCCGCTGCTGAAGCGCCGCGGGCTGGAGTAGTTCCCCTCCCCTAACGGACGACGGCGGCGGGCCACCTTGGAAGGTGACCCGCCGCCGTCGTACTGCTTTGGGAGCTGTTACCAGCCGCGCTCGGCGAGGCGGTGCGGCTGCGGGATTTCGTCGACGTTGATGCCGACCATCGCTTCGCCCAGGCCGCGGGATGCCTTGGCGATGACGTCCGGGTCATCGAAGAAAGTGGTGGCCTTCACGACGGCGGCCGCGCGCTGGGCCGGGTTGCCGGACTTGAAGATGCCGGAGCCGACGAACACACCGTCAGCGCCAAGCTGCATCATCATTGCAGCATCCGCCGGGGTGGCGATGCCGCCCGCGGTGAACAGGACCACGGGGAGCTTGCCGGCGGCAGCAACTTCCTTGACCAGTTCGTACGGGGCCTGCAGTTCCTTGGCCGCGACGTAGAGCTCGTCCTCGGGCAGGGCGGCAAGCTTGGCGATCTCCGAGCGGATCTGGCGCATGTGGCCTGTGGCGTTGGAGACGTCGCCGGTGCCGGCTTCACCCTTGGAGCGGATCATGGCCGCGCCCTCGTTGATGCGGCGCAGCGCCTCACCCAGGTTGGTGGCACCACAGACGAAGGGAACCTTGAAGTTCCACTTGTCGATGTGGTTGACGTAGTCGGCCGGGGTCAGGACCTCGGACTCGTCGATGTAGTCCACGCCGAGGGACTGCAGGACCTGCGCCTCAACGAAGTGGCCGATCCGGGCCTTGGCCATGACCGGCACGGACACGGCTTCGATGATCTTGTCGATCATGTCCGGGTCCGACATGCGGGACACGCCGCCCTGGGCGCGGATGTCGGCCGGAACGCGTTCCAGCGCCATCACGGCCACGGCACCGGCGTCTTCGGCGATGCGGGCCTGCTCGACGTTGACGACGTCCATGATGACGCCGCCCTTGAGCATCTCTGCCATGCCGCGCTTGACGCGGTTGCTGCCCGTGACGCTGTTGGCGGACGAGCCGGCTTCGCTGCTTACATCAGGTGTAGACACAAAAACCCCTATGGGTAGCTAGATGTTACGTAGATCCGGTCTCTCGGTTCCGGCGCAGGCGGCGGCACAGACGGGAAAGCCACGCCGCACGCACACCGGATTACCGGATCCAATGACCAGGTACAGCTAATACTAGTCGCACGCCGCGACGCTGCTGAATTCGGGTTACCCCTGGTTAGGCCGGCTGCTGCGAAGCCGTTCCGTTGGGCTCCTCGAGCGACTGCCGGTATACGGTGGCGATGCGCTGGACCACAGTCACCAGGCTGGCCGCCGCGAGCAGGACGAGCGTCGCCAGCAGCACCACGCTGGGGAGCCCGATTCCGGTAAATCCCGTCACCACAAGCACCGAAACCAGCCGTTCTGCCCGCTCCGCTATGCCCACGTTGGCGTGGAAGCCCAGAGCCTCGGCCTTGGCCCGCGCGTAGGAGACCACCATGCCAAGCACCAGGCAGACGACGGCGGCCACGGCGATCGCGCGGTCCGCGCCCCCCGTGAAAAACCAGATGGCCAGGCCGGCAAACAGGGCGCCGTCGGCAACCCGGTCAAGGGTGGAATCCAGGAAATTGCCCCAGCGGCCGCCGCGCTCCTGCATCCGCGCCATGATGCCATCGAGGACGTCGGAGAAGATGAAAGCCGTAATGAACAGCGTTCCCCACCACAGCTGTCCCAACGGATAGAAGACCAGCGCACCCACCACCACGCCGGCCGTGCCCACGATGGTGATCGCATCCGGTGAAACGCCGATTTTCAGGAGCCAGCGGGCCAGCGGGGAGAAGAGGGCGGTGAAGAACCCGCGGGCATGCCGGTTAAGCATGCTCGTCCTCGGGCCAGGCCTCCGCGACCTGCTGGCGGACCTCGCCGAGCGTCTGCGTGATCGCTTTGGTCTGGGCGATGATGGGGAAGAAATTGCCGTCGCCGCCCCAGCGGGGAACAACGTGCTGGTGCAGGTGGCCGGCAATCCCGGCCCCGCCCACTACGCCCTGGTTCATCCCGAGATTGAAACCACCGGGATTGGACACCTTGCGCAGGACCCTCATGGAGGTCTGTGTCAGTGCCGCGAACTCCGCGGTTTCCTCCACGGTCAGGTCTGTGTAGTCCGGAACATGGCGGTATGGGCAGATCAGCAGGTGGCCCGGGTTGTAGGGGAAAAGGTTCAGCACCACATAGGCAGTGCGTCCCCGGTAGACAATCAGGGATTCTTCATCATCGCGGGCGGGGGCCACGCAGAACGGGCAGTCATCCTGGTTCTTGAACTGGTGCTGCCCGCCCTTGATGTAGGCCATGCGGTGCGGTGTCCACAGGCGCTGGAAGGCGTCCGGAACTCCGGCCAGACCGAAGTCATCGGTCACACCGCCGTCGTCCGGATAACCCCCGCCAGCGCCTGTGTTCTCCTGCACGTCGCCTGCCATTCCGCGTCTGCTAGCTGGTCCGGTTGCTGACGGCGTGGACAATCCGCTGGACGGCTTCGGCCACCGGCACGCCGTTGTCCTGGCTGCCGTCGCGGAACCGGAAGGACACGGCCCCTGCCTCGGCGTCCTCGCCGCCGGCGATCAGGACGAAGGGAATCTTGTCCTTGCTGGCGGTGCGGATCTTCTTGGGGAAGCGGTCGGAGGAAATGTCCACCTCAGCCCGGATGCCTGCGGCCTTGAGCTGGTCCACGACGTCGAACATGTAGTCGTTGAACGCTTCCGCCACGGGAATGCCCACAACCTGGACAGGTGCCAGCCACGCCGGGAAGGCGCCGGCGTAGTGTTCCGTCAGCACGCCCATGAACCGTTCCACGGAACCGAACAGGGCGCGGTGGATCATGACCGGGCGCTGGCGGGTGCCGTCCGCGGCCTGGAACTCCAGTTCGAAGCGCTCAGGCAGGTTGAAGTCCAGCTGGATCGTCGACATCTGCCAGGTGCGGCCGAGCGCGTCTTTTGCCTGGACGGAGATCTTGGGTCCGTAGAACGCGGCTCCGCCCGGATCCGGAATGAGCTCCAGGCCGGAGGCTTCGGCAACCTCGGCGAGGGTCCGGGTGGCTTCTTCCCAGGTGGCGTCGTCGCCCACGAACTTGTCTTCGTTCTTGGTGGAGAGTTCAAGGTAGAAGTCATCCAGGCCGTAGTCCTTGAGCAGGCCCAGCACGAAGTTCAGCGTGGTGGTGAGCTCGTCCTTCATCTGCTCGCGGGTGCAGTAGATGTGGGCATCGTCCTGTGTCATGCCGCGCACACGGGTCAGGCCGTGCACCACGCCGGACTTTTCGTAGCGGTACACCGAGCCGAATTCGAAGAGCCGCAGGGGCAGTTCACGGTAGGACCGTCCGCGCGACCGGAAGATCAGGTTGTGCATGGGGCAGTTCATCGGCTTCAGGTAGTAGTCCTGGCCGGGCTTTCGCACGCTGCCGTCCTCGTTCAGTTCCGCGTCGATGTGCATCGCCGGGAACATGCCTTCCTTGTACCAGTCCAGGTGGCCTGAGACTTCGTAGAGGTGCCCCTTGGTGATGTGCGGGGTATAGACGAACTCGTACCCGGCATCAACGTGGCGCTGGCGGGAGTAGTCCTCCATGGCCTTGCGGATGATGCCGCCCTTGGGGTGGAACACCGGCAGGCCCGAGCCCAGCTCGTCGGGGAAGGAGAACAGGTCCAGCTCGGCACCGAGTTTGCGGTGGTCGCGGCGTTCGGCCTCGGCGATGCGCTCCTGGTAGGCCTTGAGTGCGTCCTTGGTGGGCCAGGCCGTGCCGTAGATGCGCTGAAGCTGCTGGTTGTTCTGGTTGCCCAGCCAGTACGCGGCCGAGGACCGGGTCAGCGCGAAGGCGTTGGAGATCAGCTTGGTGTTGGGCAGGTGGGGTCCGCGGCACAGGTCGCACCAGACGCTGTCCCCGCTTTTGCGGTCCACGTTGTCGTAGATGGTGATATCTCCGGCGCCCACTTCGACATTGACGCCTTCTCCGGCGTCGGCGGCGTTGTTTTTCTTGCCCAGCAGTTCCAGCTTGTAGGGCTCGTCCTTCATGGCCTCGCGGGCTTCATCCTCGGACACCACGCGGCGGACGAACTTCTGGTTCTGGTTGATGATTTTGAGCATCATCTTTTCCAGGGTCTTCAGGTCTTCCGGGGTGAACGGTTCGGCGACGTCGAAGTCGAAGTAGAACCCGTCCGTGATGTAGGGACCGATGCCGAGCTTGGCGTCAGGACGCAGCTGCTGCACGGCCTGGGCCATGACGTGCGCCGTCGAGTGCCGGAGAACGTTGAGTCCGTCCGGGGAATCGATGGTGACGCCTTCGATCTCCGAACCCTCCGGGAGCGGCTGGTCCAGGTCTTTCAGTTCGCCGTTTACTCGGGCGACTACGACGTCGCGGCGCTCAAAAAAGAGTTCCGCGCCGGTGGTCCCGGTAGTCACCTTGGTCTCTTCGCCGTCGACGATGAGGGTGATCTGCTGGGCATCTGACACGGGTGTCTCCTATTCAAAGTTAAGGCTTCGTAGCTTGTGGCGTACGGGGACCACAGCCAGCCTCGTCCATGCTATCGGTTGGGAGATAGGCCGACCAAAGCGGCGCGTCCGGCCCGGGCGCCTGACCCTTCCGGAGTTGCGGTTCAGCTGCCAAGACCGGTGATGGCCAGGTTGCGGTTGATTCCGTCCAGCGGCCCGTGCACCCGAAGTGCCGGATCCCAGGTGTCAGCAGGTTGCGCTTTCGGGAACGGGAGGGTCCCGGTGCGGCTGAGGTCCCAGGCCATAGTGGCGCTGATGCTGATCCCCCGGGGACCGGTCCTGCGGGTGTTGCCCCGGATCAGGAGCAGCCGGGTGCCGAACAGCAGCGGGCCTGCCAGCTCCTGGGCCTCATGGAAGAACACTGAATCCACGCAGCCGGTGCCGTCGTCGATGCTGATGAACACCACCCGGCGCCCCCCACGCATGGGCGGCGTTTGCGTGGCCACCCGGACCCCGGCCACCAGCACCTCGGTGCCGTTCCTGAGCCCCAGGAGCTTGTCCGCCGTGGTGACGCCCAGCCTGTCGAGCAGGGGGCGGTGGCTGGACATCAGGTGTTCGCTGACATCGACAGCCATCAGGTCAAGCTCTGCCCTGACGTTCTCAACGGTGGTGGGCGCCGGAAGTTCAGCCTTAAGGTTCCTGAGTTCAATATCGCCCAGAGGCAGCGACAGCTGGCCTTCGATGACCTCAATGCCTTTTTTGGAGGGGCGGTTCTGGAGGGTCTGGAGGTGCTGGACGAGGTCTGCCCGGTTGGCGGCTCCTCCGGATTCCCGGTGGAGGGTGTCGAAGGCTCCCAGCTGGGCAAGCCGCTTGATGCTTGGCCTGCTCAGCCTGGAGCGGGCACGCAGGTCAGCAAGCGAATCATAGGGCTGCCCTGCGACGATCCTTTTGAGTTCGGCGCCGGAGAGGCCGTAGATGCCGTTCAGGCTCAGCCGGATACCCAGCTTGCCGCGGTCGGGGCCGGACTCAACCCGTTCCACGCGGTACTCCGCCTGGCTCCTGTTGATGTCCAGGGGCAGGATGGGAATCCCCAGCCGCCGCGCTTCGGACACCAGGAGCCGCTTGGGATACATGCCGGGATCGTGTTCCCACAGACCAGCCAGAAAAGCCTCCGGGTGGTGCGCCTTCAACCAGGCCGACTGATAGGTGGGCACGGCAAAGGCAGCCCCGTGCGCCTTGCAGAAGCCGAAGCTGCCGAAAGCTTTCAGCGTCCCCCAGACCTTGTCCACCACGTCGGGCGTGTAATGCCGCATCCTGGCTTCCTTGCGGAAAAATTCCTCCACCTTCGGCTCCTGGACCTCGTTCCCCAAGGCCCTGCGGAATTCATCAGCGCGGGCGAGCCCGCAGCCGGTCATGACATCGAAGGTCTTCAGAATCTGTTCATGGAAAACAGTCACCCCGTGGGTTTCCTGGAGCACCGGCTTGAGGTCCGGGTGCGGATAGACCTCCGGAGCAAAACCGTGGCGGTGCTCCAGGAACGGCCGCACCATGTCCGATTTCATCGGCCCCGGACGGAACAGTGAAATGTCGATGATGAGGTCGTTGAATTCCCGCGGTGCCAGTTTGCCGATCAGCTCCCGCTGGCCCGGGGATTCGATTTGGAAACAGCCCAGGGTGTGGGTGCTGCGGATCAGTTCGTAGGTTGGTTCGTCATCCAGGGGCACTGCGTTGAGGTCAATATGTCCGTCAGCCGCTATGAAGTCCGGCCCTGTGCCGTCCGGTCCCGTCGGATGGGCGCCGGCGGCCACCACCTCGGCCTTCGACGGGTGCAGCCTTATGACCTCGCGGACGGCGAAGGCCATGGCACTCTGCATCCGGACGCCAAGGACGTCCAGCTTGAGCATCCCCATCGGGTCCATGTCGTGTTTATCGAACTGGCTCATTGGAAGGCCCAGTCCGCTGGGCTGGACAGGTGTCCGGTCCAGCAACGTGGCATCACCAAGAATCACTCCGCAGGGGTGCATTGAAATATGCCTCGGCAGGCGGTCGAGCCTCTCGGTCAGGTCAACGAGCAGGTCGAGCTGCTGGTTTTCCGCGGAATCGCGCTGCTCAACCCGTCCGGCGAACTCCTTCAACTCGGGTTTTTCCACCAGGGCTTCACGGAAATTCCGTGCAGAAAAGCGCCACAGCTGTTTGGCGATTTCGCCGATATCGCCGTCGTCCATGCCCAGTGCAAGACCGGCATCACGGACGGCACCGCGAGCGCGGTAGCCGTTCTGCATGCTCATGAGGGTGACGCGTTCCGCCCCGAAGCGGTCAAAGATCCGACGGTAGACATTGTGCCGCTCTGCGCTTTCGACGTCGATGTCGATGTCAGGAAGGGTCGCCCTGTCGCGGGAAAGGAACCGCTCGAAGATGAGGTCGTGCTGCAGGGGGTTCACCTGGCTGATATCGATCAGGTAGTTCACCAGGCTGGAGGCACCGGAGCCCCTGGCCGCAGCCCTGACCCCCATGTCCAGGATCATCCGGGAAACCTCTGCGACAGTGAGGAAGTAGGAAGCGAAGCCAAGGTTGGCGATGATCCGCAGTTCATGGTCCAGCCGTGCCCGCATTTCCGCCTCGGCCCGGCCCGAAATGCCAGGGAACCGCCGGCTGATGCCAGCCTCGCAGCGCCGCGTCAACTCCGCCAGCGGCTCTCCCTCGATCCCGATGACCGATGCTTCAGGAACAACCGGCTGCTTCCATCCCAAGTCCGTGACGGGGTCCATCCGGCAACGGTCCGCGAGCGCCTCCGTCTGGCCCAACAGCGTGGTGAGGTCGGTGGTGCCGTAGCCCGCGGCATGAATGATCTCTTTGGCAAGCTCGAGCATTTGGGCGGATGACTTCAGCCACCCCCGGCCGTTGGGCTGAAGCAGCGGTTCGGCGGTCAGTTCGGGCAGCGATTTCAGGGTACGGGCTGAGTCCAGCACATCTGCCGTAGCTGCGCCGTCCTCCGCGCAATAGCGGACTGCGTTCGTCAGTACGGCAGGAACGCCGTGCTCAGCGGCGAGCTTGAGCATACGCACCGCATGCGCTGTGCTCAGCGGCTCACCGGGGGCACTGAGGTGTGACACCACTTCGGCTGCCACAGTTCCCTTCGGCATGCTGTCCAGCCATTGCTTGAAGAGTGTGCGGGGGCGGAGGTACCTGCGTCCGCCCATTGCCCTGCCGACGTCGGAATCAGGTCCCACCAGCACCGTCAGCACCGGCTCGAGTGTTTCCGGATGCAGCGCCCTGGAGGCAATTTCGGCGCGGGTCACAGCGACGGGCACCGCTCCCCCGGCTTTGCCGGACGTGCGGGCATGGGCATCTGAGATCAACCGGCAAAGGGCGCGGTAGCCGGCACCGTTGTTGTGTCCGTGGGCGAGTACGACGACGCGGCCCGCGAGCTGGGTGCGGAGGTCGCCGTCGTCGTCAAAGACCGCCAGGTCAACCCCGACGACGGGATCCAGGCCCGCTGCCATACAGGCCTTAAGGTGCTTGACGGTGCCGTACAGCCCGTCCCTGTCGGTGCAGGCCAGTGCCGTGGCGCCGTCCGCCGCGGCAGCCTGGGCGAGGTCGTCCGGCCAGGAGACACCATAGTGGGCGCTGAAGGCAGTGGATACGTGGAGATGGGTGAAGCTCATGCTGACTGCGGCCTCAGCGCATCGTGGATTCGCAGCAGCCTCCAGCGCCCGCTGCCGATGTTCCTTGTCAGGTCCAGGGTGAGGGTCTCATCCTGTTGCGATACCTCCTTGGCATCTGCGGGCTTGGCATCTGCGGGCCGGACCTGGACGCGCCAGATCTCATGGTCAACCAGTCCCGGGCCGGTTCCGAGCGGTGCCCGGGTTTCCTCAACCCACCACTGCCGGCGCTCGTACCAGTGCACTGGCTCGGCGCAGACCGTGTAGTGCCGCCCTGACCACGTGAGTTCGGACGGCTGGCCCGCGGGCGTGCAGACGACGTCGACACCCTCGCTAAACAAGCCCATCGGCGCCTCCCGGAACTGCACTCCCCTTCCCGCAACGGGCGATCGCACCGCCGGCAGGGAGAAACCTGAAATGATTCGTTGTGAAATCATTCCTTCGAACATATCTTCGAATAACTCAAGTCTACGCCGGAGGCCGGACAAAACCTACACTCACGTTTCCGGCCACAGCGGCGAGGGCCCCTCGTCCGATGGCCCGCCATCCCATCGGCCCGGCTCACCGCGGCGGAGCGCGAGGCTTTCGATCGCACCCACGATTTCGGGCGGGAGATAATGGCTTCCGCGGTCCGAGCGTGGCTGGCGGCCCAAGGCCGCGACCGAGCCACCGGCGGAATCCTGCTGTCCACCGTCGCAGCGTGCGGAGGGGATTCCGCCCTGCCGGAGATCCTGGCGAGGGGAACACCGTCGTCGAGGTGCTGCCGGAGCGCACGGTCTTCGGCCGACAGTCGATGCTTCATGACTGGCGATCTTCGGCCGCCTGCCGGTGGCGGTAGAGCGTCGCGCGGCTCCAGCCAATTTGACGGGCAGCAACCTCCGCGATGCGTCCCTTCGCGCGTGCGCCCTGGGCGATCGCGAGCCTGTCGGCGATGACCAGCGGATCAGACAAGGACCTGCCGAAGCGGGTGCCGCCCTGGCGCGCCGCGGCGATGCCCGCGTTCACGCATTCACGCGTTCGAGGAGCAAGCCTTGGCCATTGTGTGGGTCTTTTGACGCCCCGTACAGACTCTTCACCCCGCTGGCGGCGCCGTTGATGAGCCGGCCGCCGGGGCCGATGACTGCGGTTGAGAGGAGTGCTTCTGCGACGGCGTCGCCGCAGGAGCCTGTACCGACGTTGCAGGTGCTGTGGGCCTGGATGGCTTTGGTGCCGGCGTGGACTGCTCCTGCGGCGATGGAAATACCGCCGAAGACGGCTGCCACCGGGGCGCCGACACCCGTGGCAGCTGCCACAATGGCGAGCACCCCGGCGACGTCGGAGACGATGCCACTGACGTTCTGGATCCCGCCGAGGGCTTCGTCCCAGGAGAACAAGCCGGTGATGTCGATGTAGCGGAGCCACATGGCACTGCCGACACCCTGCCGCCTCGGGGATCCCCGGCCTAGAGGAACGCAGCAAGAGCAGACCGGCTCGAACATAACTTCGAATCCGCGCAGCCCGCGAAGGACCGGACAAAACCCGAATCAGGGGTGGACGGACGGGGGCGCAGGGAGCAGGATTGAGCCATGAGCTCCCATGACGCATTCCTGAAGCACGTAGCCATCGCCGCCAAGGACTCCACCTTGGTGGCGACTTTTGATATAGACGGCAACATCCCCGGGGCGGGCGCCTACGTGGTGGGCCTCGTTGCCGCCACACCGGATCATTCCCATCAACGAAGAATGGGAATCGAGTTCATGAACGGCGAGGCCGTGTCCTTCTATTGCTTCAGCCACGACGGCACTGAAGAAAACTTCGACCTCAGCGGCGTGACGCATTCGGGCAACACCATTACCGGCAATTTCCCCCTGAGCACCGTCCTGGGCCTCGAGAAGGGTCACCTGATGACCGCTTTCAGCGACGCCGACGGCAGGGAATACCAGGCCAACGTTCCCGTGGAGGAATCCCTCTAAGCTGCGCCCGCCGGGCGAACGCAGCTAACTGCTGAGCCCCTAGTTGCTGGCGTTGTGCACTTTCATCTCAAGCTCGATGAAAGCCGTGATCATTGCACGGTAGGTCTTCTCCACGATGTCCGGGTCAATGTCTTTTTTCTCGGCCGCGGCACGGACGTGTTCAATGACCTTCTCCACCCGGCCGGGAGCCCGGACCTCCGCGTCATCACCCTTTAGGGTTCCGGAAATCCGGATCAGGCGTTCGCGGCGGGCAATCAGGGTGACAATCTGCTCATCAACTTCATCGACGGCCACCCGGACAGCAGCGAGCTGCTCCCTGTCGGCCTGGGCGTCTTTGTCGTGTCCGTGATTTGTGGGCATGTGCATGACAGTATCTAAGAATGCAGCCTCGAGTCGACTTCATTTCACTGGGCGTCCGCAGTGTTGACGCCTCCCGCGCCTTTTACGTCAACGGCCTCGGCTGGCCGGTGAACCGGGAAGCCCCCGGAGAAGTGGTGTTCATCCAGGCCAATCACGGCCTCATCCTCTCCCTCTGGGATGCCGGCCAGATGCAGGCGGAGGCGTCCGTGGACAGACCTGCCGGTGTCCCCTGCATCACGCTGAGCCACAACGTGGGCAGCGCAGCTGACGTCGACCGGGTCCTGGCCGATGCCGAGGCCGCCGGGGCCACCGTGGTGTCTTCGCCGAAGACCCAACCATGGGGCGGCTACACCGGGTACTTCGCGGATCCGGACGGTTTCCGCTGGGAAATCGCTTTCAATCCCACGTGGACGGTGGACGCCGCCGGCAAGGTCACCGTCTGAAAGCCTGCTAGAACAGGCTTCCCACCGGCTCAATGAGTTCCGGCGAGTCATTCTTCACGTTTCCGACGGCGGTACCAACAGCATCGATGGTCCAGCTTTGTGCGACGTCGTGCGCACCTGCCCTGACCAGGTCCACCAGGCCGGCGGCATCATCCGCCTGGGGGTCCAGCCACGCCTGCATGGTCTGCCTGTCCATGGGCAGGGGAACCCTGTCGTGCAGGGCGGTGAGTTCAGCAAGCACTCCCCCGGCGTAGCCCTCCGGCGGCGAGTCCGTGGTCATGATGGACGTGGACAGCATCCAACGGTGCGGGTCCCCTTCGGGCTTGGACGGGTCCTTCCACCATTCATACAGACCGGCGAAAACCAGGGGCCGGCCGTCCTTCGGGTGCACGTAGTAGGGCTGTTTGCTCCGCCCCTCGCCCTTCCATTCGTAGTAGCCGTCCGCCGGAACGGCGCAGCGCCTGGATTTGGTTGCCTTGCGGAACGCAGGCTTCTCCAGGACGCTCTCGCTCCGGGCATTGATCATCTTGGAGCCGATGGAAAGGTCCTTGGCCCAGGACGGCACGAGTCCCCAGCGGGCCACGTGCAGTTGCCGGACCGGGCTGCCGTCCACCAGGCGCTCCAGCAGGATGGGCACGTCAGCGGTCGGGGCAACATTCCACGACGGCGGAACCACCAGCTCCTCTTCCAGTTCCGCGTCAAACTCTGCCAGCAGGTCTCCGACTGCCCTGGCCATCACGTAGCGTCCGCACATGGCACCAGCATGCCACCGCCCGCAGGCGGTGTCACCCGGCGTCACCCGGGCATGGCAACGGCCTCCCGGATCCGGGGAATACCCGCCACCGGGTTACCGTTGAGGGAAAAGACATCTGCTTTGATAACGACGAGCAATAACGAGCTTGAGGAGAACTCCGTGGATTTCACTCCCGATTCCGGCACCATCACCATGTTTTCGACCACCTGGTGCGGCTACTGCAACCGGCTGAAGAAGCAGCTGGACGCCCAGGGCATCGGCTACACCGAGATCAACATCGAAGAAGTCGAAGGCACGGCCGACCTCGTAGAGCAGCTCAACGGAGGCAACCGCACGGTCCCCACCGTGCTCTTCCCGGACGGCACCGCCGCCACCAACCCGTCAGCAGCTGAAGTAAAGAGCCGGCTCGCGGCCTAAGGCTCTCCCTTGACGGCAAGAAGGCCGGGCACCTGTGGTGCCTGGCCTTCTGCTTGTCCGCCCGCACTTCGCGACGCCCGAACAGCTATGCCCTCAGGCTGGCAAAATCGGCGTAGTCCACCGGCGCATATCCGGCGTAGGTGTTGATAACCGCCGCTTCGATGGCCGCAACGTCCAGTCCGGGGACGAGGTCGTCGACGGCGCCGGCGGTGGCCGGATCCCAGTCCAACCCGAGGGCTGCGTAGCTGGCTTCCAGGACTTTGCGGATCGGCGCCGAGTTCTCCACCACGATGACCGAACTGAAAAGCCAGCCGCCGGACACCACCCGCTGGGCTGTTCCGATCAGTTTGACCCTGTGCTGCGGATCTGCCCGGTCCAGGCCGTGGACGCTGAACTCCCCCGGGCAGTACTCGCCCGGGATTTCACCGACGG
Organism: Arthrobacter oryzae; assembly: GCF_030718995.1. Classification (NCBI taxonomy): domain Bacteria; kingdom Bacillati; phylum Actinomycetota; class Actinomycetes; order Micrococcales; family Micrococcaceae; genus Arthrobacter; species Arthrobacter oryzae. The sequence continues at coordinate 4,303,180 of NZ_CP132204.1, forward strand.
CGGCGTGGACGCCGGCGCTTCGAAGGGCATCCGCCAGCATCCCGCCGAAAAACGCGAAGCGCCCCTTGGCGCCGGCGATGGCGTCGGCATGCGGCTCCACGTGATCGACGATCAGCGTCCCCTCGTGGTAGGCCGCGGCCCGGCCGCCGGCTTTCCGGACCAGCGGCTCAAAACCGAGGTCCCGGCAGGCCTGGGCTGCTGCCTCAAAGCCGGGAAGGTGCGCGTCGCGCTGGCCGAAGGCCACTGTGGGGGCCGGGCGGTACAGCCTGAGCGTCGGGCCGATCCGGCCGGTCTTGGCCATGCCCAGCAGCTCAATGCCGAATTCCAGGTCGCGCGCCGCACCCATCGACTCCTCCTGCCGGACAATGGTCAGCGTGGCTGGTGCGCCGGCCGCGTGCTGCATCTTGCTAAGCTCCCTTATGGTCATTCTGCAATTCCTGGTGGTTGCCGCCGCGTTCGCCGTCATCGATTCCATCTGGCTCAAGACGATGAACCCCTTTTACCGCGGGCAGATTGGTGAACTGCTGGCCGACCGGCCCAATCTAGGGTACGCGGTGGTGTTCTACGTGATCTACATTGCCGGCATTGTGTTCTTTGCCCTGCGCCCCACGCTCGACGGCGGAAGCTGGCTCAGCGCAGTGGGCTACGGTGCCGCCCTCGGCGCCTTCGCCTACGCCACCTATGACCTCACCAACGCCGCGACGCTGAAAACGTGGCCGCTGCAGCTGATCGTCGTGGACATCCTGTGGGGCGCAGCTTTGACGGCCCTTGCCACACTGGCAGGCTGGCTGGTGTTCCACAAAAACTGAAGGGAACCGACGCCCAGCTCAACTCCAACTACGTCCTGCGGAGGGTGAGGATCTGCTCCGCGCGGCCGAAGGGCCCGGCGACGTCGTGGAGGACCGTTGACGTCAGCCCGATGCCGTCCGCGCCGAAGGAGACGGCGTTATCCAGGCCCAGCCAGTCGCCGGCCGGTTTCCGGTACATGTGGATCTGCAGGTCCAGGTTGGGGAAGGCGTAGCTGCCCTTGCCCGGGGGCACACGGGCGGCGATGCCGTTGGCAGTGTCCACCAGTCCCATCAGCCGTGCGACATCGCCGCTGTCGTCCTTGTCCGTCAACGGGTGTGCGGTACGGATCCATACCGTCCCGGAGCCTGGGCGGTGCCCGTCCGCAACACGCATTTCCAGTGACCGGATGTACCCTCCGGGCCACACGCTGGCACCGTCGTACGGTGAGCACGCCTCCGGTCCGGGAATGCGGGTGTCTTCCACTGCGGCGACGGCCGATGTGTCGGACATGATCATCCGCCACGCGGTGGCACGGATGGCCACCCGCCCCCCGGCCACGAGTTCGGCCTGGAGCAGTTCGATGGTACGTCCGGGACGCAGGGTCGTGGTGACCACCTCGAATTCGCCCCCAGGGATCAGCCCCAGGATCTCGTAGCTCAGGCGCGCCATCCGGACATCACTCCGCGGTTCGTGCCGCTCCAGGCAATCAGCCATGAGTCCGGAGGCGGGCGCCATGTGCTGCTCATGCTCGTTCCAGGCACCCTGGGCATGAATGGTCGAACGGAACCGTCCGCCGCCGAGTGATTCGTAGTAGAACCCGCCCTCGGCAAGTTCCGTAAGTGCAGCAGTCAACGTCGACCCTTTCGCATGGCTGGTGATAATCCCAGAACACCCTATCGCCTGCCGGCCCGCAGCCCGCCGTTATCCTCACAGCTTCCTCATATCAAGGCCCCATGGCCGGCATAAGTCCGGCGCCTAGAAATGAGGGCATGACTCCTCTCCAGAACAAACACCGCAAGGGCGGCCGGGTACGCCGTGCCATCGTCGCCGGGGGCTGTTGCCCTGACGCTGACAGCCGGAGGGGCCACCGCCTGGGCGCTGGACCGCTTTGTGGTCCAGCACGTGGAAATCTCGGATGTCTCCGCCTACCAGGCAAGCCAGGCCGGGACAACGGCAGGCAGCACCAGCGACACCACCAGCGACTCAAGCAGCACCACCACAGCCGTCATCACGGACACGTCCTACATCTCGGACAGCTCCAACATCAATATCTCCACGGTAACCACCGGCAGCGGCGACAGCACCGTCACCTACTACGTTGCCGACGTCGTCCTCCACCGGCACGTCCATCACCGGCGCCTCCAACTCAAACTCTGGAACATCAGCGGCTGCCGGGACGGCAGAGGCCATCTCGCTGGACACCCTCGCCGCGGACACCCACTACGACGCTGACGACCTCACCTGGGATACCGCGTCCGAAGTAGCCGTGACCCTGGCGGACGGTGACAGCAGCGTTGCCGCCGGAACGTCGTCGGACGCGGTAAAGGTCGACGGCGACACCGTCACCATCAGCGCCGCCGGAACCTACCGCGTGAGCGGATCCCTCTCGGACGGGCAGGTGGTGGTTGCCGCCGGCGAGGAGGACGTGGTCCGCATCATCCTTGACGGGGCCGACGTGACCAGTTCCACCGGATCCCCGTTCGTGGCGCAGAGCGCCAACGAAGCAATCGTCTTCCTGGCGGACGGCACCTCCAACTCCCTGAGCGACGCGTCCACCTACTCGGACACCCCGAGGAAGCTCCGAACGCGGCCCTGTACTCCCAGGCCGACCTCACCATCGCCGGCACCGGCTCGCTGGCAGTGGACGGCAACTACAACGACGGCATCTCCTCCAAGGACGGGCTGGTGCTGGCCGCCGGCAATGTCACCGTGGACGCCACGGACGACGGCATCGTAGGCAAGGACTACGCCGTCCTCCTCGACGGCGCCTACCAGGTGACTGCCGGCGACGACGGCTTCAAGTCCGACAACGAGGAGGACGAAGGCCGCGGCTGGGTGCTCATCAACGGCGGCACCCTCAACGTCAGCGCCGGCGACGACGGCATCAAGGCCTTCAACACGCTCACCATCGCCGCCGGCACCGCCACGGTGGAAGAATCCGAAGAGGGCCTGGAAGCCCAGCACATTGTGATCTCCGGCGGTACCGCCAGCGTCACATCCAACGACGACGGCGTCAACGCCTCCGGGGGCAGCACCGGAACCAGCTCCCAGGGCGTAGGCATGGGCGGCGGTATGGGAGGCAGTATGGGCGGCGGCGAGATGGCAGCGGGCGACTACACGATGGAAATCAGCGGCGGCTCGCTCACCATCAATTCGCAAGGTGACGGGCTGGACTCCAACGGCGATGCCACGATCACCGGCGGAACGGTGGTGGTCAACGGCCCCACCAATGACGGCAACGGCGCCCTGGACGTCAACGGCGAACTCGTGGTCAACGGGGGAACCGTGGCAGCAGCGGGCAGCACCGGCATGGCGGTGACGCCCGGCACCTCCTCATCCCAGTCCGGGGTCCAGCTGACGTTCGGCTCAACCCTGCCCGCCGGCACCGCCATCCAGCTGGCTGATTCCAGCGGTGCCGTGGTGGCCACGTTCGTGACGGCCAAGCAGGCGGCGTCGCTGGTGTTCTCCTCGGCAGTCATCACCGCCGGCGAGGAATACACCGTGTACACCGGCGGCGCCGCCCAGGTCACCGCCGGCATCGGCGAGGGAACGCTCGACGGCGCCCAGGAGCAGGGAACCGTCACGGCCGGCGAGTACACGGCGGCACGCGGTCCCGGCGGCCGCTAGCTTGGCCCTCGGCAGGCCGGGCCGGATCGTCCGGGCCACGGGAGGCGGGGCGGCCACACGGCTGCTCCGCCTTTCCGTTCCGTCTTTCTGTGCCGTCTTTCTGTGCCGTCTTATGTGCTGAGTAACTTTGACTGAGTAGACTCAGGAACTGGTTCTCCTTACTACGCTCGGAAGAGGTATTCCCCTGATACGAGTCATCAGCTACAACCTTCGCAAGCACGCGGCAAGCGGCGAACTGCTCGATCTGGCCAACGACTTCGGGATAGATGCCTTGTGCCTGCAGGAGTGCGACACCTCCGATCTACCGGACACACTCGGGCCCCTGCACCTGGCCGATTCGACCAAAGGCAACAGGCTGGGGCTTGCCATCTACTACCGGATGGACCGCTTCACGGCGTTCGAAACCAACACCTTCGCGTTGAAGAAGTCATTGCACGACAGGGTCCTGGCCCCGGCCCACGAACGTCTGATCGGCACGCGGGTGGTGGACAACGAAACAGACCACGAGTTGGTGATCGCCTCATTTCATGCGGCGCCCCTGACAGCCTCCAATTCGCTGCGCCGCAAACAGATCAAGGCCGCCCATGCAGAGCTCCTCGGGATGGGCAGCGGACTCATGACGCTTATGGTGGGTGACTTCAACTACCCGTTCTTCACCAAGAACCTCACTGAACACATGAAGAATTCCGGGTATGAACTCTCCCTCAGTGACCGGCGGACCTATACGAGGTACAAGATGTTCAAGGGGCATTTCGATTTTGCCACCTCCCTCGGACTGGACATCGAGAGTGTGGAAACCCTGCCACGCGGCGCCTCGGACCACCTGCCCATTCTGGTCTCCGCCGAATACGGCGAGGATTACGGTCCCATTCAGGGAACGCCGTAACCCCCACGCCGACCACCAGCCCGGGAGGCCCCAATGCGCAGGGATTGGATCCAGAAAGCCGTTCCGGGCATCCAGCTGGCCCGGACCTACCAGCGCTCCTGGCTCAAGTCCGATCTTGCGGCCGGAGCAGCCCTTAGTGCGGCGCTGATTCCCGCCGGGATGGCCTATGCCGAAGCCGCCGGGCTGCCGGCGGTCACCGGCCTGTACGCCACAGTGATCCCGATGCTGTTTTACGCCGTCTTCGGCCCTCCGCGGGTCCTCATTGTGGGCCCGGATTCATCACTGGCGCCCATGATCGCGGCCGCCGTGCTCCCCCTGGCAGGACGGGATCCCGCCCACGCCGTGGCGCTCGCCGGAGTCCTGGCCATCCTGATCGGGTTCTTCCTCATCGCCGGACGGATCTTCAGGCTCGGCTTTGTCACGGGGCTCCTGTCCAAGCCCATCCGGGTGGGCTACCTCAACGGCATTGCACTTGCCGTCATGGTCAGCCAGCTGCCCAGGCTGCTCGGGATCTCGGTGACGGGCGACTCCCTCACGGCCAGAGCCACGGAAACTGCCGACGCGATCCTGCGCGGAGCCGCCAATCCTGTGGCGCTGCTGTTCGGGGTGGCCACACTGGCGATCATTGTGGCCGGCCGCTATCTCCCGTGGAAGGTCCCCGGTGTGCTGCTGGCCGTGGCGGCGTCCATCGCGGCGGCCGCGGCCCTGGGCCTCAAAGACGCCATGCCCATGGTGGGAGCCCTCCCCACAGGCCTGCCGGCCCCGGCACTGGGGGGCCTCACCTTCGGCGACGTCGCAGGGCTCATTGGCCCGGCGGCCGGCATTGCCCTGATCGCCTTCGCGGACACCTCCACCCTTTCCAAGAGCCTCGCAGGACGCCGCGGCGTACACACGAGCGGCAACCAGGAAATGGGGGCGCTGGGCATTGCCAACGTGGCCACCGGAATGCTCGGCGGCTTCCCGGTGTGCGGCAGCTCATCCCGGACCCCGATAGCGCTTGACGCAGGAGCACGGACCCCGTTCAGCGGCATCGTCGCCGCCGCCCTGGTGGTGGTCTTCATGGTGGCCGTCCCCGAGGTGACGGCGTTCCTCCCCACCACCACCCTGGCCGCCGTCGTCATTGTGGCTGCCGCCTCGCTGGTGGACGTCAAGACCCTGCTCCGGCTGGTCCGGATGAGCAAGATGGAAACGGCGCTCCTGCTCACCACCTTCCTCGGCGTAGCGTTCGTGGGCGTACTGCAGGGAATCATCATCGCCATCGCGCTCTCGCTCATCGCATTCGTCCGGCGGGCATGGGATCCCTACCGCACCGAACTGGCAAGCCTGGAAGACGTCCCGGGCTACCACGACCTCAGCCGCCACCCGGAAGGCCAACGCGTCCCGGGGCTGGTGATCGCCCGCTTCGACGCCCCGCTCTTCTTTGCCAACGGTGAGGTGTTCGCGGAGCACATCCGCGGCCTGGTGGCGAACGCCCCGGGCCCGGTGAAGTGCGTGATCGTGGCTGCCGAAGCCATCACGGACCTGGACACCACGGCGTTGGACGACCTCGTGGAGCTCGACGACGAACTGGCCGGCCAGGGCATCAGCCTGGTTTTTGCCGAGCTCAAGGGGCCGGTCAAGGACCGCCTGCTCAAGTTCGGAGTGAGCAGCAGGTTCGGCCCGGACCACTTCTTTCCCACCGTCAACAACGCCGTACGAAGCTACAAGCGGACGTTCGGGATCTAGCTAGTCCGCACCCAGCGGAATCACCTCAAGGCGGGACCCCGGGCCCGCCACCACCAGGACACGGTCGGCCGCAACACCCTCCAGTGCGCGGGCAAGCTGCTCCGTCAAGTCGCGTGTGGTCCCCTCCGCGTCACCCGCAGGCACCGCACCGGAGGTTCCGACGTCGGCCCTCTTCCACACCGTGACGCTCGCACCGGTCACCTCAGCCGCCACCCGCACCAGCGGCTCCGGATCACCTGAAGCCACGAGGATCACCTTCCGGACCATTCGTTTCGGGGGCGCAACAGACGCCGTGAGGGACCGGTCGTGCCGCCAGACGGCGAAGTGGTACCCGGCGGCCAGGCCCGTGGCCACCAGTAGGCCCAGGGGCGCGCGGGTGCGGTCCACCAGGCTGGAGCCGGTGACGTCGTCGAGCAGGAATTCGAAGACGCGGTACCCGATCACCAGGAGCGTGATGACAGCGACAATCGCGCTCAGGCCGAAAACCGCGATGAGGTAAACGCGCCGGCCGCGGCGGCCAAGTTCAGTAGGCTCCGGCGGAACCCCGGGTTTCCATGTGAACCACCACAGCGGTCCGCCGACCGCCAGAGAACTGATGCCTCCCAGCAGCAGGGTGCGGGCTCCGCCGCCGGCCAGTGGTGTCGCCGCGATGCTGAGCAAGGAGTTGACCACGACGCCGATCCCGGTGGCGGCGGCCACCAGACCCACCCCTGAAGTCACGAGCTTCGCTGCCTGCAGCGTGGTTTCGGCACGGCCCGCAGTGACGGTCCGGTGGTATGCCCAGACGAGGGCGCCCACGGCGCCTGCCGCCAACGCCGCACCCAGGGGACCGACGATTTCACTCACGGGATCCGTGCGGTCGAAGGCCAGGCGGAGCAGGACGTACAGGACGGTTCCTGTGCCGCCCACCGTCAGGAGGACGGCCCCGAGGATTCCTACCACCACCAGCGCCACGTCGGCGAAATCGGTCTTCAGCCGGCGTCCGCCGTCGTGCAACCAGTGCCACCACCAAATGACGGCGCCGCCGGCTCCCCAGGCCAGCGCCTGCAGGGCGAGCCTCCACCACGGATCACCGATGGACGCCGAGGACGTAAAGCCCTGGATCGCGGTGTCCAGGAGATTCGCGAGCGCCGTAATGGTGCCGCCCACTCCAACGATGAGCCCGTAGACCGCGCCCACGACGGTTGGGACGTCCGAAATCAGTGAAGGGCTCTTCCGCGGATGGCGCCACATCCACCGGTGCCATGCCAGCACGCCTGCCCAGACCAGCCCGTTGGACAGTGAAAGCTGCCAGCCCAGCCGTTCGCCGCCGATGACAGCGGACAGGGCGCTGAGCAGCCCGGTGGCCGACGTGATGAGCGAGACAGCGTACATGCCGGTCAGGTACAGCCCCCATCCCACCGACGACCTCTCCACTGCGTCATCGAGCCGTCGCCACACGAACCACCAGAGCACGGCCGCCATGGGGCCGCCGATCAGCGTGAAAGCGAGCGAGCGCGCAAGGCCTGCCACGTCACCTGCGACAAGCACAGTGCCGGCGCCGAGAAGCCTGCCCAGCAGGCCGCTCAGTCCGATGGCGGTCACCACAACCAGTGCGAAAAGCAGCGTGTAGACGATGAGGCGGCGGACTGTGGGCTGGGCGGACCCCGCCGCCGGGGCGGGCGCCGTCCGGGCGGCGCTCACGGCTTCACCGGCCGGTTGGTGCATATCCTCAGTTGCAGCGGCGCAGACTGGATCAGCCACTTGCCGTCCGTCTTGACGAGATCAAAGACGTCTTCCATTTCGTACTCGGAGTTGCCGAAGGGCCCGCCCCCGTTCGACACCACAACCAGGACGTGCACGTCCGCAGATGCTTCCCTTTCCGTAGTGGAGATCAGCGTGATCCGCAGGTTATCGGCGGGAGCGCGTTCGAAGTCCAGGCACTGGGTCCGGGCGCCTTCCGTAAGATACCCGGCGGCCGCGGCTTCGTCCCCGTCGAGGACAGCTGCCGAGTATCGTTGCACCACGCCCTGGGGTGTGGATTCGTCCAGCAGGGCAGGTTCACCCCGCGAGAACACCACGGCAAGGGCAGCAACTGCCAGGACGGCAATAATTGCCAGGATAACTACGAGGATCCTGTTCGGTCTTCCCGCCGCTGCGTCCATGTGGTCAGTATGGCGTACGGCCCACCCGCTAGCTACGGTACTTTCGGCCCTATCAGCGGGTGGACGGCACCGGGGAGGCTGGAGGAAATCGTTGCTTTGTGGAAAAAAGGGAATCATGCGCCGGGCCCTCGCTGCCGTGTTGCTTACGCTCCTCGGCCTGCTCTGCGGCTCGGTGGCAGGCTCAGCCGCTGCCCGTGCAGAGCCGCCGGTGGAAATCGTGGTGGAAGACGGCGCCGGAATACTTGACAGTAACAGGCTGGTCCCGGCGGTTGAGGCAGTTGACTTCCATGAGCCCACCCGGGTTGCCGTCTTTACCTACCGGGGGTCCGCGGAGGCCAACCTCAATGAAGAAGTCCTTCGCTTCGCCCGGGCCAACCATCCGGAGTGGATCAGCGCCGACGGCCAGAAATGGGCGGACGGCCTCTTCATCTTCGCTGTGGACCCGCTGGGCCGCCATGTGGGCACCTACATGGGCGAGGACCGCAAAGTTTCCCTGGAACAGCGCGAGGACATCCAGAATGCTTCCAAGGATTTGCTACGGGATGCCCAGTGGACTGACGGGACAATCGCCGGTATCCGCCGCGGGGCTGAGCTGATCAACCAGCCGTGGTACCAGTCCACGGGCTTCCTGGTCACGGCCTGGAGCACTGTGGCAGCTGCCGTCCTCGGCGCGGGGACGTGGTTGATCGTTCGCTGGCGGACCAGGGTGGACAGCCGCAAGGAACTGGCCCGCGGAGACGCGAGCTACGCCAATGTCAGCATGGACCTGCAGGTCACTGAGCTCAACGCCGGCACCATTCCGGAGTCCTCGCGGTACGGAAGCACCGTCCTGGAAAAGCACCGCACCTTCCTGGCGAAGTACAACGCCGCCACCGGCCTGTCGAACCAGGCACACGCGCTGACTGCCCGGTCCATGAGCCGGCGGCCAAACCTCAAACTCATACGGGGCTATGCCGACGCTTCCGCGGAACTGGACGCGCTGGATGACGTCATCGCCGACACCAACGCCCTGCTGAACCGGGGGTCCGCGTGGGCATCCGCGTGGGACCGGCAGCTGGCACCGTTCCGCGGTGACCTGGCCGCCCTCGAACAGATGCTCACCAAGCGGCACGCCGAGGGCGACTCGGCGACGGCCGCGGCGCTCCGGTCCTTCCGCGAGCAAAGCCACCGGGACATCGAACGGTGGTCGGCCGAACTTGCCGACGGCACGATCACCCCTGAAACAGCCCTGGACCGGCTGCGGGACGCGCGGACGCATCTGACGGAACTGCTGAAGAACCACGCGGACACCGTGATCGCCGGCTTTGCCCGGAACGACCGGGAAGCCAGACTGATGCGCCAGGAAATGGAAAACGCACAGGCCGGAACCAAGGCAAAATATGGCCGCACTTACGAGCCCAGCATCCTGGGCACGGTCTATCCGTCGTACTACTTCTTCTCGGTCCCCGCCTTCAACACCGGATTCAGCACGGGGGTGGGCAGTGTCAGCACGGCGCGCGGCGGCGGCAGCACAACCGGCTACGGAGCCACCGGGGGTAGTTTTTCCGGGTCCGGAAGTTCATCCAACTTCTGACCGCGGCCCTCCATTGGGCCAGGGCAGGTCGGTCCTTCCCCGGGTATCGACAAGGAAACCCGATCGGAGGATGCTGGGCACCGTAAGCGATTGTTGTCCCGGTGCGCTCCGGTGATTCAGGCCAGGCGAACCGACCCAGCTGTCCGGTTGCCTTGGCGGCCCGGGCAGTCCCAGCCGCAATATTGAGTGATGGAGAGAGCCATGACCACGAACGTTGTCGCTCAGCTCGCTGTAAAATCCCACGATGCTCCCGACGAAAAGCGCCGTCCCGACAAGACGGAAGTGGACCTTGTGTCCGTCGACGCCTACACCATCGGACGGTTCACCTTCGAGCCCGGCTGGCGGTGGTCCGAATGCATCAAACCGGTGGTAAATACCGATTCCTGCCAGCTCAGCCACGTTGGTTACTGCGTTTCCGGCAGGCTCACCGTCCAGACCACCGACGGCAGCCAGATCAACATCACCTCAGGTGATTCGTACAGCATCCCGCCGGGGCATGACGCATGGGTCGAAGGAGGGGAACCTTTTACCGGGATTGAGTTCGTCAGCGCCGCCGTGTTCGCCAAGGCCCCCGAATAGCCGGATACGGCACAGCCGGGTACGCCACCAACCGTCCGCCGTTGAAACATCAGGTCAGGCCCTGTCCCGTCCGGGACAGAGCCTGGCTTGCTGTACTGCTCACCTCACTGTGGCGGATGGATCCTGTCAATGACGAAATCACCGCCAGGAATCACGGTGGTTTCATGGCCGTCGTCGAAACGCACGACGTACGGCGGCGCTCCGTCAGCACCGTGGACCTCAATGATCTGGCCGTGGCGCTCCGCGGACCCGACCGTCTTGCCCCGGATTGTGATCCGGTCTCCCTGGGCTGCCTTCATGGCAATCACCTCCAAGACACCAGAGTACGAGTCTCTGCCCGGGGACAACAGGGCCGTTCCGCACTAGTGGCTCGGGCCGGCGAAGGCCGCGGCACCGATCGGCGCTCTGAGGGGCATCCCGTGGCATCTGGTGCTTGTGCGCGCTTGGCAGGAATATGGGAAGAGTACTGATGTCCCTGCCCCTGGGACTGAGGGGGAACTGCTATGGCGGATGAGAAACCCACCAGCTGGTGGGCTACGCTGCCCGGTCTGCTGACTGCCGCCGCGGCCGTGATTACAGCTGTCACGGGGCTGCTGCTTGGGCTGGGGCAACTCGGATTGTTCGACGCCGGCCGGCCCGCCGCTTCGACGGCGAGCGCTTCCTCAACTACTGCGGGCGCAGCACAGCCGGGCAGCACCGTCCGGCCGACCGGCGTCCCATCCGCCACCGGCGACGGTGCAGGATGGACGGTAGCCTTGCCGGCCGAGCGGAAGTTCAGGGCGGGCGACGTCGAGTATGAGATTCTCGGAGCCGGCGTGCGTCCCGACGTCTCCGGCCAGGTCGCGCTGACGGTGGCACTCAGGTGCACCAACCACGGCCGGTATGACATCAACTTCTGGGACTCTACGTTCAGGCTGAATGCGGACGGAATCAGCCATTCCCCCGATTCCGGCCTGAACGAGCTCGTGGCAGGCGATTCAAGCAAATCGGGCGACGTACGCTTCATTCTTCCGGCGGATACGCGCGAAGCCCTCCTTCGCATCAAATTCGTACAAGGCGAGAGCACGGCTCAGCTCGCCATATCCCCGCCGTGAGGCAACCTGCCGTGAAGCGCCGGGCAGCTTCACAGCGAGCCGGCGGCCACGCGGAAGGCCGGCGACCTGCTGCCCCCAAGGCAGCTGATCGCCGGCCGACCGGCAGGGCCTGAAGGCTAGGCTCCGGCGCGGACGAACGTCACGCCGCCGGTGGCCGTGAGCCAGGACAGCGGGTGCTTGACCGTGGCGTTGACGCCGTTCATTCCGCCGCTGATCACCTGGCCGTCGCCAATGTAAATGCCCACATGGCCGGATTGCACCACCATGTCGCCGGGCTGCGGTTCGCCCACTACCGAGCCGTAGTTCATGAACTGCATCGGGGCCAGGTCGCCCACGGGAATGCCCGCTGAGCCGAGGGCCTTTTCCACCATTGCGGTGCAGTCCTGGGTGATTCCCAGCTGCGCGTACGCAGCGGAAACCATGGCGGCATTGACACCGCCGGCAGCAGGCGCCGGCGCAGGGGCGGGTGCCGCCGCCTGGACCTGGACGGAAACCGCTGGCGCAGCAGGGGCCGGGGCGGCCGGCGCGGGAGTGGCCTCCGCCGGAGCAGCCACCTCCACCGGAGCGGCCTCTTCGACCGGCGCCTCCACCGGAGCGGGCGTGGTGCTGACATCAGGCCGCTCGAAGCTGATCCTGACATGCGAGTCAGCGCTGAGCGGGGCGCCCACCTGGGCCGTGGCATCCAGGGCGGAGGCCGGAGCGGTGTCTCGTTCCGCGGGGGCATCGGCCGCCTGGGCAGCCCCGGTGCCGGAAAGGACCAGGCCCGAAGCGGCCGCCAGGACCGCAGCCCGGCGTCCCGCGCGGATCCTCCCTCCGGCAGGTGTGGACCCCGGGCGCCCGGCGGGCGCGGTGGACCGGTGATGGTCGGGCAGATTGCGTGAAGACATGAAGTGACCTCTCCCGATGCCTGCGAGGTTAGCTGTCGGATTCGGATGGGAGACACCCGGCCGCAGTGGCATTCCGCGTTGCGGAAGCGTGCGGCTTCACCCCGAAGACCTGCACAAAGTCAGGTCAAAAGTGGTTTCCCCGTCCCTGCCGAATGGTTTTCGATTGGATCCCGGGCTGCGGCAGGGTTAGGCAATCCGCCCGGGAGTGCCGGTATCTGGGACAACAGGCACCGTTCCACCGTACGCGGGCGGCGCACCGCATGTCACATTCAGGTAACAGCACAGCCCGGCGCGGCGCCCGGCCGCCCCTGCAGGCAGCGGCGGTGTACTCGGGTGTTCCGTCCGTCAAAGTCGAGTGTTTTCCCCGGGTGCGGTGAGGCGTAGTCTACGTGCATGTTCTTGCGGGGGGACTCACACGCTTGGAGGCATCATGCGTTGGTCGAATCGCCCTGTCCGCAATTATCCGCGCCATGTGGCTGATCCCCCGGAAGCCTCTCCCGGAGGCTGGCGCGGCCGGCGCTGGACGGCGGTCCTGGGCGCGCTCCTGCTCGCCGCGGGTACCGTGGTGGGTGTGGCCGGCACGTCACGGGCTGCGGAACCAACCATTGTCAGCCTGACATTCGACGACGGCCTCGGCAGCCAGCTCGCCGCCGAGCAGGTCCTGAAAGCCCACGGGCTGGTGGGGACGTTCTTTATCACTACCTCCTTCATCGGTTCGTCCGGATTCCTCACCCAGGCGAACCTGCAGGCCTTCGCCGCCGACGGCAACGAGATCGCGGGCCACAGCGTGACCCACCCGGATATGACAACACTCAGCGCTGCAGCCGCCCGCGCGGAGGCGTGTAACAGCAAATCGACGTTGCAAGATTGGGGCTTCAACGTCACCAGCTTTGCGTATCCGTTTGCGGCGGAGAATGCGACCGCCCAATCAGCCGTCCGCGACTGCGGATACACCAGTTCCAGGGGCCTCGGCGACCTGCGGTCCCCGGCCAGCTGCGCCTCCTGCCCCGTTGCGGAAACGCTGCCTCCGCAGAATCCCATGGTGACCAGGGCGCCGGACCAGGTGGCCAGCACCTGGAGCCTGGCAGACCTGCAAAACACGGTCACCAACGCGGAGACCACGGGCGGCTGGCTGCAGCTAACCTTCCACGAAATTGCCAACGGCACGGACCCGTCCCTGTCCATCAGTCCGGCTGTGTTCGAATCCTTCGTCACGTGGCTGGCTGCGCGTACGGCAAACGGTACGACGTCGGTCCGGACAGTGGCGCAAGCCATGGGCCAGTCCCCCGTGACGTCCCCGCCGCCGCCGTCACCGTCCCCGTCTCCATCCCCCTCACCGTCCCCATCCCCATCCCCCTCACCCTCGCCGTCGCCAATCTCTTTCGTTGACGTCCCGCCCGGCTCGCAGCTCTACACAGAGGTCAGCTGGATGGCCAACCAGGGAATCAGCAACGGCTGGTACGAAAGTGACGGTACCCGCACGTTCCGTCCCGGAGTTGCCGCCAGCAGAGACATGATGGCGGCGTTCTTCTATCGGCTGGCCGGGAGCCCTGCCTATACGCCGGCAGGTTCCCCGTTTGCGGATGTCACGCCGGAGACCCCCTTCTACAAGGAGATCCTGTGGCTCGCCTCCCAGGGAATCACCAACGGCTGGGCCGAAGCCAACGGCACCAGGACCTTCAGGCCAACAGTGGCCGTCAACCGGGACCAGGTCGCGGCCTTTATTTACCGTTTCGCCGGAAACCCCGCCTACACACCAACAGCGCCTCCGTTTACGGATATCTCAACGCAAAACGCCTTTTACACCGAGGTCGCATGGATGTCATCCCAGGGAATCTCCTACGGCTGGGCGGAACCGGACGGCACCAGGACCTTCCGGCCGGGATTGCCCGTGAACCGGGATCAGGTGGCCGCATTCCTTTACCGCTACAAGACCGCTTTTCCAGACTAGGTACACAGGATGAAGCGGACTCCGTAGATGCATAACTACTGCGTGGCCATCTGCCAGCTGAGCGAGCAGCCGCAGGAGGATTTCGACGTCAACACGGAGCTCCTGGTCCTCGAGGGCAAGGAGCTCCATGTGGCGACGTGGGACGCGGAACCGCGGGACGGCGGCTTTGATGTCCTGGTCCTCAACGAGCGTGTCAGCGCCCTGGGATTCATGGTGGTCACCGACTGGGAGTTCCTGGAAGGCAGGGCTTACGCGGTGGTGGAGCGGCGCGCCGGCGGCTGAGGCCCTGCCTGCCGCGAGAGTGCGGCAGCCCGCCTCAGCCACGGATCAGGATCCCGCGCCCAGCGGTCCAGCACAACGTCAGCCCGCGTGCCCGCCGGCCCTTCGAGCGCTGCGATGAGGGGACGGACGACGTCGGCGGCCAGCGGGTCCACCAGCTCACCCAGCTGCGCCTCCCGCACAAAGCCCTCGATCCGCGTGAGGTCGGAGTTGTTGAGAACGGCCACCCGGGACTGCAGCAGCACCACCGCGGCCAGGCGCCGTTCGAACACGGGGACCGACCAGAGCTCCGTGCTGAGGGCAGTGATGTCATCATGTCCGAGGCCACGGTGGCGGCGCAGCATGTCGCGGATGGTTCCCCGCACCGCACCCACTGACGCGCCATAGTACTGATGCCGTTCGCCCAGCCGGGCTTGTGCCTCTTCTGCCCTGAGCCAGGAACTCTCCCGCTGCAGCGCGGCATCCACGAAGTCACAGGCATCCGTCACCCGTCCATTCTGTCGCACGAATCAACGTGAGACACTCAGTCCCATGCGTGAACTGGTCGTCCTTGGCACCGCCTCGCAGGTTCCCACGCGGAGCCGCAATCACAACGGGTACTTTCTTCGTTGGAACGAAGAGGGCTTGCTCTTCGACCCGGGCGAAGGCACGCAGCGGCAGATGATCCACGCGGGCGTCCCGGCCAGCCGGATCACGCGGATCTGCCTGACGCATGTTCACGGGGACCACTGCTTTGGGCTTCCGGGGGTGCTGTCGCGCATGGTCCTCGACGGGGTGCAGCACCCGGTGGACCTGCATTTTCCGGCCTCTGGTGCGGAGGTGGTCCGCGCCCTTGTGTCCCTCGCCTCCCCCGGCCTTGACCTGCGGCTGCTCCCGCACGGCGCCGCCGGTGCGATCGCTCCCGGCCTGGAGGTGAGGCCGTTGCGGCATCGCATCGAGACGTTTGGCTACCGGCTGGCCGAGCCGGAGGGCCGTACATTCCTGCCGGACCGCCTCGCAGCGGCCGGGATTGCCGGTCCGGAGGTTACACGGCTGCAGCGGGAGGGGTCTGTGCGCGGGGTCCGGCTGGAGGACGTGAGCATGCCCCGGCCAGGGCAGAGTTTCGCCTTTGTCATGGATACCGCCGAATGTGACGGCGCAGGTGAACTGGCCGACGGCGTGGACCTCCTCGTGGCGGAGTCGACGTTCAGCGACGACGACGCCGGGCTGGCGGCCCGCTATCTTCACCTCACCGCCGGGCAGGCGGGTGCGCTGGCGGCCACCGCCGGGGCCGGAACGCTCGTGCTCACCCATTTCTCATCCCGGTACAGTGACGTCGGTGTCCTGGCCGGCCAGGCGGTCGCCCGCTCCGGCGGGGCCGCCGTCGTCGCCGCGCAGGACCTGGACAGGATTCCGCTGCCCCGGCGGCAGCGGGCCTACGGAGTGACAGCCGGGATCCCGCGCCCGGCCAGTCCGCTGTCAGTAGACGAAGATGTCGATCCAGGCACGGTTGTGGGCATGGAGCAGGACCAGGAACAGCACAAAGTCGAACAGCAGGTGGACGGCCACGATGTAGGACAGTGACTTGGTCCGCGTGAAGATGTACGCCTGGAGCAGGGCGAAGGGAAAGATGAAGACCGGCGCCCAGGCGTGGAAGCCCAGTTCCCACAGGAACGATGTAAAGAGAACGGCCTGCAGCAGGTTCGCCTGACCCAGCGGCAGGTGCCGGCGCAGAAGTGCGAAGACCGTGCAGATGAAGAACAGCTCATCCCAGATGCCCAGGGCATTGGTGCCCAGGAAGAGACGGAAGATCCCCTCGGGGTCGGAGACTGCGGGCCAGTTGTTGTACACCCCGGTATTGACCATGTACGCCGGGAGCAGTGCGTAGCCCATGACCACCACGGCGGCCAGGTACCACTTCTCTGCCCTCGTCCACGGGTGCCCGGTCAGCACGGGAAACCTGACACCGTGGTCCTTGAACACAAACCGCGACATCGTGTAGGGCACTCCCACGGCAAGGATCATTGCCGTGCCCATGACAAGCATGTGTTCCGTACTGATGTCGGTGGTGATGGGAACGAGGCTGATGGCCACGAGCCCGGCGGCGATCAGGGCCAGGTCGCGCAACAGTGCCCGGTCGATGAAACCTGCCAGTGCCAACGCAACGGCCAGCAGGCCGTAGCCGGGGATCCGCTCTTCCAGGACGAAGAGCACAAAGCCGGAAAGCGACACGAGTGCCGCAGGAAGCAGCTTCAGGGACACGGCATTGCGGACACTGACCCCTGCTCCGGAGCCGGTTCCGAGCGCACGATCAGACATACCTGCCGAACCAATCCAGCGTGTGGTTCCACGCAACGTTGGCCTGCGCCTCCTTATAGCGCTCGCCGATGTCATTGTGGAACGCATGGTCGACGCCGGGATACACCTTGAGCTCGTGGCGGACGTCGGTATCAGCCAGGGCATCGCGGAACGCCGGCAGCGCTCCGGTGATCCGCTCGTCCAGTTCGGCGTAGACGCCCAGGACAGCCGGTTTGATGGCGGCGACCTTCGCCAGGTCCGGAGCCGGTCCGTAGAACGCCGATGTGGCCTTCAGCCCGGACAGTTCCGTCGCGGCCTGCCAGGTGATGCCGCCGCCGAAGCAGTAGCCCGTCATGGCAATACGCCCGGAGTCGACGAAATCCTGCGAGTTCAGGTAGTCGAAGGCTGCCGCGAAATCGGAGACGTGGCGCTGCGCTCCGGCCTTGGTCAGTGCGCCGGGAACCGCGTCCCGGTCCAGGCTTGCCGTTCCGCCCTCCCTGCTCAGCAGGTCCAGCGCCAGGGCCGCATAGCCGGCTTTGGCGAAGCGCCGCGCCACGTCCTGGATGTGCGGTGTCAGCCCGCGGTTTTCGTGGCAGATGAGCACAGCGGGTCCGGCCTCGTCCCCGTCCGGCCGGGCCAGGTAAGCGCTGATATCAGTGCCGCCGGACGGGAATTGCACCGTTGCGGTGACCAGGCCGGGCGCGCCCTCGGGAACGGACAGGGGGCTCTTGGCGCCGGGTACTGCGCCTGCGGGGGTTCCGGAAGCGGTGCCGGCCGAAGACCCGGACGGAGTGGGCGTCGGCATGGGGTCGGTGCTGCGCGGCAGTTCCTGGGGTGTACAGCCGACCAGCGCCATGGCGGCCGCGGCGGCGGCCATGCTGCCGGTGATGAACGCCACCCTGCGCGTTAACGTGTGCCGGCTCATGGCACCGGCACGGTAGTCGTCGAAGAATTCCTCAATCAGGTATTTCTCAAACTTGCCAAGCTGCTGCGTCATGGCGGGTCTCCTGCCGTTTACTCAATAGCCTAGAACGGGTTAAGCAGCCGGTCCACGAATTGCCGGGTGCGCTCCTCCCGCGGGTCGCGCAGCACGGTATCGGGATGACCGCGCTCAACGACCACGCCGCCGTCCATGAAGATGACTTCGTCGGCCACCTGACGGGCGAACGCCAGCTCATGGGTGACCACCACCATGGTCCAGCCTTCGTCCGCCAGCTCCTTGATCACGGTCAGGACGTCACCCACCAGCTCAGGGTCCAGGGCCGACGTCGGCTCGTCAAAAAGCAGGAGCTGCGGCCGAAGGGCGAGCGCACGCACGATGCCGACACGCTGCTGCTGCCCGCCGGAGAGCTCGAACGGGTAGCTCTTCTCCTTGGCTGACAGTCCGACGCGGGCCAGAAGGCCCCTGGCTTCTGCGATTGCCTCCGCTTTGGGCCGTTTCTGCACCTGCACGGGGCCTTCGATGATGTTCTCAAGGACGGTCTTGTGCGGAAAGAGGTTGTAGTGCTGGAACACCATGGCGCTGCGGTCCCTTAAGGCGGCGAGCTGCTTCTTGGTCACCGGGGCGGAAAAGTCGACGGCGAGCTGGCCCGCAAAGTCCACCACGCCGTCGTCGGGTATTTCGAGTCCGTTGAGGCACCGCAGGACCGTCGTCTTGCCGGATCCTGAGGGCCCGATCAGGGCCACAACTTCGCCCCGGCGGACGTCCACGTCCACGGATTTCAGCACTTCATGGCTGCGGAAGGCCTTACGCAGCCCGCGCACGGTGAGCAGCGCGGCGTCACCCGGGAGCGCTGGTCCAGTGGGCGAGGGTTCAGTGGGCGACATAGCGGTCCAATCTCTTTTCCAGGACGGACTGCCCGCCGGCGAGGACCAGGCAGATGATCCAGTAGATCACCGCTGCCTCCAGGTACAGGAGCATGAATTCCTGGCTGAAGGCCGCCACCTGCTGCGCCTGGCGGAACAGCTCGGTGACGAGGATCAGGGACGCGAGCGATGTGTCTTTGACCAGGCTGATGAACGTGTTGGACAGGGGCGGGACCGAGACGCGCGCGGCCTGCGGCAGGATGATCCGGACCAGCGACTGGCGGCGGGACATGCCGATCGTGTGGCCGGCTTCCCACTGTCCTTTGGGAACGGACAGGATGGCCGCCCGGATGACCTCTGCTGCGTAGCCGCCCACATTCAGGGAGAAGGCGATGATGGCACTGGGCCACGGGCTGATGGTGACTCCCACAGACGGAAGCCCGTAGAAAATGACGAACAGCTGCACCAGCAGTGGTGTGCCTCGGATGACGGAAATGTACATTCGCGCAATGGCGGAAAAGACGGGGTTCCGGCTGAGCCGCATCAGCGCGATCAGCAGGGCCAGCAGCAGTCCGAGGCCGAAAGACGCCAAGGCCAGCGGAATCGTGCCGGAAACGGCGCCGATGAGGATGGGCCCCAGTGAGCTCCAGACGAGGTCCCAGTTGATAGTCATGCTCTGAAGCTGCGTCCGCCGCCGGCCTCCGATCCGCTACTTCGTGACGTCAGCGTCGAAGTACTTCTGGGAGATTTTGGCCAGGGTGCCGTCGGCCTGCAGCTCCCCGAGGGCCGTGTTCACGGCCTCGGCCAGGCTGGTCGATCCCTTGCGGAAGGCAAGGGCGCTGAGCGACTTGTCCGTCGTCTCGGCGGCGATCTTGATGTCGCTGTCCTTCGCGGTCTTCTGATAGTCGAGGTAGGTCAGTTTGTCGTTGATGGTGGCGTCCACCCGCCCCTGCTTGAGCAGGGTTACGGCCTGCGCCCAGCCCTCCACGGCCTCTACGTTGGCTCCGCTCTCCTGCGCCAGCTTGTACCAGTTGCTGGTCAGGGACTGCGCGGTGGTCTTGCCCTTGAGGCCCTCGAAGGAGCTGACGCTGCTGTCGTCAGCCTTGGTGACGATGACGCCGGTGCTCACCGTGTACGGCTCGGAGAATTCGTACTTCGCCTTGCGTTCGTCGGTGATCGAGACCTGGTTGGCCACGACGTCGAACCTCTTGGCCTCCAGGCCGGCGAAGATGGCATCGAACTGGGTTTCCTGGAAGGAGGGTTTCACCCCGAGCTTCCCGGCGACGGCGGTGATGATCTCGACGTCGTATCCGGTCAGTTCGCCGCTGCCGTCGGCGTGGAAGGAGAAGGGTTTGTACGTGCCCTCCGTGCCGATCTTGAGCTCGCCTGCGCTCTTGACGTCGGCGAGGGAGGTGTCGGCTCCTCCGGCCGGCGCCGAACCGGACGGCGTGGTGGACCCGGACCCGCAGCCGGCCAGGGCGAGTGCTGCGGCGGCGATGAGGCCGAATGCGGAAAGACGTGTGCGCTTCATGTTGAACCTTCGTCCTCTAGGCGGAAGGGCTCGCCAGCTGCACCGCACGCCGGCAGTCCACTTCAGACGATAGCAAGTTCCGGCTTCGGGGAATACGGGGAGTGGATTCCTCCCGTCCCGGACATGCGCTGCCGCCAGTTGCCGAATTCATGAATTCCTTAACCTACTTTCCGGTAAGGGTTATGCCTGTACAGCGCAGCGGCTAGCCTGTCATAGACGCCGGGGGGAGGTTCCCGGCTGGAGGCTACAAAGGACCAGCGAAAATGCCAAGCACAGTGACCTTTTCGGTGACAACCATGCCCAGGAGCGGCTCAGAGGGCCGCTTCCGGGAAATCGTCCGGAACCTGCGGACGGACGAACTTGAGGACTGCTTCCTGACGGTCTTCCACGTCGGCGATTCATACGCCCTGCTCAGCGGTGAAGCCATCCACAGCGCGCACACCGCCACCAACGATGCCCTGCGTTCGTACCTCCTGGGCCGCCTCGCGGGCAACGGCGTCGGCCTGGACTTCGACGTGAGGATCGACCGGGACTCAGAAGCGGCCCGCTCCCGTTCGTGACCCGCACGGGACGCCTGGGGCCCGCGGCGCGGGGCATCCCGAAAGAGCTTTGGCGTGGAGCTGTCATTGACCCTGCTGGCCCTTGCCCACGCTGACCGCTGCGTTGAGGCCGGGGCCACGCTTGCGGGGGTGTTCGACGGCGAGGGCGGCTGGCACATCTCGATGCTCGACCCCGAGGGAACCGAGTTCTGCATCCAGTGACAACTCGTCTGCTGTCTCATCCCGAGGTGGATGCCGGGCGGTTCCTGGGCTGAGGTCATGGGACCGCCAATGGGCCCTGTGCAACGCACTGAGCTGGATCCATACTGAAGTATGAGCGAGGCCGATGACTTCATAGGCTGGATAAATTCTTCGCTGCGCCAGGCGGAAGTCGCGCTTCATGACGGCGACTCGGCGCCGCGCCGGGCGCTTTGGTCACGGCAGGAGCCTGTGAGCATCCTGGGCGCGTGGCGGAATGCGTTTGGGCAGCAGGAGGTGGACGACGCCTTCGCCATCCTTGAGAAGGCCTTCTCCAACTGCACGTCCTACACATTCGAACTCCAGGCCTACGACGTCGTCGGTGACATGGCCTATACCGCCGGCCTGGAGCATATCTCGACCTCCGTCGACGGTCAGCCGCGCAGTTACACCCTGCGCGTCACCCAGGTCTATCGCCGCGAAGACGGCGAGTGGAGGGTGGCGCATCGGCACGCCGACACCGTGGCCGAGTGACGCCGACGTGTCTCTTTGCTGCCTTGGACCGCTGCCTGCACACAGGGTGGGGAGAAGGCTGTGACCGGAGGAATGAGGTATAGCGGCCCGCACTGGCGGCGAGTTATGGCTGCCCTCGCCAGCAACGACACGCGGACCGCTTACGCCCGGATAGTGCTCGGTGCCCAACTCCCCGAAGCGGTCGCTGGCCTAAAGGACCACCGACGAAACCGTGCCGTCGACGCCCTACTGGAGTCCGGGCTCGTTGACCGGAACGCCGCCGGCGAACTGGTGGCGTCCGAGGCGGTCTTCCGTGACCTTCTCAGGCAGCAACCCCGGCGGCAGCCGCAGGAGGGCGTGGCCCGGTTCATGCGCTTGGGCAGGATCGAGAGGTATCCGGCCAACAAGACGGAGCGACGGGAGCTCCTGGCCTGGATCGTCAGTGATGCCATCAAAGCCGACGAGGACCTCACGGAAAAGCAGGTCAATGAACGGCTACTCAGCTATACCGACGACGTCGTGTTGCTTCGTCGCTACCTGGTCGACTTCGGCCTGCTGGAACGGACCCGCTCGGGGTCCTCCTATTCCCGGCCGAAAGAGATGTAGTGCCCCTTGCGGCCGGAGGAACCGCCGTTTCCAGCAACTGCATCAAAGAATGTCAGAGCCCCCTGAGATGCTGTGGGTATGGACAGCAGCACAGCTTGGAGTGCGGAGAGCAGGGAGGCCATGGCGGCCCTCTCCGAGTCCGCTGCCGTGCTGGCGGGGTTTCTTGGCGCCGGCCGGCACAAGGCTGAAGTGCCCGACGGCGGCCTGCCGCCGGTTGCCGATCCGCTGCGGGGTCTAGCGGATGACTGCCTGGACGCCCTGGCCGAATTGGCACGGCACGAAGCCCGGACCGCCGCCCTGAAGGTGAGGCTGACTGCCGAATTCGTGGAGGCCAACAGGTCGTTGGCATCACCGGCGGCATCCCCGCAGGACAGCACCGCCCAGGAAATGGCCACCGTTGCCGAGGTCGCCTGCGTCCTGACCGTCAGCGAACGCACCGCCGGTGCCCTCGTGTCCGATTCCCTGGCACTGACAACGAACCTGCCGCTGACGCTGGCGGCACTGCAGGCCGGGACCATCTCCTGGCAGCACGCCCGGATCGTGGTCGATGAAACCGTTGGCCTGGACCGGGCGGGGGCGGCTGCGCTGGAAGCGCACTTCCTGGACCCCGATGCCCCAAACCCTGCCCGCGGGTGCCCTGCCGGGGACCTCGTCCCGGGCCGCTTCCGTGCCAAAGCCCGCACCTGGCGGGAACGCCACCACCCGGTCAGCATCGAAACGCGTCACGCGAACCGCGCCAGGGACCGGCGGGTCGAGTTAACCCCGGACCGTGACGGCATGGCCTGGCTCTCCGCCTACCTCCCGGCCGACACCGCCGCGGGGATCTGGGAACGGGCCACCGCCGCTGCCCGGGCCCTTCAAAGCCCGGACGAAGCCCGGACCCTCACCCAGCTCCGCGCCGACATCGCCGCCACCTGGCTGCTCACCGACACCACCGGCGTCACAGGCACCTCCGGCAGGGCCGGCGGCGGAACAGGCTTAGGCGGGGTTGTGACCGGGGGTGTCCCGACCCCGAGGGCGCAGGTCCTGATCACCGTCCCGGTGCTGTCCCTCCTGGGTGCCACGGATGAACCAGCCATGCTGGACGGCTACGGGCCGATCCCAACATCCATGGCCCGCCGGCTGATCGCCGACGGCGCCGACTCCTTCTACCGCGTCCTGATTGACCCACGTGACGGGGCACCTTTGGAAATCGGACGGACAAGCTACCGCGTCACCAGGGCCCAGCGGCAATGGCTTCGACTCCGCGACGGGAAATGTCCCTTCCCCGGCTGCAACAACCACTCACTGGACAACGAAGCGGACCACCTCCTGGCCTGGGCAGACGGAGGCACCACCGGCATCACCAACCTAGGCCAACCCTGCCCCCGACACCACCGGCTGAAACACAGCTCCGCCTGGACACCAACCGGAGCCAGCAAGGACAACCCGCCAGGGTGGACCTCGCCGTCAAGCCGGCTCTACCCCAGCGAGCACCAGGACTGGGAACCGCCCCGCTGGCCACACGACGTTCTGGCCGCGGAAGAACCGTGCCCGGATTCCGAACCGGAACCGCCCCCGGACCCTTTCCCGGACTGGCACCTTTTCTTACCGGGGCATCGATTTCCCTCCGCGGACGTTGACGGCCCGCCCTGGCCGGCACCCCTGGACGACTTCCTCCCGGAAGCGTTCATGCTTCAAGGAGTCTGATCATTACACAGATGTTCAAAAAGGCTGGGCGCAGGGCAATCAGTATCGCCACCGCAGGGCGAATCGAACGCGGTCCGGGACCATCCCCAGCGCGATCCTGACACGAGAATTAATAAACTCAACCCTCCCGCGCGCGTGCGTGAGAGGGCTGAGTTGACGATGGATGGACTGAGAAGACTAGAAGTCCCAGTCCTCGTCCTCGGTGTTGACGGCCTTGCCGATCACATACGACGAACCCGACCCCGAGAAGAAGTCGTGGTTCTCATCAGCGTTCGGCGACAGGGCCGAGAGGATGGCCGGGTTCACGTCGGTGACGGAAGCCGGGAACATGGCCTCGTAGCCCAGGTTCATCAGCGCCTTGTTGGCGTTGTAGTGCAGGAACTTCTTGACGTCCTCGGCGAGGCCGACGGAGTCGTAGAGGTCATGCGTGTACTGGACTTCGTTCTCGTACAGCTCGAAGAGCAGTTCGAAGGTGTAGTCCTTGATCTCCTGGCGCTTCTCCTCGGAGACCTTCTCCAGGCCCTTCTGGAACTTGTAGCCGATGTAGTAGCCGTGCACGGCCTCATCGCGGATGATCAGGCGGATCAGGTCGGCCGTGTTCGTCAGCTTGGCCCGTGAGGACCAGTACATCGGCAGGTAGAAGCCCGAGTAGAACAGGAAGCTCTCCAGCAGCGTGGATGCCACCTTGCGCTTCAGCGGGTCGTCGCCCTGGTAGTAGTCCATGACGATCTGGGCCTTCTTCTGAAGGTTCTCGTTCTCGGTGGACCAGCGGAACGCCTCGTCGATCTCCTTGGTGGAGGCCAGCGTGGAGAAGATGGAGGAGTAGCTCTTGGCGTGCACGGACTCCATGAACGCAATGTTCGTATAGACGGCTTCCTCGTGCGGGGTGAGGGCGTCCGGAATCAGCGAGACGGCGCCAACGGTGCCCTGGATGGTGTCCAGCAGGGTCAGGCCCGTGAACACGCGCATGGTGAGCTGCTGCTCATCCGGCGTCAGCGTCGCCCACGACTGGACGTCGTTGGACAGCGGCACCTTCTCCGGCAGCCAGAAGTTGTTGACGAGGCGGTTCCAGACATCCACGTCCTTGTCGTCCTGGATGCGGTTCCAGTTGATGGCCTCGACGTGGCTAAGCAGCTTGACCTTTTCGGTCATGTCATCCCCTCAATGTTGGGTTGGTTCTTTAGTTAAAGCGTACGACGGCGGGCGGGCGCCCGCCGTCGTACTGTCACGTTTTAGTTGAAGATCAAAGCATGCAGCTGACGCAGCCCTCTACCTCGGTCCCTTCCAGCGCGAGCTGGCGGAGACGGATGTAGTAGATGGTCTTGATGCCCTTCTTCCAGGCGTAGATCTGGGCCTTGTTGATGTCGCGCGTGGTGGCGGTGTCCTTGAAGAACAGCGTCAGGGACAGGCCCTGGTCCACGTGCTGCGTGGCTGCGGCGTAGGTGTCGATGACCTTCTCGTAGCCGATCTCGTACGCGTCCTGGTAGTACTCCAGGTTGTCGTTCGTCAGGTACGGCGCCGGGTAGTACACGCGGCCCAGCTTGCCTTCCTTGCGGATCTCGATCTTCGACGCCACCGGGTGGATCGAGGAGGTGGAGTTGTTGATGTAGGAGATCGAGCCGGTCGGCGGGACGGCCTGCAGGTTCTGGTTGTAAATGCCGTGCTCCATGACGGAAGCTTTCAGCTCGCGCCAGTCATCCTGGGTGGGGATGTGGATGTTCTTGAACAGCTCCGCAACCTTCTCGGTCTGCGGCACCCACTCCTGCTCCGTGTACTTGTCGAAGAACTCACCCGAGGCGTACTTGGACTTTTCGAAGCCGCCGAACGTCTGGCCGGTCTGGATGGCCAGCTTGTTGGAGGCGCGGACGGCGTGGAACACCACCGAGTAGAAGTAGATGTTGGTGAAGTCCAGGCCCTCTTCGGAACCGTAGTGGACCCGCTCGCGGGCCAGGTAGCCGTGCAGGTTCATCTGGCCGAGGCCGATCGCGTGGCTCTGGTCGTTGCCGCGGGCGATGGACGGCACCGAGGTGATGTTGGACATGTCGGACACAGCCGACAGCGAGCGGATGGCCGTCTCGATGGTCAGGCCGAAGTCCGGCGAGTCCATGGTTTTCGCGATGTTCAGCGAGCCCAGGTTGCAGGAGATGTCCTTGCCGGTCTGGTCGTAGGACAGGTCATCGTGGTACGTGGTGGGCTGCGAAACCTGGAGGATCTCGGAGCACAGGTTGGACATGATGATCTTGCCGTCGATCGGGTTTTCCCGGTTCACGGTGTCCTCGAACATGATGTACGGGTAGCCGGATTCGAACTGGATCTCGGCGAGGGTCTGGAAGAACTCGCGCGCCTTGATCTTGGTCTTCTTGATCCGGGAATCGTCCACCATCTCGTAGTACTTCTCGGTGACCGAGACGTCGGAGAACGGCATGCCGTAGACGCGCTCGACGTCGTACGGGGAGAACAGGTACATGTCCTCGTCCCGCTTGGCCAGCTCGAAGGTGATGTCCGGGATGACGACGCCGAGCGAGAGGGTCTTGATGCGGATCTTCTCGTCCGCGTTCTCGCGCTTGGTGTCCAGGAACCGGTAGATGTCCGGGTGGTGGGCGTGCAGGTACACGGCACCGGCACCCTGGCGGGCACCGAGCTGGTTGGCGTAGGAGAAGCTGTCCTCGAGGAGCTTCATCACGGGGATGACGCCCGAGGACTGGTTCTCGATCTGCTTGATCGGGGCGCCGACTTCGCGGATGTTGGTCAGCGCGAATGCCACACCGCCGCCGCGCTTGGACAGCTGCAGGGCGGAGTTGATGGAACGGCCGATCGACTCCATGTTGTCTTCGATGCGGAGCAGGAAGCAGGAGACCAGCTCGCCGCGCTGCTTCTTGCCGGCGTTCAGGAACGTGGGCGTGGCCGGCTGGAAGCGGCCCTCGATGATCTCATCCACCATCTGCAGGGCCAGCTGCTCGTCGCCGCGGGCCAGGTGCAGGGCAACCATGCACACGCGGTCCTCGTAGCGCTCCAGGAACCGCTTGCCGTCGAACGTCTTCAGCGTGTAGGACGTGTAGAACTTGAAGGCGCCCAGGAAGGTCTCGAAGCGGAACTTCTTCTTGTACGCCCGGTTGAAGAGCTCGCGGATGAAGTTCATCGTGTACTGGTCGAGGGTCTCGCGCTCGTAGTACTGGTTCTTCACCAGGTAGTCGAGCTTCTCTTCCAGGTCGTGGAAGAACACGGTGTTGTTGTTTACGTGCTGCAGGAAGTACTGGTGCGCGGCCTCGCGGTCCGCTTCGAACTGGATTTCACCGTTCGGTCCGTACAGGTTCAGCATGGCGTTCAGCTCGTGGTAGCCCAGCCCCTTGTAGGCGGCGGGCAGTGCGGGCTTCTCTGCGGCCTTCTCGACGGCGGGCATGGTTACTTCTGTGTCTGCGACAGTAGTGTCCAAAACTTGTCCAATCCTTGATTTACCAGGCGGACGTCTTCAGGCGTCCCCATAAGTTCGAAGCGGTAGAGGTGGGGTATCTGGCATTTGAAGGCGATGATGTCACCCGCCATGCAGTAGTTGTCCCCGAAATTCGTGTTTCCTGCGCCGATCACCCCACGGATCAGGGCCCTGTTCTGCGGGTTGTTGAGGAACCGGATCACCTGTTTCGGCACTGATCCCTCGCCGCCGGTCCCCCCGTAGGTGGGAACCACCAGGACGAAGGGCTCTAAGGCCACGAGTTCAGGTTCACGCTGATGCAGGGGTATCCGGGAGGCATCCCGGCCCAGCTTCTCAACGAAGCGCCGGGTGTTCTCGGAGGCCGAGGAAAAATAGATGAGGTGGCTGGAGGTCCGGGTCATGGGCGTCGTGTTCGCAGCGTCTGCTGCGAGCGGCGCATCGGCAAGTGCCGGCGCTGCCATGGGAGTCACCTCATCTACGTAAAGTTCTTTGCCGGAAACGGCGGATGCAGCCTAGGCCACGGAAGCAGCGGCGCTCAGCGCCAGCTCTTCGATCTTGTCCGGGCGGAAGCCTGACCAGTGGTCCTGGTCCGTGACCACAACGGGAGCCTGCATGTAGCCGAGGGCCTTCAGTCGCTCAAGGGCGTCCGCGTCCTGGGAGATGTCGACGCTCTGGTAGGTGATGCCCTTCTTGTCCAGCGCGCGGTACGTTGCGTTGCACTGAACACAGGCCGGCTTCGTGTAAACCGTAACGGTCATGGTTCCTGTCCCCTTTTGTTGAAGTCACTGCTTTGAAGTCTCTGGTACATCGTTGCGGTAGACACTGCCCGGAACTGAAACCCCTCATCCGATACCGGTCCTGCGTCCCGCTCAATCTGTATGTCGATACTACATGTAGTGCACGGCCCCGATGAGGACCCCAACATGATGTATTACAAGTATGTCATTTAATGCACCGTTAATCCACAGGCGGGCAGGTGAAAAATGTCCGTGTTTCAGCTGTTTTCGAGGACGAAATCCACACCCTGTGGAGTAGTTAGCCACAATTAATCGCCCCGCGTGTCGCCCGGCAGACGGCGTGTCGCACCAACGCGGCAGGCGTGTCGGACGGCACACAAAAGGGCCCTGAACGAAGTTTCAGGGCCCCCGATGTGATGAACGGAACGTCGTGTCGAGGCGGAGTTGCGGTCTCCGGGTCAGCTGCGGGCAGGCGGCCTGCTGCAGAGGATCTGTTCCACGCCCATCCTGCCCTCGGCGAAGCTGCGCAGGGCACCAACGAGGTACAGCCTCCAGACCCGGGCTATCTCCTCCCCCATCATGTCGACGGCGGCTTCCTGGTTTTGCTCGAAGTTGGCGTACCAGGCTTCAAGGGTCCGCACGTAGTCCTTCCGCAACGCCTCCACACCCTCGACTTCCAACCCCGCGTCCTCCAGGAACCCCAGGGTCTCGCCGACCGGACGCATGTGCATGTCCGGGGCGATGAAGGATTCGATGAACGGCCCGCCGCCGGGGTGCTTTCCGCGCCGGGACATCTGCTGAACCAGCACCCGGCCGCCGGGAACCACATTGTTGAACAGCGCCGCGGCGTACACCGGGTAGTTTCGCTGGCCCACGTGTTCGCCCATTTCCAAGGAAGCAACGGCATCAAACGGGCCGTCCGGAATCTCGCGGTAGTCCTGGACCCGGACCTCCACTGTTCCCTGTGACCCGCGGCCGGCGAACCCGGTCTTCTCCAGGCCGCGATCTCGGATCCGGGCGTCGATGAACGCCTTCTGTTCCCTGGACAGGGTCACGCCCACGACGTCGGCGCCGTAGTGTTGCGCAGCATGCAAGCTCAGGGATCCCCACCCGCAGCCGACATCCAGCAGGCGCATCCCGGGTTTGAGGCCGATCTTCCGGCAGACGAGGTCCAGCTTGTCCCGCTGGGCGTCCTCGAGGCCGTAGGTCTCTGTGGAGTCAGTCCAGTACGCGCTGGAGTACGCCATCTGCGGATCCAGGATCAGGCCGTAGAACTCATTGCTGAGATCGTAGTGGTGGCTGATGGCGGCACGGTCACGCAGGAGGCTGTGCAGTTTTCCCTTGACCCGGGCCTGGCTGGCCGGCGGCTCCGGCGGAGTGCCGAGGCCACCGGCGGCCCTGGCAATCCTGCCCATGCCTGCCAGGACGGCGGGGGTGGGCCTGATGCCGGAAAGTTCGCGGTCCCGCACCACCTTCCAGAGGTGCTCGAGCGCTGCGTTGAGGTCGCCGTCGACGTCCAGTTCTCCGGTGACATAGGCCTGTGCTGCACCGAGCTCGCCCGGCGCCCACAACAGCCTCCGGATGGCGTCCGGGGAATTCAGCCGGACCACCGGTGCGCCGAAAGGGCCCGCCTCGCTGCCGTCCCACACCTTGAGCCGGACAGGTAGTTCCCCGCCGACCACGGGGTGCAGGACCTCGGCAATGGTGCTCGCGAGCGGCGGGGTCATACTGCGGCTCCGCCGGCCGCACGCTTGGCAGCCGCATGGTCCAGGACAATCTGCTGGACGTCAAGGTAGCCCGTCTCGAAGCCCGCCCTGGAGTAGCAGAGGTAGAACAGCCACATCCGCTGGAAGACCGCGTCGAAGCCCATGGCCGCAACCTCGTCGGCGCGCGACATGAAGCGCTCCTCCCAGAGGCGCAGTGTCTGCGCATAATGTTCGCCCATCGCGAGGCGTTCGCGGACCCGGAGACCGGTCTGCTTCTCGGTGATTTCCTCGATGGCCCGGACGGATGGAATGACGCCGCCGGGGAAGATGTACTTGTGCACCCAGGTGTAGCTGGTCCGGGTGGCGATCAGCCGGTCGTGGGCGATGGTGATGGCCTGGATGGCTACCTTGCCGCCGGGAGCCAGGACGCGCTCGATCGTCTGGAAATACGTGGCCCAGTATTCGTAACCGACGGCCTCGATCATTTCCACCGAGACGACGGCGTCGTACTCCCCTTCCACGGCCCGGTAGTCCTTGAGCTCAATGGTGACGGCGTCGGCGTAGCCGGCCTCGGCCACACGCTGGCGGGCCAGTTCCTGCTGTTCGCTGGACAGCGTGACCGAATAGACGGTGGCACCCCTGGCAGCGGCACGCAGGGCAAGTTCGCCCCAGCCGGTTCCGATTTCCAGCACGCGCGTTCCCTCGCTGACACCGGCCTTGTCCAGCAGACGGTCGATCTTTGCCTGCTGCGCGGCAGCGAATCCGTCCCAGGCAACGGTCCGCAGCGCCTCGCCCCTCTCCGGGAAAAGCGCACTGGAGTAGGTCATGGTGCTGTCCAGGAAGGAGGAAAAGAGCTCATTGGAGAGGTCGTAGTGCCGGGAGATGTTGGAACGCGTGTTCTGCTCGGTGTTGCGTTCCCTGCGCGGCTGGCGCGGGAGGTACAGGGCCCGCAGTTTCTGCAGCGGCTCGGGCACGAGGGTTCCCACCCTGGCCGCAAAGACTTCCATGACCGCGGTGAGGTCGTCCGCGTCCCAGTCTCCGGCCATGTAGGACTCGCCCAGGCCGATTAGTCCGCCGTCGCCGAGCCGGGAGGCGAAAGCCTCCGGCCGGTTCAGGGTCATGACCGGGTAGGGAGCCCCGGGTTCGGATGCCGGGCCGGCCGCTGCCTTTCCAAGGACGGTGCCGTCCGGGTAGCGGACTTCGAGGGGAAGCGTGCGGACGGCGGCCTTGAAGATTGCATCCGCAACCCGTCCCGCCACCCGGGCTTTGAGGCTGTCCGGCGTGGTGGCGATGCTGGGCCAGATGGCGGCGTCAATCACGGCAGGGGGCTGCGGAACGCTGTAGGGCACGGTGCTGCCGGCAACTGTGCTGCCGAGGCCGCGGCCGGTCCGGGCCGGGGCGGGACGCGGGTTCGCAGGCTGGCCCGCAGCGGATCCGGTTGCTTCGGTGATGGTCACTGTACTGCCTCCTGTGAGGGGTGGTGTGGTCTTTTGATGACGGGCAGCCTGCGTGCCCACAGCTTGATTCCCTGCCAGCGGATCTGAGCGGAGACACGCAGCGGCGCCAGCGGGACCGCGAGCGCGGCGGAGAGGACGGCCGGCAGGGACGCCTCGCGGCGTTCGCCGTCGACGGTTGCGATGAAGGGCTTCTGCCCTTCGCGCTCCAGCACGATCGATACCGCCAGCCGCTCCCCCGGTTCCGGGAGTTTCATCCGGTACTGGCCTTCGACGTCGTTGAACGGGGAAACGTAGAACGCTTTGGGAACACTGGCCCGGCCGGCGTGATCCGTTTCGAGTAGATAGCAGTGGCGTTCACCGTACGTGTTGTGAACTTCAGCGACGACGCAGCGCAGGTCCCCGTCGGCGCCATGGCACCAGAAGAGGGTGAGCGGGTTGAACACGTGGCCAAACACCCGGGCGCTGGCCAGCATGGTGATCCTGCCGCCGTCGAGCTCTATCCCGCGGGTCCGCAGGAACCGTTCCACGTTGCCGCGGAGCGTGCCTTCCGGGTCGCCGAGGTGGTCCGAGGCGCGAAAGTCCGCGAGCGGCCGGAGCGGCCAGGGCAGGGAAGGCAACCGGTCGACGTCGACGTACCAGCTGTAGCTGCGGTACGTGAACGCGTTGTGCAGCGGAGTACGCCGTACGTGTGCGATGGAGGTGCGGTAGATGGCAGCCCGGGTTTTCATCAGGCGCCCTCCGCGGCAACGCCTTGGAGGAGGGCACCGGCTGCTGCGCCCCGCTGCTCCCAGTCCCGGCCAAGCCGGGCGGCCGCTTTGACCCCGGAGAGTGCGCCGTCCTCGTGGAAGCCCCAGCCGTGGTAAGCGCCGGCAAAGGCGAGGCGCCCGTCCCCCAGGGCAAGGATCTGCTGCTGCGCCCGGAGCGAATCCGGCGTGTACTGCGGATGTTCGTAAACCATCCGGTCCAGCACGGTTCCATCGGAAATGAGTTCGGACTCCCCCAGGCTCACGATGTACCGTCCGCCGTCGGCAGGCTCGAGGCGCTGGAGCCTCGTCATGTCGTAGCTGACCAGCACTTTGTCCGGGCGTGCGTCGCAGGTCGGCAGCCGGTAGTTCCAGGACGCCTGGGCATTGGCGCTGCGCGGCAGGACAGCGTCGTCGCGGTGGAACAGTGTCTGGTTGACCGAGTAGGGCATCCCGCCGAGCGCCTCGCGTTCCTCCGGGGAGGCATCGGCGAGCAGGCGCAGCGCCTGCGCAGGGTGCGTGGCAATAACGACGGCGTCGAAGGCCTCCGTTCCGTGCGGTGTGGTCAGTTCCACGCCCTCCGCACGGCGGCGCACCGACGTGACCGGGCTGGACAGCCGGACGTCCGGCAGCGTCGCGGCAAGCTTGTCCACGTACGTGCGGGAACCGCCCTTGACCGTCCGCCATTGCGGCGATCCGGACACTCCAAGCAGGCCGTGGTGGGCCAGGAAGGTGAACAGGTAGCGGGCAGGGTAGGCCAGCGCCGTGGTGGGGTCGCAGGACCACACCGCGCTCACGACGGGGGTCATGAAGTGCGAGATGAAGTAGCCGCTGAATTTCTCACGGGCGAGGAACTCCCCCAGCGTCAGCTCCGGCTCCCCGCCGCCGGCAGCAGTCTTCGACGCCCCGGCCAGCAGGGCGCGGGCCCGGCGGTGGAAGCGCGTCACTTCCAGAAGCATCAGAAGGTACCGGCCGCGCAGCAGGGTGGAGGGCCGTGGAATGATGCCGCGCCCCCTGGCACGGGCACCGGCATATTCGAGGCCGCAGCCGTCGCAGCGGACCGACATGCTCATTTCGGAGTCCTGCGTCTCGACGCCCAGCTCCGCAAAGAGCCGCAGGAGCGTCGGGTAGGTGCGTTCGTTGTGCACGATGAAACCCGTGTCCACGCCCAGGACCGGGCCGTCCGCCTGCGGTACATCATGGGTGTGCGCATGGCCGCCCAGCCGGGAGTCGGCCTCGAAGAGGGTGACGTTGTCCCGCTGGTTCAGGACATAGGCTGCGGTCAGCCCTGCCACGCCGCTGCCAATGACGGCTACCCGCCTGCCGTCCGGAATCGTTGCTGCTTGCGACACTGATCTGCTCCTGTTGGCTTCGCCTGAATCGTCCTGATGAATCGTCTTATGGGCAATTCGTCACCGAAGGGCGCCCGGATGACTACGAATTACAGCCGGGCGCCTTGACGCGATTCTTCCCCATGAGCGGGACCGGTCCGTGGCGACATTCCGGGGCCGCGGGGCGATATGCCACAATGAAGCGGGATTTTCCACGGCGAAGGGCAACCATTGATCAACCCTGTTCATCTGCGGACGCTCGTGGAGGTCACCCGCCTCGGTTCATTCGCCGCGGCCGCCAACCGGCTGGGCTATACGGCCTCCGCCGTTTCGCAGCAGATGTCCGCTTTGGAGCGGGACACCGGCGTGGATCTCTTCCAGCGCTCGGCCCGAAGCATCCAGCCCACCGAAGCCGCCCTGGTGATGACACGGCATGCGGCCAAGGTCCTCACGGACATCGAGGCCCTGATGGCCGCTGCCTCCAGGACACACAACGCCACGCACCAGGAACTGAGGCTGGGAATTTTCCCCAGCCTGGCCACGTATGTGCTGCCCCGGATCCTGCAGAACCCGAAGTGGAAAGACCTCGGCATCGACCTCAGGGTGTCCGTGGCGGAGCCCTCGCAGACCATCCAGGGGCTGCGCACCGGCGGCGAACTCGATGTGGCGCTCGTCTATCAGGTGGGACAGTCCGGCCTGGCCTGGCCCCACACTGTTAACCGGCAATGGATCGGCGACGACGAATTCCGCGTGGTGCTGCCAGCGGCCTGGGGTTTCCGTGCCGACGCCAAAGTCGCTGCGGACCACCTCTCCGACATGCCCTGGATCGTCCATCACCCGGGCACCAGCGATGCGACGGTTATCGAACGGCTGTTCGCCAGCTGCAACCTGCACCCCCGGGTGGTGGCCTACAGCGACGACTTCCACGCCAGCCTCGAAATGGCCGCGGCGGGGCTGGGCGCCGCCCTGGTCCCCGAGCTTGCCCTGCGGCACCGTCCTGCCGGCGTGGTGGTCCTCGATGTGCCGGAAATCAGGCTTGCCAGGAACGTATTCGCCTTGCTCATCAATGACAAGCAGACGGCACGGGTCCAGCTGTTCGTCGAGCTCCTGGCGGACACGCTCCACAGCCTGGGGACCACCCGCAAGAATTAGCGGGTCTGGGAACCACGGGCCTTCGCGCGCCGGGCCTTGGAACGTCCGGGCGCCCGCGCCGCCAATGACAGTAGGGCGGTCACCAGCGCGTCCTTCGCCGTTCCGTAGGGCGGATAGGCCAGGCGCAGGGTGTCCGGCCACATCGGTTTATCCATGCAGGCCCGTTCGTGCGAAAACGTCCGCACGGAATGTTCGCCGTGATAGGCACCCATGCCGCTGCCGCCGACCCCGCCGAACGGGAGGCCCGGGACCGCGAGGTGCGCCGCCGGCGCTCCATACACCAGGGCCCCGGACGACGTCTCCGCCGCAAAGGATCCACGGACGCCGTCGTCCGCACTGAAAACGTACACAGCCAGCGGCTTGCCGCCCGCGTTGACCATCCGGATCGCTTCGTCCACTCCGGACACGGGCACCAGCGGGAGCAACGGGCCGAAGATTTCCTCATCCAGGACGGCGTCACCCGGTGCGGGCCGCAGCAGGGTCGGGGCAAAGTACCGGCTTTCGGGATCCCGCTGGCCGCCATGGACCACTGCGGTGCCGTCCGCCAGTTCTGCGAGCCGTTCGAAGTGCCGGTCATCGACGATCCGGCCGTAGGAAGCACTGCCTGCCGGGTCCTTGCCGAACATGCCGGTAATGGCGTCTATGAGCAGCGGTTC